>JBMFXC010000043.1:0-22596 GCA_049964655.1 Acidimicrobiales bacterium
AAAGGCGACCAAAGCCACAAAGGCGACCAAGGCCACCAAGGCGACGAAGGCCACCAAAGCCACCAGGGCCGCGAAGACCGCCGAGGCGACGCCCAGCGCCGACGAGACTCCAGAAGCGGCGCCGGTTGCCGCGAGGGCCACCAAGGCGACGAAGGCCACCAAGGCGACGAAGGCCACCAGCGCCGCCAAGGCGACGGCGGACACCATGACGGGGAAGGTCGCCAGAGCCACCAAAGCCACCAGGGCCGCGAAGACCGCCGAGGCGACGCCCGGCGCCGCCGAGGCGACGGCGCCGAGGACGTCCGAGGCCGCTGGGGAACCGGCGCCGGCAACGGGGCCGGTGGCCAACGACGCGTTGACGTTCTTGACCTTCGTCGCCGACCATCCGGTAGGCAGCACCGTCGAGGGAACGGTTGCCGCCTACACGTCGCACGGTGCCCGCGTCGACATCGGCGACATGCACTGCCACGTACCGTTGCGGGGTCTCGGTTCGCCGCCACCGAGGCGGGCTCGGGGCATCCTCGTCAAAGGCGAGCAGCGCTCGTTCGTCGTCGTGGGGTTCGATGCCGGGCACCGCCGGGCTGAACTGGCCCTCCCCGAGCTGGCGCCCAACTCGTGACGTCGTCCTGGTCGTTCGATCCGGTCGCCGACCGGGTCGTTCGGTAACCTCGCCGTCGTGCAGCCCGAAGACATCCTCCCGCACCGACCACCGTTCCTCTTCGTGAGCGAGCTCGGGGAGGTGGAACCGGGCCGGTCGGCCACGGGAAGGTGGCAGCTGACCGGCGACGAACCGTTCTTCGCCGGCCACTTCCCCGGGCGTCCCACCCTTCCGGGCGTCCTGATGGTCGAGGCGCTGGCCCAGCTGGGTGCTGTGGCCGTGCTGGCCGACGAACGCTTCGCCCACCGGCTCCCCCTCTTCGGTGGCATCGAACGGGCCCGCTTTCGCCGTCAGGTCGTCCCGGGTGAGACGCTCGACCTCGAGGTGACGCTCGGCCGGATGTCGGCGCGGGCAGGCCGGGGGAGCGGACGCGCCAGCGTGGGCGGAGCACTGGCATGTGAGGCCGAGCTGCTCTTCGTGCTGGCTGATCGGGAGTGAGGGTCGGGTGCGCATCGCCACCTGGAACGTCAATTCGTTGACGGCCCGGCTGCCTCGGGTCGAGGCGTGGCTCGAGGAGGCCCAGCCGGACGTGCTCTGCCTGCAGGAGACCAAGCAGACCGACGCCGCCTTTCCGCACGCGGCGTTCGACGCACTCGGCTACGAGTCGGCCCACCACGGCCAGGGTCGTTGGAACGGCGTCGCCGTAGTGAGCCGCGTGGGTCTCGAGCGGGTGGTGCGCGGGTTCGGCGACGACCACGACGACGCCGGTGCCCGTCTGATCGCCGCCGACTGCAACGGTGTACGCGTGCACTCCGTCTACGTCCCGAACGGACGGAGCCTCGACAGCGAGCACTACGTCGTCAAGCTGGCATGGCTGGACGGGCTGCGCGATCTGCTTACTTCCACCTGCGATCCGTCACAGCCAGTGGTCGTCTGCGGCGACTTCAACGTCGCACCCGACGACCGAGACGTGTGGGACCCCGCAGCGTTCGAGGGAATGACGCACGTGAGCCCTGCTGAGCGGGAAGCCCTCCGGGCGCTGTGCGACTGGGGGCTGGTCGACGTCTTCCGCCGGCTTCACCCCGAGCCTGGCGCCTACAGCTGGTGGGACTACCGGGGCGGGTCGTTCCACCTCGGCCATGGGATGCGGATCGACCTCGTGCTCGCCACCGAGCCCGTGGCGGTCGGGACGACGGGCGCCGAGATCGACCGAGACGCGCGCAAGGGCACCAAGCCGTCGGACCACGCACCGGTCTACGTCGACGTCGTCTGGCCCTGACCGACCACGTCGAGGGCTCCGTCGGCCGCAGGCGACGCGTCACCGTCGAGGATGGCCCGCAGCGCGGCGACGCGGGAGGACGGACGGAGCGCATCAGTCGAGCCCGGGGGAGGAAGGCCGGTCGTGGCCCGAGTGACGTCGAGCGACACTGGGGGATCGCAGTGCGGCTCGAGCGCAGTCAGCCATGGCGAAGGGTGCTGGCGGAGCCGACCGCGTCCGGGGAGCCGCCGGCTGTGTGTCCACGAGCAGGCCAGCCGGTCGGTGGCCCGGGTGAGGGCGACATAGAGCAGCCGGCGCTCTTCGGCGCGCTGGTCTTCGGAGGCGCACCGAGCGATGGGCACCAGCCCGTCCTCGAGGCCCACCACACAGGCTCCCCACCACTCGAGCCCCTTGGCCTGGTGGAAGGTGGTGAGGTCGACCGCGTCCCGGTGGTCGTGCCGGCCATCGCCCGCCCGGCGGACGGGTACCCCTGACCGGCGCAGCACCTGCTCGACCACGGTGAGCTGCTCGTTGGTCCGGGCTAGGACGCAGAGCTCTCCCCACAGCCGTTCGGTGGCCCAGGCGAGCAGGGTGGCGGCGACGCTCTCTGCCTCGGCGTGCTCGTCGGGCCACGCGCCGAGCGTCGGGCGGGGCCCGGGCGAACGTCGCGACCGCGGGTGGCCGACGAGAGCCGACCCGAGCACCGCGTTGGCGGCGGCGACGATCTCGGGAGTCGAGCGATGGTTGTCGCCGAGCCGGACCACCGTCAGTCCGGGTAGGTGCTCGTCGAGCGAGCGGACGAGCGTTGCGTCGGCGCCGTTCCAGCCGTAGATGGACTGGTTGGGATCGCCGACGGCCGTGAGGTCCTGAGCCGGCCCGAGGAGGGCCAAAACGAGCCGGAACTGGGCCGGCGTGACATCCTGAAGCTCGTCGACGAAGAGATGGCGGTAGCGCCACCGGACGGCATCGGCAAAGGCCCGGTCGTCTTCGAGCAGGTCGCCTGCCCGGACGACGAGGTCGTCCACGTCGAGCGCGCCCGAGCGGGCCAGGGACCGGTCGTAGGCGGCGAAGTGGTCCGCCACTGCGTCGAGGGGGAGCCCGGGACAGCGGCCAGCCCGTTCGGCCGCCTCGGCGTAGGCCGCGGGTTGGAGAGCCCGTGATCGGGCCCAGGCGATCTCGGCGGCTACGAGGTCGCGTCGCTCCTCGGGGACGGCACGGGCAAGGTGCCGAAGACGGTCGCCCACCACCGGCACCGCCCGCCCTCGATCGAGGGCGTGGCGTCGTACCAGGTGGAGCGCCAGGCGGTGGAGGGTGGCCACCTGGGCGCCGGCTCCGGGGGAGCCGGGGACGGGTGGTGGACCGGCACGCACACCCAAGGCAGCCAGACGCTCGGCCAGCTCGGCGGCTGCTCGTCGGGTGAACGTGCACACGAGGGCGTGCTCGGCGGTGGCGGAGCCAGTGGCTACCCGGTGGGCCACTCGGACGGTCAGCACCGAGGTCTTGCCTGACCCGGCACCCGCCTCGATCCACAGGGGACCCGGCGGCGCGGTGACGGCAGATCGCTGGTCGTCGGTCAGTCGGGAACGAGCCTCGACGAGCCGGGCCTGGGGGGGGACGCCGCCGTCCGCCGCGCCGTCGGCCGCTTGAGGCCCGACGGTCGGCGGCGGGGGAGCTGGTTCCACGGCCCCCGACGCTATCGGTAGGGTGTGCCGGTGCTGCACTCCTTCGCCGACGGTCGGCTGTTCGGGGCCCGCTGGGGCGACGGGACCACCTCCGTCCTGGCGCTCCATGGATGGCGGCGCAGCCACCTCGACTATGTGGGTCTCTTCGGCGCCGGCGGTCTGGGTGACGGGAGGAGCGCGGTGGCCGTGGACCTGCCTGGCTTCGGCGCTGCCCCGCCGCCACCCGAGCCGTGGGGGACGGCTGAGTACGCCGCGTTGTTGGTACCGCTCCTCGAGGAGCTGGCACCGGATGGTGGACTGACCGTGCTCGGCCATTCCTTCGGCGGACGGGTGGCACTGCACCTGCCCGGGCTGGCTCCCGGACGGGTGGGCCGGCTCGTGTTGACCGGGGTGCCGCTGCTCCCGCGTCAGGAGGCCCCGGCCCGCCCGGATGCCGGGTTTCGGCTGGTACGGCGATTGCACCGGATGGGGCTGGTCGGGGACGCCCGCATGGAGCGCGCCCGTCGCTCGCACGGCTCGGCCGACTACCGCGCAGCCGAAGGCGTGATGCGCCAGGTTTTCGTCCGGACGATCGCCGAACGGTACGCCCCGCTGCTGGCCGGCCTCGACGGCCCCGTGGACCTGGTGTGGGGGGAATGTGACGACGACGTACCGGTGAGCGTGGCCAGCGAGGCGGCAGCTCTCATCCCCACGGCTTCCCTCACCGTGCTGCCGGGCGTCGGCCACCTGACCGTCGTCGAGGCGCCCGATGCCTTCCGGTCGCTCCTGCTGGCCCGGTCAGGCTCGGGCTCGTCGACCAGCCCGGCAACGGGCTCGTCGACCGGTCCGGCGTGAGCCCCGCGACCTGCTGATGAGGCTGGCGTCGGTTCCTGTGCCGGTGGTGGCGACGGTCGGTGCACCGACCGGAGCCGTCGCCTGGGCGGCTGCGGCCGTGTGCGTGGCTGCCACCGCGGTCGCCGGTCTGCGCTGGCTGCGGGTTGCCCAGCGCGAGCACTACCTCCCCGGCGCGGCAACCCGTTTCGCCCGCCGGTGGTGGACCGTGCGCTGGGCGAATGCTGGTCTTGCCGCCCTCGGGGTCGCCGGGGTGCTGGCCGTGTGGTGGGTGCCTGCCGCCGCCTTCTTGGCTGCCGTCGCTGCCGGTGTGGGGCCGGTCGGGCTCGGCGTCCGGGGTCGCACGGCACCGCTGGCATGGACTCGACGGCTCCGGACGCTGACGGCGACGTGGGCGGTGCTCGTCGCCGGCGTCGTCGCCGTGGGTGCGGTCACGGGGGCACCCGCGGCGCTGGCGGCACTTGCCGCCCTGGCCGCCCCGGTCCTCGTCGACCTGGCCTGTCTCCTCACCCGACCCGTCGAGCAGGCGGTCGCCGAGCGGTACGTGAAGCAGGCGGCGGGACGCCTGCGCTCCATCTCGCCGACCGTGGTGGCGATCACCGGTTCGTACGGCAAGACGTCGACCAAGCGCCACGTCGCCGATCTCCTCGGGGGGACCCGAGCGGTGGTCGCCTCACCGGCCAGCTTCAACAACCGGGCAGGGCTGGCCCGTGCCGTCAACGAGCACCTTTCGGAGGACACGGAGGTGTTCGTGGCCGAGATGGGCACCTACGGCCCGGGAGAGATCGCTGCACTGTGCGCGTGGTGCCCACCCGACGTGTCGGTGATCACCGCCCTCGGGCCCGTGCACCTCGAGCGCTTCGGCTCCGAGGAGCGCATCCTCGAGGCGAAGTCGGAGATCACCACCGGAGCCTCCGCCGTCGTGCTGGCCGTGGACGATCCCCGCCTCGCCGAGCTGGCTGACCGGATCGCGGCAGGGGGACGTCGTGTCGTCCGCGCCGGGACCGGAGCGGGGGCAGATGTCGTCGTGTGTCCCCAGATCGCGTCATCTGGGCGGTACGTCGACGTGCTGGTCGAAGGGCGGCCGGTCCGGCACGGGCTCGAGCTGCCGGCAGGAGTCCAGCCGTCGAACGTGGCGTGCGCGGTGGCCGTCGCCTGGGTCCTCGACGTGCCGCTCGACGAGCTCGGTGAGCGGCTCGGCTCGTTGACCGCCGCCGACCACCGGCTCCAGTCGGTGGTCGCCCCCGGCGGCTTCGTCATCCTGGACGACACCTACAACTCCAACCCCGCTGGGGCGCGAGCGGCGCTCGTCGCGCTCACTCGTCTCGGGCCACCAGCGGGTCCGCCGGGTGGGCGGCGCACGGTGGTGGTCACCCCGGGGATGGTCGAGCTCGGGCGCCGCCAGCGCGAAGAGAACCGTCGGTTCGCCGCTGCGGTGTGCGACGCGGCGACCGACCTCGTGGTGGTGGGACGCACGAACCGACGGGCGCTGCTCGGCGGGGTCGACGCTCGTGTCCGGGTGACCGTGGCCGCCACGAGGGAAGAGGCCGTTGTCTGGGTCCGGTCCACTTTGGGGGCTGGAGACGCCGTGCTGTACGAGAACGACCTGCCAGACCACTACCCTTGAGCGTCCGGGTGGCGAAGTCCGCCTGGCCTGCCCAACCGTTGGCGAGGGTTCGTGGCGCCGACACCGACACGGTGCTGGTCGCGAGCCGGCACCGGTAGAGAGTTCGCACCGGCAGAGCACCCGTGCTCCCAGAGCGCCCGTGCTCCCAGAGAGACAGTGGAGGTTGGAACCGACCGTGGTCGACGTCGCCGTCATCTTCGGAGGTCCCTCACCCGAGCACGACGTGAGCGTGCTGACCGGGTTGCAGGCGGCGCGGGCCTTGCGTTCCGCACCGGCCGCGGCTGTGGGAGGCCGCATCCGGGCGCTCTACTGGTCGAAGACCGGTTCGTGGTACGAGGTGGCACCTGACCTCGAGGCGGAGGCGTTCGTCGAAGGTGTGCCCCGTGGGGCGTCGCGTCTCGAGCTGGTGGCCCGGCCGGACGGCGGCTTCGTGGAGCCGGGCGGGCGTCTTGGGCGGTCGCGGCCGATCGAGGTGGAGGCCGCCGTCGTCTGCTGCCACGGAGGGCCGGGGGAGGACGGCACGCTGCAAGCAGTGCTCGATCTGTGCGGGATCGCCTACACCGGGCCTACCGTCGCCGGTGCTGCCCTCGGAATGGACAAGCTGGCCTTCGGTGCCCTCCTACGCGCCAACGGCGTCCCCACGCTCGATCGCCTGGCCGTCTCCCCTCGAGACGAGGTTCCCGCGTCGCTGCCGTTCCCCGGTCCTTACATCGTCAAGCCGCGTTTTGGCGGTTCCTCGATCGGTATCGACGTGGTTGCCGACCGGGACACCCTGGTCGCCCGCCTCGGTGCGAATCCTCACTTCGCCGCCGGTGCCGTCGTCGAGCCGTACCGTCCCGACCTCGGCGACCTGCAGGTGGCCGTGCGGTCGTGGCCGAGGCTTGCCCTGTCGACGATCGAACGGCCGCTGCGGCCGTCGGGTGGCGACATCCTGGCCTACCGCGACAAGTACGTCGCCGGCGAGGGCATGGTCGCCGCCCCGCGTGAGCTGCCGGCCGAGCTCGATGCGCCGCTGGAGGCCGAGCTCCGTCGCCTGGCCCTGGCCACCGCCCGACTGGCGGGGGTGCGTGGCGTCGCCCGGCTCGACTTCCTCTCCGACGGCACCGAGCTGGTGGTCAACGAGCTCAACACCATCCCGGGCTCCCTGGCCCGCTACCTGTGGACGGCTCCGCCGGTGGCCTTCGTCGACCTGCTGGGCTCGCTGCTCGACGAGGCCCGTCGTTCGCCTACCCACGCCTACTCGGCCGCCGGTGCCGACGGGACGGTCCTGCGCAGCGCCGGGTCCATTGCCGCCAAGCTGGGCTGAGGCGGTTGCCAGCTCCTCCGCACCTGCTCCACCCCGGTGAGGTCGTGGCGGTCGACGTCCATCCACACTGGCTGTTCCTCTCCGGTCCTGCCGTCGTCACCGCTGTGGTGGTCGCGGCGGCAGTCGGTGTCGAGCTCGGCGTCCCCCGTGAGCCGTCCGTGCTCCACTGGATCGAGGGGGGCGCTGCCGCCGTGCCGCTGTGCTGGTTGGCCGTCCGGGTGGTCCGCTGGCGGCTGCGGCACTTGGTGGTCACTTCGGAACGGATCATCGAGCTCCGAGGCGTCGGGCAGCACCGGCCAGCCGAGGTGGGCCTTGGCGAGATCGAACGGGTGGACGCCGTCGTCAGCCTGCCCCGGCGGCTGGTCGGGGCGGGCTCGTTGGTGCTCGTGCTCTGGGGGGACGATGTCGCCCGTGTCCTCGAGGACGTACGTCACCCCGAGGTCCTGGCACGCGTCATCTCACGCCGGCTTCCGCATCGTCCGGGGTGACCGGTCAGCGTCGACCGGTCGTTGACTGGCAGGTCGACCGGTCGTTGACTGGCCGAAGAGCCGGAGCGGTCGCGATCGGGCGGTTCAGGGCTGTGACGCCCATAGGCAGCCGGCAGCGGGGCGGAGGTGCCAGACGGCGAGTGGACGGCCTCCGGCGGTGATCATCGTCCCGACCGCCCCCGGGTCGGCAAGGGCGACGACGCTCCCACCGAACCCACCGCCGGTCAGGCGGGCGCCGTGGACACCCGGGCAGGCCAAGAGCGCGGCGACCGCCGCGTCGACCGCCGGGGTGGACACCTCGAAGTCGTCGGCGAGGCTGCGGTGGCTCTCGACCAGCAGCGCACCGGCACCGGCCAGGTCTCCGGCGGCGAGGGCGGCGACCACGGCATCCACGCGGGCACACTCGGTGACGACGTGGCGCGCTCGACGCCGGAGCAGCGGGTCTCGAAGGCCCACGACGTCGTCGGGGCCGGCGAGGCCGAGAGGTCCGACGACGGCTGCTGCTGCCTCGCACTCGGCGACCCGGGCGGCATAGCCGGCCTCGCGCAACGAGCGGTGGTCGCCCGAGTCGGCGACGACCACGTCGACCGTCTCGGAGAGCGGGACGTCGCTGGTGGCGAGGGTGGCGAAGTCGATCAGGAGCGCGTGGCCGGCTCGGGCGCCGGCGCTGGTGAGCGGATCGAGCAGCCCGACGGGTGCCCCGACCAGGTGCTCGGCTTGCTGGCAGAGCCGGGCAACCACGATCGGGGGGCCCTCGACCCCGAGCACGCAGGCCAGGGCGACGGCGAGAGCGGCGCTGGAGGACAGTCCGGCACCGATCGGCAGGGTGGAGGAGATCCGCACGTTCCCACCGGTGGCCGGACGAGCGAGTGCGACGACGGCGGCGGCCAGGCGGGCCCAGGACGGCTCGAGGGAACCGAGCTGGCGGGGATCGGGGTCGACGTCGACAGGGATGGTCACCACCTCTGCGAAGGCGTCCGAGGAGAGCTGGAGCGAGGCGACGGGGGCGGGCTCGAAGCTGACGGTGGTCCCGACGTCGACGGCCATGGGCAGGGCTCGTCCGGCGTTGTAGTCGGTGTGGTCCCCGATGAGGTTGACCCGTCCGGGGGCCCGAGCGCTCGGCACACCGTCAGCATGGCACCGACGGGCCGACTGGTCCGGACGGACGTCCTACTTGACCGGTGGAGCCAGGACCGGTCACCATCCGGGGATGCCCGCCACCAGTGCAGACGTCCACCATTCGGCAACCGCTCCGGACCCAGTGGGGGCTCGATGAGCGGTCCGCTCGAAGGGGTGCGGATCGTCGAGCTCGCAGGCATCGGACCGGGACCCTTTGCCGGCATGATGCTCGCGGACGCCGGAGCCGACGTCATCCGGATCGACCGGGCCGACGGACCTCGCAGCTCCGTGCCCGACGGGCCTCATGTCGACCTGCTCAACCGGGGACGTCGTTCGGTCGCCGTCGACCTCAAGCATCCCGACGGCGTGGACCTCGTCCTGCGCCTGGTCGAGATGGCCGATGGCCTGACCGAGGGGTTCCGGCCGGGTGTCGCCGAACGCCTGGGACTGGGGCCAGAGCGGTGCCTGGAGCGGAACCCGAAGCTCGTCTACGGACGGATGACCGGATGGGGACAGGACGGGCCGCTGGCGCCGCGCGCCGGGCACGACATCGACTACATCGCCGTGGCCGGGGCCCTCGAGCCACTGGGTCGGGCCGGTGATCGGCCGGTGCCGCCGCTCAATCTGGTGGGGGACTTCGGTGGCGGCGGCATGCTGCTTGCCTACGGCATGGTGTGCGCCCTGCTGGCGGCCGGCCGCACCGGCGAGGGACAGGTGGTCGACGCCGCCATGGTCGACGGAGCGGCATCGTTGATGACGATGGTCTACATGTTGCGCCAGGCGGGTGTCTGGCGGGACGAACGGGGCACCAATCTGCTCGACACGGGTGCCCACTTCTACGAGGTCTACGAGACGGCCGACGGCGGTTACCTGGCGGTGGGTGCCATCGAGCCGCAGTTCTACGAGGCACTGTTGGTCGGCCTGGGACTCGAGGGCGTCGAGCTGCCGAGGCAGATGGACCGGGAGCACTGGCCCGAGATGAAAGCCCGCTTCGCGCAGATCTTCGCCACCAAGACCCGCGATCAGTGGGAGGAGGTCTTCTCGGGCACGGACGCCTGCGTGGCACCCGTCCTCGGTGTGGCCGAGGCGCCCGAACATCCGCACAACAAGGCGCGGGGGACGTTCGTCGAGGTCGGCGGCGTCCTCCAACCCGGGCCGGCACCCCGGTTCTCGCGCACGCCGTCGTCGGTGCGGCGGCCACCTCCCCACCCTGGGCAGTGGGGGGACGAAGCATTGACAGCATGGGGAGTGCCCGCCGAGGAGATCGCCGCGCTCCGGGGAGCGGGCGTCATCGTCTGAGGCCACGGAGACACGCGGGCCGCTCCCGGACGGCGCTCCACCGGCGGTGGACGGCTGACCCCGGACGCGGACCGGGGGGCCGGATGTCCGCCCGGAGCGAGCGAGTACCGGCTACAGGTTCACGACGGGGCAGGTCACGGTACGGGTGATCCCCTCGACGGTCTGCACGCGGCTCACCACCATGCGACCGAGCTCGTCCATGGTGTCGGCGGCGACCCGCACGATCAGGTCGTAGGGACCGGTGACGTCCTCGGCGGTGACGACGCCAGCGATGCCCGACACCGTGCGGGCGACCGAGGCTGCCTTTCCCACCTCGGTCTGGATCAGCACATAGGCAGAGACGGTCATCGCAGGTCCTTCCTCTCGACTCGCTCCCGCTCAGCTCGTTGAGCATCCGGAACAGAGGGCCACCGCCATCGTAGTGACCTTCTCCGCACTTGGTGGGGCGTTCCCGGGCTGCTCGCCGGGCTGCTCGCCGGGCTGCCGGTCGAGGCGGGGGCCCTACCATTGCGGGATGCGCGTCCGGGAGCGAGGTGACCAGTTCCGCAGACTGGTCCGCTCGGCCTTCGCCGATCTTCTCGACCAGGAGAACCCGATCGGGCGTCTGGCGCTCACGCAAGTCCTGGTGACGGCAGGTGACACCGTCTTCGCCGTGTCGCTGGCCGGTTCGCTCTTCTTTTCCATCTCCCCCCACGCCGCCCAGGGGCGCGTGCTCCTCTACCTGCTGTTGACCATGGCGCCGTTCGCCGTCGTGGCGCCCGCTCTCGGCCCGCTCGTCGACCGCAGCCGCGGTGCCCGGCGGGCCACCGTGGTCACCTCGGCGGTCGGTCGAGCGGTGTTGTCGCTGCTGCTCACCAGCGGCGTCCACTCATTGCTGCTGTTCCCCGAGGCGTTTGCCATGCTCGTCCTCTCCAAGGTCTACCTGGTGACCAAGGGGGCACTGGTCCCCGAGATGGCCAAGCTGGCCGACCAGCGATCGACCGGGTCCGACAGGGTGCCGCCACGGGGTCCGACCACCGGGGACCCCGATTCGACCGCCCCTCCCAACGGAGCGGCGGTCCCTTCGACACCTGGGACGCCTCGGTCGTCGAGCAGCGTGCTCACCACCGACTACGCCAGCATCAACGCCCGCCTCGGACTGCTGGCGTCGCTCTCGGGGTTCGTCGCTGCGCTACCGGCCATCGCGATCTTGAAGCTGGGCGGTGCCTCGTGGGTGCTGGCCTTCGACATCCTGGTCTTCACCGGCGCCGCCGTCGCCGGGTGGCGCCTGCCGGTACGGGCCGCCCGCCGTGCTGGCAACCGTGCTCCAGCCAGCCGTGCTCCAGCACGGGATGCTCCGTCCAGGGCTGGCCCGGTTCCTAGCGCCGGCCCCGGACCGAGCCCCAGCACCGTCACTGGAGCAGCGGGACAGACGGCACCGTGGAGGGTGGTGCCCCCCGGTTGGACGCTCGAGGAGTGGCAGGCCGACCAGGCGGACCTCGCCGTCTTTCGGCCCATTGCCGGGCCCGAAGTGACGAGGGCGCGGGTGCCGATGTCGATCCTCAAGGTGGTGGCGGGCTTTCTCACCTTTCTTATCGCCTTCGGGCTGCGCCGCCAGGGCGCGTCGACCTGGTGGTTCGGGCTCCTGCTCGGGGCCGTCACCGCCGGAGCGCTCGCCGGCGTGGTGTCGATGCGCCGACTCCGCCAGTCCGCCTCTGAGCAGCAGATCCTCCTCGGGTCGCTCCTGGTGGCGGCGGGCGGGGCCGTCTTCGGGGCGGCCGTCGGTGATCGATGGGCCCAGGTGGTCGTTGCGCTGTCGGTGGGCGTAGCGGGATCGGTGGCCAAGCCGTCGTTCGACGCGCTGGCTCAGCAGGGCGTCGAACCAGCGGACCAGGGACGCGCCTTTGCCCGCTTCGAGACCGGCTACCAGCTCATGTGGGTCATCGGAGCGTTCGCCCCGGTGGTGCTCGACCTCGGCATTCCGGTCGGTGACGTCGTCATCGCCGTGCTGACCGGCGTCGGAGCACTCACCTACCTGGCCTACCTCGGATCGAGCCGGCGGGGCGAACCGCCTTCGGCGGTCAGCCGAGCTCGCGCTCCAGCCGGTCCACTTCGCTGACCAGGGCGGCCGGCAGCCGGTCGCCGAAGGCGGCAAAGTGCTGGCGGATGAGCGGCACCTCGGCACGCCACTCTGCGACGTCGACGCTGAGGAGCTTCTCCATGTCCTCGGCGGAGACGGCCAATCCGTCGGTGTTGATGGCGCCAGGAGCGGGCACGGCACCGATCGGAGTGTCCACTGCCGCTGCCCGTCCGGCCACTCGCTCGAACACCCACTCGAGCACCCGTGAGTTCTCGCCATAGCCGGGCCAGAGCCACCGACCGTCGGCGTCCTTGCGGAACCAGTTGACGTAGAAGATCTTCGGGAGCTTCTCCGGGTCGGCCGACTCGCCGATGCGCAGCCAGTGGGCGAAGTAGTCCGCCATGTTGTACCCGCAGAAGGGGAGCATGGCGAAGGGGTCCCGGCGGAGGTTTCCGACTGCACCGGTGGCTGCCGCCGTCGTCTCGGAGGCCATGATCGAGCCGAGGAAGACGCCGTGGGCCCAGTCGCGTGCCTGGAACACGAGCGGCACGACCGAGGCCCGGCGACCCCCGAAGAGGACGGCGTCGATGGGCACCCCGGCCGGGTCCTCCCACTCGGAGGCGATGGCAGGGTCCTGTGCGGCGGGGACGGTGAAGCGTGCGTTGGGGTGCGCGGCCGGGGTCGAGCTCGCCGGGGTCCACTCCTCGCCTTTCCACGAGGTCAGATGGTCGGGAGCCTCGTCGGTCATGCCCTCCCACCAGATGTCGCCGTCGTCGGTCAGCGCCGTGTTGGTGAAGATGGTGTTGGCGTCGAGGGTCAACATGGCGTTGGGGTTGGTATTGACGTTGGTGCCCGGAGCGACGCCGAAGAACCCCGCCTCGGGGTTGATGGCATACAGGCGACCGTCAGCTCCGAACTTCATCCAGCAGATGTCGTCGCCGATGGTCTCGACCTTCCAGCCCGGCAAGGTGGGGATGAGCATGGCGAGGTTCGTCTTGCCGCACGCCGAGGGGAAGGCGCCGGTGATGTAGCGCGTCTCGCCAGCCGGCGAGGTCAGCTTGAGGATGAGCATGTGCTCGGCGAGCCAGTGGTCGTCGCGGGCCATCACCGAGGCGATGCGGAGCGCGAAGCACTTCTTGCCGAGCAGGGCGTTGCCGCCGTAGCCGGAGCCGTACGACCAGATCTCGCGGGTCTCGGGGAAGTGGACGATGTACTTGTTGTCCGCGTCGCACGGCCACGGGACGTCCTCGGCCCCCTCGGCCAGCGGCGCGCCGACCGAGTGGAGGCACGGCACGAAGTCGCCGTCGGGACCGAGCACGTCGAGCGCACCCTTGCCCATGCGGGTCATGATGCGCATCGACACGGCCACGTAGGCGGAGTCGGTCAGCTCGACGCCGATGTGGGCGATGTCCGAGCCCAGCGGGCCCATCGAGAACGGGACGACGTACATCGTCCGCCCCCGCATCGAGCCGCGGAACAGGTCGGTGAGGGTCTGGCGCATCTCGGTCGGATCACGCCAGTTGTTGGTCGGTCCCGCGTCGTCCTCGTTGATCGAGCAGATGAAGGTGCGGTCCTCCACCCTGGCGACGTCGCCGGGGTCGGAGTGGGCCCAGTAGCTGTTGGGCCGCTTGGCCTCCGACAGCTTGGTGAACGTGCCCTGGTCGACAAGGAGCTGGCACAGGCGGTCGTACTCCTCGGCCGAACCGTCGCACCAGACCACGGCTGCCGGCTCGGTGAGTGCTGCGACCTCGTCCACCCATGCGATCAGCTTCTTGTTCTCCGTGGGCAACGACAAGGTTCTCCTCCTCACTCGGGGTTCGCCGTGCGGGCCAGGCCCGGCGCCGGAGGCGTCAGGGTAGGGCGGGCACGGCGTCAATGGTAGCTGGGAGCGGGCACATGGTCAGGCGGCGTGGTAGGCAGGGTCGATGGCAGGCGATCGTGTCGGTGCGAGCACGCCTCGGCAGTCGGCGCCTGGCGACGAATTCGCCGTCATCGATCGCCTCCGTGCCAGGTTCGAGGCTGCCGCGGGCGGCGGTGCCCCGGCGGGCGAGGTGTGGATCGGCGACGACGCTGCCTGGGTCCGAGCCCCTTCGGGGTCGCTCTTGCTTGCTACCGACCTGGTGGTGGCCGGCGTCCACGCCGACCTACGGTGGTGCTCGCCGGCGGACGTCGGCTTCAAGGCTGTCATGGTCACCGTGTCCGACGTCGCCGCGATGGGGGGGCGACCCGGGCACCTGCTGGTGTCGGTGGCCGCTCCGGTGTCGGTGTCGCTCGACGGTGTCGGGGAAGGCGTGGCCGAGGCGGCCCGTCTGGTCGGCGCGCCGGTGGTGGGCGGCGACCTGAGCACAGGGCCCGTGCTCGTCGTGTCGGTGGCGGTCGTCGGGTTCCTCGAGCCGGGTCCGGTCGGCGGGACGGTCGGCCCGCTCCGACGTTCCGGAGCCCGTCCCGGGGATGCCGTCTACGTGACCGGCCCCCTCGGGGCTTCGGCGGCCGGGCTGGCCCGGCTCCGCGCCGGGACGCTGCCACCTCCTGTTGTCCTTTCGGGCCTTCCCGACGAGGTGGATGCGGCGCTCGCCGTGGCCCACCGCCGCCCCGCCGCCCGGCTGGAGGAGGGGAGCACCGCTCGCCGTTCCGGCGCTCGAGCGGCCATCGACGTCTCGGACGGCTTGCTGGCCGACGTCGGCCACCTGGCCGAGGCATCCCAGGTCGGCGTGGCACTCTCGGGCGTCCCCGTCGCTGTGGGCGCCACCCTCGAGGATGCGCTCGGGGGTGGTGAGGACTACGAGCTGGTGGTTTCCACGCCCGAACCGGACCGGCTCGAGACGGCGTTCGCCGCAGCAGGGCTCCGGGCCCCGATCCGGATCGGCGAGTGCACGCCCGAGGCAGGTGTGGTGCGCCTCGACGGCCAGCCTGCTCCCGCGGTCGGGTGGCGCCATCGGCTTGGCTGACCTGCGACCCGACGTGGTGGAGGCAGCTGTCGGCCCGGCCAGGGCCGGCGACCAGGACCGGCGACCAGGACCGGCGACCAGGACCGGCGACCAGGACCGGCACGGTGGCGGGCGGATCGGCTGGTGGCGAGCCAGACTTTCGGCATGACCGACGACCAGTTCCCCCGGTGGCGGCGGTGACCGCCGGCCGTGCGGGACCGGGGGACGGGCGGGACCGAAGGCCCGACCTTGCCGAGGCGCGCGTCGTGGTGGTCGACGACGAGGAGAGCATCACCGACCTCGTCGCCATGGCACTCGTCATGCACGGTGCTGCCGTCGAGGTGGCCCACGACGGCCGCCACGCGTTGGAGGTCATCGCCCGCGTGAGACCACACGCCGTGGTCCTCGACGTCATGCTGCCCGATCTCGACGGGCTGGAGGTGTTGCGGCGCCTGCAGTGGGACCCGCGCACGGCCTCCGTGCCGGTGCTGTTCCTGACGGCCAAGGGGAGCGTGGACGATCGGGTGCAGGGGCTCGCCGCTGGCGGTGACGACTACCTGGCCAAACCGTTCAGCATCGAGGAGCTGGTGTGGCGGGTGGCCGCCGTGCTGCGTCGATCGGGAGGCGTGGTGGACGACGGCCCGCTCCTCACCTTCGCCGACCTCCGGCTCGACGAGGACACCTACGAGGTCTGGCGGGGCGATCGGGGGATCGACCTGACCCCGACGGAGTTCCGGCTCCTGCACTTCCTCCTCGTCAACGCCGGTCAGGTCGTCTCGAAGGCCCAGATCCGTGAAGCCGTCTGGGAGTACGCCTTCGACGGAAAGCTCAACATGGTCGAGGTCTACGTCAGCTACCTGCGCAAGAAGCTCGACGCGTGCGGTCCTCCGCTCATCCGCACGGTGCGTGGTGTCGGGTACACCCTCCGACTGCCACCCGAGCCGCGCGCTGGCGTCGACCAGGCTGCTGTCGACCAGGCTGCTGTCGACCAGGCTGCTGTCGACCAGGCTGCTGTCGACCAGGCTGCTGTGTCGGGCCCGGAGCATCCGCTCACGTGACCCTTCGGGTCCGCCTGCTCCTGCTGCTCGTGGCCATCGCCACCGTCGGCCTCGTCGTCACCGACGGCGTGACGTACGCGTCCCTCCGGTCGTTCCTCACCACCCGGGTCGACCAGCAGCTCGAGGTGGCCGGCTTCCCGGTGGAGCGGAAGCTGTTCGCCACCGCCGGTCTCGCGCCCGCATCGGGCCTGCGTCCTGTGCCGCCGCCGGGCACGAAGGCGACGGCGCCGCGCCAGAGCATCGCCGGGCCAGGCGGGCGTGGCCGCGGGAAGAACGGTCTTATCGTGTCGGGCACGTTCGCCGAGTTGCGGAGCAAGGGAGGCTCCGTGCTCGCTCACGCATCCTTCACACTCGGCAGCAAGCAGTCTCCCGCACCGCTCCTCCCTGCCCACCTGCCGGTGCTGGGCCCCTCCGGCTCGCCCGCCTTCTTCACTGTGGGATCGGGCTCGACTGGCCCGGGCTACCGGGTCATGGCGCGTACGGTGCTGGACGGGCGAGCTGTCTTGGTGGTGGCCCAGCCGACGAACGAGCTCTCCAGTACCCTCAGCCGGCTGCTCGTCGTCGAGGTGGTGGTCTCGGCTGCCGTCCTGGTGGGACTGGCAGCGTTGGCCTGGTTGCTGGTCCGGCGTGATACCCGTCCCATCGAGGACATGGCAGCCACGGCGACGGCCATCGCCGCCGGCGACCTGAGCCTCCGGGTCAGCTCGGGCCGTTCCGGTTCCGAAGTCGGCCGGCTGGCCAGTGCCTTCAACACGATGATCGGCGAGATCGAGGATGCCTTCGCCGCTCGAGTGGCGTCGGAGGACCGACTCCGACGGTTCCTCGCCGACGCGTCGCACGAGCTGCGGACTCCGCTCACGTCGATTCGCGGCTACAGCGAGCTGTTCGAACTGGGCATGAGCGAACGACCCGACGACCTCGCTCGGTCGCTGAGCCATGTACGTGCCGAGGCAGCGCGGATGGAGCGCCTGGTCGACGACTTGTTCTTGCTCGCCCAGTTGGACCACGAGCGACCGCTGGCCAGCGATCCCGTCGACCTGGCCATGGTGGTCGGACGCTCTGTCGACAGCGCTCGCCTGCGCTCTGACGGGCACCCGATCACGCTGTCCGTGTCGGGCCCGGTGGTCGTCCAGGGTGACGAGTTCCGGCTCCGCCAGGTGGTGGACAACCTGGTCACCAACGCGATCGTCCACACACCGCAGGGGACGGCGGTGACCATTCGGGTGGGCGTAGACGGCAGGGAGGCCGTCCTCGAGGTGGACGATCGAGGTCCCGGCATCCCCGGTGACCAGCTCTTCCACATCTTCGAGCCGTTCCACCGGCTCGACCGGTCTCGCTCCCGGACGACCGGGGGAGCCGGGCTGGGCCTGGCCATCGTGGAGGCGGTGGTCCATGCGCACGGTGGGACGGTGGTGGCCCGCCCAGGAGAGGGCGGCCGTGGTGTCTCCTTCGAGGTTCGCCTCCCCATTGGCACGTCGTCGGGAGAGGACGAGGTCGGCACGGCGCCTCCAGTGGCCACGGAGGCGCCTGGCACCGAAGCCAGCACGTCCACGGGTCACGCGACCACACCGAGCCCGGGCTGACGGCGGAGGCGACGGGCCAGCGGCATCCGGCTGTGTCGGCAGACAGCACGACCGGCTTCGGCCGGGTCACAGCGGCGCCGATCAGCCGCCCCGCGGAGCCGTTCTTGCCGCCGCGGTGCGGCCGGAGGAACGACTGGAGACGCGGACGCCGCCGGCAAGCGCTCTCAGCCCTTTGGTACCGGTTGTCGCCGTGGGGAGCGGAGTCGTCAGCTTGGCGAGGACCACCTGCTGGCCTCGGTGCAGCCCGGCGGTGACCTCCGTCCAGCGAGCACCTACCACCCCCGTCGTGACGCGGACGGGGGAGATCGTGCCTGCCGTGTCGACGTCGACGGTGCGGACAGCTCCGAGGCGGTGGACGGCCGAAGTCGGCACCACGGTGACGTCGGTGGCGTGGCCGACCACGATGGCTACCGAGGCCTGGCTGCCGGTGCGCTCAGAGAGGCCGCCGCCGGGGGCGATGGTCACCGTCACCGGGTAGGTGGTGACGCCGGACGACGACGTGGTGGCGACCAGGCCGATGTTCGTCACCGTGCCGGCGACGGCTGCGCCCGTGGCGTCCGGGACGACCGTCGCGTGCTGGCCGACTGCCAGCTCGGCCAGGTCGGCAACTGGCAGGGCGAGCCCAACATCAACCGCGCCGGGGGCGATGACGACGATGGACGCGGCGGAGGAGTTGCGTCCCCCGGCCCTCGCGGAGACGGCCTGGCCGGGGGCGAGCCCGACGGCGGCGACGGTTCCCGTCAGCGGCGTGGTCAAGGTGGCATCGGCAAGAGCCCGTTGCGCGGCGGCCAGCTGTGCCGAGGCGACATCGACCGCTGCCTGGTCGCTGGCCAGCTGCTGGGGGCTGGCAGGTGTCGTCCCACTCGACTGGCCGGTGCCCGGGGAGGTGGAGCTCGCGCCAGACGAGGGAGACCCGTTCCGCGCTGTCCCGCTGCCTCCGCTGCCAGCAGTGCTGCTCGAGGAACGGGAGAGCATGCCGGCGAGTGTCGTCTCGTCCGACTCGAGCGTGGTGGTGTCGGCAGTGATTGCGGTCTGCTCGTGGGCCACCTCGCCGAGGGCGCTGGCGCAGGACGTTCCGCCCGTCTCGCCCGTGGACGGGGCGAACGCCGACGAGGACCGACCGGTGGCTCTGGTTGAGGTCCCACCGGTGGCTTGTCCGGTCGTGCTGGTCGTGAGCGGTGCCGTTCCGCAGACCTGCTCGGCACCGGCGAGATCGACTTCGGCGACGTGCTCGGCCCCGTCGAGCGCACGCTGGTCAGCTACGACGGCGGCCTGTGCCGAGGCGAGCTCTTGTGTCGTGGTGGCGGACGATCCGGCCGACGGGGTCGACGTCTTGGACTCGCTGGTCTCGGCTGCCGCCAAGGTCGCCTGGGCGGCAGCCTCCTGGGACTGGGCCTGGGCCTCGGTGGTTTGCAAGGGACCCGGGACCAGCGTGGCGAGGGTCTGACCGGCGGTCACGTGCTCGCCGACCGTCACCGGGACGGTGGCGACCGTGCCGGCCTCGTCGAACGCTACCGACTCCTGGTTGACCGGGACGAGCGTGCCGACGGCGGTCAGTTCGGCCGTCGGGGAGCCGGTGGTCACTCGGGCCAGGCGGTAGGGGGACCCAGGTGTGCTCGACAGCACGACACCGGCGGCCGTGGCACCGGCGACGAGGCAGACGGCTACTACCCACCTCGCTGCGCGCCGCCAGTGCCTCTCGGAGTGACCGGCACGGCTCGAAGGTCCGGAGGTCTGGGCCACGGGATCGCTGCCGTCCCCTCAAGCGGTCGCGCCGGCGCTACTACCGGCCGACGTTGCAGGACCGGAGCCGGAGGATCGGCCTGCTCCGAACCCACCCGCTCGGAACCCGGCGGCGCAGCCGTTCGGTCCGGGCGACGAGATGGTCACAGAACGGGCGGCCACGGCCCCGGTGGAGCTGGCCGGGCCGAGCGCTCGGACGCATTTGCCGACGGCGAGGTCGTTGGGCGCCGCCTGCTCGGTCTCGGAGAAGGTGGTCGACGACGTGGTGTCGACGGTGACCGTGCTCTGGGCGCTCGTCGTGGGATTGGTCTCGGTGACGGTGAACGACGTGCCGGTCGTAGCGGCAACCCGGCCGACGGCGAACCGGCCGAAGCTCGAGGCCCGCCGTCGGCGATCAGCCGGGAGCGACCCCCGCCGGGGTGCCCTGGTCGTGCGTCCCGCACGGAAACCGCCGAAACCGGCTGGTCCGCCGCGGCCACACGAGCCTGAGACGGTGGCGTCGACGAGGACCGTGGTGGCGACGAGCGTCGTCGGCGGGGCCGTCGGTGAGGAGGACGAGGAGGACGAGCTGCTCGGGGGAGGGGCGACCACGGCCCTTACGCAGGCGCCGACGACCACGGCCGACGAGGTGGCGGGGATGGTCTGGGTGAAGGTGGTGGCAGTGGTGTACGTGACAGTCGTCTGGCCGCTCCGGGGGTTCTGGACCTCCATGGACTGGTCGGCCAAGGCAGCGATCGTCCCCGACACACCGGGAGGAGCGTTCGGGGTGTGCGTCGCCGACGCCGGCGTCGTCCGGGCCGTCGAGTCCGACGCGGTCGTCGACGAGCCGCAGGCGGCGAGCACGATGGCCGTGGTGCCGAGGGCTCCGACTACGGCGGCCGTCCGGCGCCAGTGCAGCGAGCCGGCACGGCGGAAGGGAGGGTGCATGGATGCTCCTTGGGGTCTCGGGCGGGGATCGAACGACCGGTGGGACAGATGACGGGGGGAGCCTGTGCTCACGTGACCCTCACTCGCTGCGAAGTGCGTCGATGGGCGCCAGCCGGGCGGCACGGCTGGCGGGGTAGACGCCGAAGGCGATGCCGAGGACGACGGCGACACCGATCGACCCGGCTGTCGCCGACGCCGAGAGGGCGATGGGGTCGTGGACGAGCGGAGGCAGCACCACGGAGCCCACGATGCCGACTACGACACCGAGGATGCCGCCGACGAGCCCCAGCAGGGAGGCTTCGACGAGGAACTGCTTGCGGATCAGTGCGGGCGTGGCCCCCAGCGCCTTCCGCAACCCGATTTCGCGGACACGCTCGGTGACCGAGACCAACATGATGTTCATCACCCCGATCCCCCCGACGAGGAGGGAGATCGCCGCGATCCCGCCGAGCAGCACCGTCAGGGTCCGGTCGACCGACGAAGCGGTGGTGAGCAGTTGCTGCTGCGAGGAGATGGTGAAGTCGGCAGCCGCTGGGGTGGTGATCCCGTGGAGGGCGAGGAGCTCGGTGTCGGCCTGTTGGTACGCGGCGGACAGCGTCGACGGCGAGGTCGCCTCGAGGAGGATCTCCTGAACCTGGTCTCGGCTGGTGCCGCCGAAGATGGACGTGGCGGCCGTGGTGATCGGGACGATCGCCTGGTCGTCGAGGTTCGAGGTCGCCGTCGATCCCGCCGACGTCAGGACGCCGACGACCGTGAGTGGCGTTCCTCCGACGTCGACGGTCTGTCCGACGGGGTCGCGGAAGCCGAAGAGCTCCTGGGCCGTCGTGGGGGCGAGCACCGTGACGGCGGCACCCGAGCGGACATCAGCGGCGGTGAGGAACCGGCCCTCGGCGACCGTTCGTGCCCGGACTCCCAGCCACGACGGGGTCGTCCCGACCACCGTCGTCGTCCACGTGGCGGTGCCGGCGACCAGTGTCTCGCTGCGCGAGACAGTCGGGGCCACGGCGGCCACGTCTGGTGCGACCACGTGCGACTCGAGGGCGTCGGCGTCCTGCACCGTCAGGGTCGACGCCGACCCGAGACCGCCCCGGACGCCGGTTGTCGACGTGGAGCTACCCGGCGAGACGATCAGGAGGTTCGACCCGAGGGACGACACCTCGTTGTTGACCTGCTGCTGGGCGCCCTCGCCCAGGCCGACGGTGAGCATGACGGCGGCGATGCCGATGAGGATGCCGAGGACGGTGAGCGAAGAGCGCAGCCGATGAGTGAGGATGGCGCGTCCGCCGGTGCGGAGGGTCTCGAGCCAGGTCATCCCCGGGGCTCCCCATCTGGCCGGTCCGCTGGCGCCCCAGCCGCTCCGGTACTGCTCACCTGCCCATCCAGCAGGTGCACGGTGCGCTCGGCGGCCTCGGCGACATCGCGGTCGTGGGTGATGAGCACCACGGTGCGGCCGCTGGCGTGGACCTCGCCGAGGAGGGCCATCACGTCGGAGGCGGACGTCGAGTCGAGGTTTCCGGTGGGCTCGTCGGCCAGGATGAGGTCGGGCTCGGTGACGAGCGCTCGGGCCACGGCAACACGCTGCTGTTGGCCTCCGGAGAGCTCGCCGGGTCGGTGGGTGAGCCGGTTCCCGAGCCCAACCCGCTCGAGAGAGGAGCGCGCCCGTTCGGTCCGGCGGGAGCGCTCGACGTCTGCGTAGACGAGTGGCAGCGCGACGTTGTCGAGGGCCGACAACGAGGGCAGCAGGTTGAACTGCTGGAAGACGAAGCCGATCCGACGGTTGCGGACGTGGGCGAGCTCCTCTTCGCCCATGCGGTCGACGGCTTCACCGGCGAGCCGGTAGGTTCCCGACGTCGGCACGTCGAGACACCCGAGGATGTGCATGAGCGTCGACTTGCCCGATCCCGAAGGGCCCATCACGGCGACGTACTCGCCACCTTCCACGACCAGAGAGACGCCGCGGAGGGCGTCCACAGCCAGCTCGCCGCTGCGGTAGGTCTTCCTCACGTCGTCGAGCTCGATCACCGGCGCCACGGGAGCCGGGAGCGCGTCGGGCAAGGACGCCGTCGGCTCCCCGGCGTCGACGGGGCCCCG
>JBMFXC010000044.1:0-2088 GCA_049964655.1 Acidimicrobiales bacterium
CCACCAATTTTTTGCTCAACGTCGATGCTGGTCAGGCCGACACGATCGGCCGATAGTCAACAGGAATCGAACCAGGCGCCAGCAGCCACACCGAGCCCCCGGCGGCGGCCACGCCGGCAGCCCCTCCCCTCGTGGGTGGTGTCGCACCCCGCGAATAGCATCGCTGCTATGGCCTGGGGTACGATCGAGCTGGAACAGGAGGTCGAAGCGTGGCTCCTCGCGCTCCCCGATGAGCTGTTCGGTCAAGCGGAACGGTACATCGACCTGCTCGCCGACGAAGGCGTGCATCTCGACGAGCCCTTCACCCGACAGCTTCGCGGGAAGCTCCGAGAGCTGCGCTTCCACCTTGGTCGCCAGCAGACGAGAATCACGTACTACATCGCCACCGGCCGCAGGATCGTGCTGCTCACCGTATTCGTGAAGACGCGCCAGCGAGAGCGCCTGGAAGTCCAGCGGGCATGGCGGGCGATGCAGACCTGCATCGCCGAGGGACACACCGCGGAGGACGACGAATGACGCGTAAGACCTGGGAGGAAGTGAAAAGCGAGCGGGCCGACACCCCGGCCCGTCGTCGTGGTTACGAGCGCGCGGGGCGGACGATCCGGCTCGCGATGGAGATCCACGAGCTCCGGGAGAAGCGGGGGCTCAGTCAGCGCGAGCTAGCGGAGCGCCTCGGGACGACTCAGTCTGCGGTCGCGCGTCTCGAGGCCGGCAACGTGTCCCCCAGCCTGCCGACCCTCGACAAGGTCGCCGAGGCGCTCGGGGTCGAATTGGTGGTCAGCTTCGTCGACCTGGACGACCGGATCGCCGGCTGATCGGCTCAGTGCCGTCAGGTCGACGGTGACAGTGTCGACGAGCTCGCGGAGCTGACCACGCAGAGGGTCACAGTTCGAATAGCGACAACGCAACACCACCACGTTGCCGTGTTGGAGCTCGCTCGTAGGACAGAGCAGGCCGATGGGCGGGTGGCACCCCACGGCGGCGATCTTGTCGTGGCGCACGTCGATGCGGGTGAAGACGACAGTGGGCGTCGCGCTCGGTTCGGATCTCGGCTGGCGGTGACGGGCGGTGACGGGTCACGCCGGTGTCCGTGGTCGGGCCGTGAGCGCGATCCCCCTCGGATAGTGTCGGCCGAGGAGGGCACGTGGATCGACGGCGTACGGCAACGTCCAATTTCGGGGTCGGTCGGCGCGAGAGCCACGACGCGACGGCGTTCTACGGTCGCTTCCGCGCCCCGGAGCTGAGTGACGACGATCGGGTGCTCCCTCCCGAGCCGGTGGCCGAGCCGTTCGTGTGCGGCGACGCACGACACCTCGACGCCGTGGTCGACGGCTCGGTCGCGCTGGTAGTGAC
Source organism: Acidimicrobiales bacterium (assembly GCA_049964655.1). GTDB lineage: Bacteria > Actinomycetota > Acidimicrobiia > Acidimicrobiales > RAAP-2 > JAJZJT01. Next base: position 1,354 of record JBMFXC010000044.1, read on the forward strand.
CTCGCCGCCGTACTTCGCCGGCAAGGCGTACGAGGAGGAGCTCGGTCGCAAGGGCGTACCCGGCTCCTACCTCGAGTACCTCCAGCTGCTCACCGAGGTGTTCGCCGAGTGCGTGACCAAGCTCGAGCCGGGCGGGCGGATCGCCGTCAACGTCGCCAACCTCGGCCGCAAGCCCTACCGGAGCCTGTCGGCCGACGTCGTCCGCATCCTCCAGGACGACCTCGGTCTCCTCCTGCGAGGCGAGCTCGTCTGGCAGAAGGGCGAAGGTGCCAACGGCTCGTGCGCGTGGGGCTCCTTCCGCAGCGCGGCGAACCCGGTGCTGCGTGATGTCACGGAGCGAGTCGTCGTGGCGAGCAAAGGTCGTTTCGACCGAGCGCGTTCGGCCAAGCAGCGCGCCGCCGAGGGCCTGCCCCACGAGAGCACCCTGCTGACCGAGGACTTCTTGTCGCTGACGCTCGACTTGTGGAGCATTCCCCCCGAGAGCGCTCGACGGGTCGGCCATCCGGCCCCGTTCCCCGTCGAGCTGCCCGAACAGCTCATCCGGCTCTATACCTTCCGGGACGATCTGGTCCTCGACCCCTTCATGGGGAGTGGTTCGTCCCTGGTCGCTGCTGCCCGCCTCGGGCGCCGCTACGTCGGCTACGACCTCGATCCCGACTACGTCGAGGTTGCCCGAAGGCGTGTCGCCGAGGCTCTGGTCGAGGACCAGCGACCAGGCCTGACGTCGTCCGGCCG
>JBMFXC010000044.1:2188-4258 GCA_049964655.1 Acidimicrobiales bacterium
GTGCCGATGATGCTGCCGGCGACGATGCCGGCGATGCTGCCGGCGACGAAGCGATCCTCCGAGCCGGACGCGAGGGGAAAGCCGCGGCCCGCCTGGCCGAGGAAGTCCTGGTCGACGCCGGTTTCACCGTGGTGCGCCGAGGGCACCGCGTGCCCCGAACGGGCGTGACCGTCGACTTCGTGGTGGAAGACGCCACCGGCGGGGAGTGGTTCGTGGACGTCCCCGGGCCCTTCACCAGCCGGCGGGGTGGCTTGTTGCGGATGGACGCCGTGTGGAAGGCATTGGGACGGGCGCACGCCCTGCGGGGGAGTGACCCTGCCGGCCACCCCCTGCTCCTGCTGGCCACTGACCTGCCCAGGCGTCCGAGCGAGGGCGATACCGCCCTCCGGGCAGCCGGACCCGGGGCCTTCTTCGATGCCGTCGGCCTGTTGGAGCGGGCCGGCCGGATGCGGCTGCAGCGCTACGCTGCCGATGGTGCGGCGGGCGGCCCGCAACCCGGGTTCTGGGGCTCGGCAGACCTCGAGGACGCGTCCGCTCGGGGCCTCGATCGCCGACGGGCTCGGCAAGCCCCGCCTGAGGAGCGGCCTGGGCCTCGGTGACGGCCCAGTGGCCCTCGTCCTCGCCGCAGCGATGGTGGTCGTCGTGGGGCCGCCTCGGTGGGGTGGCGGGCCCGGGCCGCCGGCGAGCAGCTTGCCTGAGCAACGGCGCCGGCCCACGATGGGGCCATGGCGCCCGACCGGTACACCCACGGCCACCACGAGAGCGTCCTGCGCTCGCACATCTGGCGAACGGCCGAGAACTCGGCCGCCTACCTGCTCCCCGACCTTCGACCCGGCCTCGACCTGCTCGACGTCGGGTGCGGCCCGGCGACGCTGACGGCCGACCTCGCCGACCGCGTCGCGCCGGGTCGTGTGGTAGCCGTGGACAACGCGCCGGCTGTCCTCGACGTCGCTCGGCGAACGCTCGCCGAACGTGGCCGGACGTCGGTCGAGGTGCGTCAGGCCGACGTCTACGACCTGCCGTTCTCTGACGACAGCTTCGACGTGGTCCATGCCCACCAGCTGCTCCAGCACCTCGCCGACCCGGTCGCCGCGCTGGAAGAGCTGCGTCGGGTGTGCCGGCCGGGTGGGGTAGTGGCGGCCCGCGATGCGGACTACCCGGCGATGGTCTGGTACCCGGAGGAGCCCGCCCTCGAGCGGTGGCGCTCGCTCTATGTCGCCGTCGCCCGGTCGAACGGGGCCGAGCCCGGAGCCGGACGGCGCTTGCTGGCGTGGGCGCGCCGTGCCGGTTTCGCCGAGGTCGAACCGTCGGCCAGCGTCTGGTGTCACGCCACGCCGGAGGACCGTGCCTGGTGGGGCGGGCTGTGGGCCGAGCGCGTCACGGCGTCGGCCCTGGCTGACCAGGTGCTCGCTGCCGGCCTGGCCGATCGCCGCGACCTCGAGGAGCTGGCTGCCGCGTGGCGTCGATGGGCGGCGTCACCCGAGGGATGGTTCGCCGTCCTCCACGGCGAGGTCCGGTGCCGGGGCTGACCGGTAACCTCGCCGATGTGGACGGCGACCAAGTCCCCGTTGGCGCAGGCGACCTCCTCCCCTTGGTGGGCAGGTGGGTGGGGGAGGGGACCGGTTTCCTTGCTGGTCGTCGGCCCTTCTACTACCGCGAGGAAGCGACCTTCGCACCGACGCGACGCCCGTTCCTCGCCTACCGGCAGCAGACGTGGTCAGTCGCGGACGGTGCGCCCCTGCACGGCGAGGTCGGCTACTTGCGGGCCACCGACCGGGGTGTCGAGCTGGTGGTGGCCCAGCCGACGGGCATCGCCGAAACACACGCGGGTACCTGGTCGAAGGACGCCCTGCTGCTCAGGCCCACGGGCCTGCTGGTCACGCCTGCGGCCAGCCCCGTCCGGGTGGTCGAGCGGTCGTTCTCGCTCGAAGAGGACGGGTCCGTCCTCCGGGTGGACGTCCGCCTCGGGCTCGGCGACCAGCCGGTCGTCGATCATCTCGCCGCTGTCCTCAGGCGTGACCCGGTGGCGTGACCCGTCGGGCAGCCCGGAGTCGGGCACCTCGGAGTCGG
>JBMFXC010000044.1:4358-8973 GCA_049964655.1 Acidimicrobiales bacterium
CGGAGTCGGGCACCTCGGAGTCGGACTGCGGTCCGTCCGTTCGCGTCGTCCAGCCGTCTATAACCGCAGCCGCCGGAGCGTCGGCGCGCCGTCTGCCTCGCGGGCCGACCCCACTACGCTGAGCCGAGCAACCCGAAGAAGCATCGAGAGCTACGAAGAGGAGTGACGATGGCTGCGTACGTCCTGCCCGACCTGCCCTACGACCCAGGTGCCTTGGAGCCGCACTACTCGGGCGAGATCATCGAGCTGCACCACGGCAAGCACCACGCCGGCTACGTGGCCGGTGCCAACGCGACGCTCGACAAGCTGGCCGAGGCTCGTGACAAGGGGGAGTACGGCGCCATCGTCGGCCTCGAGAAGACGCTCGCCTTCAACATCTCGGGCCACGTGCTGCACTCCATCTTCTGGCGGAACCTCTCGCCCGACGGGGGTGACAAGCCCGACGGGGCGCTCGGCTCGGCGATCGACGAGCACTTCGGCTCGTTCGACGCCTTCCGTGCCCAGATGACCCAGGCCTCCACCACCGTGCAGGGCTCGGGGTGGGGCGTGCTCGCCTGGGAGCCGCTCGGCCAGCGACTGGTCGTCGAGCAGGTCTACGACCATCAGGGCAACATCGGCAACGGGTCGGTGCCCCTCCTCGTGTTCGACGTCTGGGAGCACGCCTTCTATCTGCAGTACAAGAACGTGAAGGCCGACTTCGTCAGCGCACTGTGGAACATCGTCAACTGGGCCGACGTCGCCGAGCGGCTCACGGCGGCGCAGGGGCTCCAGATCGGCTGACTGGCGTGCCCCGGCCAGCCGGGGCCATTGTCCTCGACCGCAGTCAGGGGGCCCGGTGCATGAGCGCCGGGCCCCCGGCATCTCCGGCGGGTGTCGGTTGTAGCGTCGTCACTCCCACTCGATGGTGCCAGGAGGTTTGCTGGTGATGTCGAGCACGACGCGGTTGACCTCGTCGACCTCGTTGGTGACCCGGTTCGAGATGCGGGCGAGGAGGTCGTCGGGGAGACGGGACCAGTCGGCGGTCATGGCATCCTCGCTGCTGACAGGACGGAGCACGATCGGATGGCCGTAGGTGCGGCCGTCCCCCTGGACGCCCACCGAGCGGACGTCGGCGAGAAGGACCACCGGGCACTGCCAGACGGTTCGGTCGACGCCTGCCGCCGTCAGCTCCTCCCGCACGATGGCATCGGCTCGACGGAGGACGGCCAGCCGTTCCTCGGTGACCCGGCCGAGGATGCGAATGGCGAGCCCCGGACCGGGGAAGGGTTGGCGCCACACCAGTTCCTCGGGGAGCCCGAGCTCGAGCCCGACGGCTCGGACCTCGTCCTTGAACAGCTTACGCAGTGGTTCGACGAGCTCGAAGGAGAGGTCCTCGGGAAGCCCGCCCACGTTGTGGTGGGTCTTGATCACCGACGTGCCGTCGCCGCCCCCGGACTCGACGACGTCGGGGTAGAGCGTTCCCTGGACGAGGAGCTCGATCTCCCCGGCGTGCCCCTGGTCGCGGATGATGCGGGTTGCCGTCTCCTCGAAGACCCGGATGAACTCGCGCCCGATGGCCTTGCGCTTGGCCTCGGGGTCGGCGGGGTCGTCGAGGGCGTCGAGGGCGTCGAGGAAGCGCCGGCGGGCATCGACCGAGACGAGGCTGACCCCGGTGGCACGGACGAAGTCGCGCTCGACCTGGGCGACCTCACCGGCCCTCAAAAAGCCGTGGTCCACGAAGACGCAGGTGAGCTGAGAGCCGACCGCCCGATGGACGAGCGCGGCGGCGACAGCGGAGTCGACCCCGCCGGAGAGTGCGCACAGCACGTGGCGACCACCCACCTGCTCGGCGATCGACGTGACCGCCTCGTCGATGATCGACTCGGTCGTCCAGGTCGCGTCGATGCCGGCCGCGTCGTGGAGGAACCGGGCGAGCACCTGCTGGCCGTGCTCGGTATGGGCGACTTCGGGATGCCACTGGACGCCGTAGAGACGGGCGTCCGGCTGCTCGAAGGCGGCGATGGCAGCGCCGGGCGTCGAGGCGACGACGCGGAACCCCGGCGGTAGGCCGGTCACCGCGTCACGGTGCGACATCCAGACGTGATGGCGGTCCGGAACCCCGGCGAGCAGTTGGGTCCCGGCCGCAACATCGACGGGGGTCCGTCCGAACTCGGAGCCCCCGGTCCGTTCGACGACGCCGCCGAGTGCGGCCGCCATCGCCTGGAAGCCGTAGCAGATGCCGAGGACGGGCACCCCGGCGGCAAACAGGGCAGGGTCCGGTCGCGGTGCTCCCTCGGCGTACACGCTGGCCGGACCGCCGGAGAGGACGATGGCCGATGGGTCCCGGCCGAGGAGGTCAGAGACAGGCGTCGTGTGGGGGACGATCTCGCTGTAGACCCCCGCTTCGCGGATGCGACGGGCGATCAGCTGGGCGTACTGCGCGCCGTAGTCGACGACAAGGACGGGGCCGTGCGCCGGGCGGAGCGGCTCACCCATCGGCAGCTCGGACGGCGTGGCGGCACGGAGAGGGGTCCATCGGTGGAGCGTACACCGCACCCACGCCAGGCCCGCCCGGAACCTGCCTCCAGAGGGAGGCGCCGGGGCAGGAGGGAGGCGCCGGGGTAGCCTCCGCCCATGGCGCTCCATCGAAACGTCCGGGCCGAGCGTGCGTCGGCCACCATCGGGTACCGGCCCCAGTTCTCCCGTGCCGGGGAGACCGCTGAGCTCCCTCGGTACCGCCTCCCGTCCAGTGGCATGGACCCGGACACCGCCTACCAGATCGTCCACGACGAGCTCATGTTGGACGGCAACGCCCGGCTCAACCTGGCCACGTTCGTGACCACCTGGATGGAACCGCAGGCACGTGCCCTCATCGACGAGTGCTCCGACAAGAACATGGTCGACAAGGACGAGTACCCTCAGACGGCCGAGCTCGAGCAGCGGTGCGTGGCCATGCTCGCCGACCTGTGGCACGCCGTCGACGCCGAGGAGGCGACCGGCACGTCGACGACCGGCTCGAGCGAGGCGTGCATGCTGGGTGGCCTGGCCCTCCTGCATCGCTGGCGGGCCCGTCGCACGGCGGCGGGGCAGCCCACGGACCGGCCGAACCTCGTCATGGGAGCGAACGTGCAGGTGTGCTGGGAGAAGTTCTGCCGGTACTGGGACGTCGAGGCCCGGCTCGTCCCGGTCGACGCCTCCTGTACCCATCTGAGCCCGGAGGGAGCGGCAGCCCACTGCGACGAGCGCACCATCGGGGTCGTCGCCGTCCTCGGCTCCACCTTCGACGGGACGTTCGAGCCCGTAGCCGACATCGCGACCGCCCTCGACGAGCTGCAGGCCGCCTCGGGCGTCGACGTCCCCATGCACGTGGACGCCGCGTCAGGTGGCTTCGTCGCCCCCTTCCTCGACCCCGACCTGGTGTGGGACTTCCGGGTGCAACGCGTCCAGTCGATCAACGCGTCGGGGCACAAGTACGGGCTCGTCTATCCCGGCGTGGGGTGGGCGGTGTGGCGGTCGGCGGACGCGCTCCCCAAGGAGCTGGTCTTCGACGTGGACTACCTCGGGGGCTCGATGCCCACCTTCGGCCTCAACTTCTCTCGTCCCGGCGCGCAGATCGTCGCCCAGTACTACAACTTCGTCCGGCTGGGCGCCGACGGGTTCGCCCGGGTGCAACAGGCGTGCCGCCACACGGCGCAGTGGCTGGCCCGCGAAGTGGCGCACCTCGGGCCCTTCACGCTGGTCTCCGACGGCTCCGAGCTGCCAGTTGTGGCGTTCAGGGTCGCCGACGGCGAGGATCGCTTTACGGTGTACGACGTCTCCGATGCCTTGCGTGGTCACGGCTGGCTGGTGCCCGCCTACGCCATGCCCGAGGGTCTGGAGGGCGTCTCGGTGCTGCGTGTCGTCGTCCGGAACGGCTTCAGCCGCAACCTGGGCGAGCTGCTGGTCGCCGACCTCGGCACCGTCGTCGCTGAGCTCGGCGAGCGAGCAACGGGTCGGCTGTCGGCCAATGCCAGGCGACGGAGCGCCTTCCATCACTGACGGAGTCCGTCGCGCAGCTCCGTGCGAGTCCGGTGCGACGGGGTCACCAACCTGGCTCCTCGTGCCGCGATTGGCTAGCATCGTTCGCTTGGTTGCAGGGAACGGGCGGTGCCCGGTGACGGGCGGGCCAGAGGGGTTCGGGCGGGCATGGGCCAACGAGCGGAGTCGTGCCTCGGGGAGAGGACGTACCGGTCGAGCTGGCATGCTGGCGCGCCAGCGGTAGGACGACTGCTCGTTTCGGTGGTGGCGGCCGGCCTGACGGCGACGGTCGCCTTCGTCGGAGCGGGGACCGCTGCTGCGACCACCACCACGACGCCACCTCCCGTCGAGGTTGGTGCCCCGGCGGGAGGTGGGCCCGTCCGGTCGGGTGGGGCAGGGGCGAGCGGACTGCCCGATTCCGGAGCACCGGTGCTCGATGCCCCGATCGTGGGCATGGCGGCCACCCCCGACGGGGGCGGCTACTGGGAGGTGGCCGCAGACGGAGGCATCTTCTCCTTCGGCGACGCCCCCTTCTTCGGCTCGATGGGGGGCAAGCCCTTGAACGCCCCGATCGTGGGCATGGCGGCCACCCCCGACGGGGGCGGCTACTGGGAGGTGG
>JBMFXC010000044.1:9073-21805 GCA_049964655.1 Acidimicrobiales bacterium
CTTCGGCTCGATGGGGGGCAAGCCCTTGAACGCCCCGATCGTGGGCATGGCGGCCGTCCCTGGTGGGGGCTACTGGCTTGCCACCTCGGCCGGCGGGGTCGACAGCGAGGACGCACCGTCCTTTACCGTGGTCGGGGCTGCCTGAACGGGCCCTTGGGCCCGTGCCGAACGCACGCAGTTTCTTCCGGCACGCTTGGCACGGTAGAGGGCGGCGTCGGCAGCGGCGAGGAGCTGGGTCGGGTCGTGCCCATCCAGCGGGGCGGTGGCCAGGCCGGCGGACACCGTGAAGCGGAGACGGGCGCCCGACGCACCCGGGGTGCCGGTGGTGTCGACGGTGAGCGCCTCGACCTTCCGGCGCCACGCCTCGGCCCACTGGGCGGCCTGGGCGTCACCGGCGTGGGAGAGGAGGACGACGAACTCCTCGCCACCGAAGCGGCAGGCGACGTCGCTGCTGCGGATGCTGGCCTGGAGCGCGGTGCCGACGGCAGTGAGGACGGCGTCTCCGGCGGCGTGGCCGTAGGTGTCATTCAGCGCCTTGAAGTGGTCGAGGTCGAAGAAGACGACACTCAGCGGGTAGCCGTGGCGCCTGCTGCGGTCCAGCTCGGGCCCGAAGACGGTGTCGAGGAAGCGCCGGTTGTAGAGGCCGGTGAGAGGATCGTGCACGGCGAGGTCCTCGACCTCGCGGCGGAGCGCTTCGACGGTGGCGATCTCGTCGCGCAGGCGCTGGTTGGCCTCGACCAGGGCACGTTGGTCGGCGAGATGCTCCGTGCTGTCGTGGAAGACCACGAGCCAGCCGATCGTGCGGCCGCGGCGGTCACGGATGGCACTGCGCCGGGCGTCGAGGTCGCGCCGACCCACGGAGGTCTCGACGACGACGTGGCAGGTGCAGTCGGTCGGTTCGGCAAGGTCGGTCGGGCTCCTCGATGCCGTGGCCAGGTCACAGACCTCGTCGGGCCACCGCCGGAGGACCTCGAGGACGTCTGCTCCGACGACGGGCCGGACGCCGGTCGGGTCGACCAGGTCGAGGAGTCGACCAAACGCCCGGTTGGCGTCGGTGACCTGCCCGGTCACGTCGGTGACCAGCACGCCGTCGCCGATCGTGTCGACCACCAGGCTGCGGGCCACCGGCACCAGGTCGAAGAGGTGTTGCCCGAAGAGGGCCCAGGCGACGAGCAGCCCGGTCAGGGCGAAGCCCACCGGGGTGAGGTCGTAGTCCCGTAGCCACGAGGTCCGGCCGGATGCCCCGGTGATGGAGATGAGGTTGGCGACGAAGGGGAAGGCGCAGGCGAGCAACATGGTCTTGCTCTGGCGGCGCAGTGCCGTACCGGCCCGCCGCCGCGCCCGTGCCAAGAGCACGAAGCCGGTGACGATGAGGACGTAGCTGTAGAGCGAGTGCAACCAGAACAGGACGCCGAAGCGGAGGTGCAGCGACACGGGGCCGGTGCCCTGGGGGAACTGCTGGGCGAAGAACAGGTGGTCGAGCGACGGGAGCCAGATGGCCACCTGGACGAGGACGGGCTCGACGGCGAGGAGGGCCAGGCGTCGCGGGGTGAACCACTGCCGTCCTCTGGTGACGGCGACGGCGATGGCCAGCCAGCCGGCCGGCACCAGGACGACGCCTAGGTAGATGAGGTGGTCGAAGGTCCGCATGGCAGTGGCCCCGGTCTGCATCCACTGCAGCGTGTAGAGGGCCGACCACAAGCCGACGCCCAGCATGCACACGAGGAGGGCGACGGCGCCGGTCGTCTGTCGCCGTCGCCAGGCGAGCCAGGAGGTGCCGAAGGAGGCGACGGTGGCGACGCTCGGTGCGATCAGCTGGGTCGGCCACTGCATCGGTCGGTTTCCTCCTTCCTGCGCCTGACACGTCCGAGGGGTGCAGGAGCGGCGCACGCTGGCCCACCGTGGTGATCGACCAGACGACCGACGTCCTTGAGCCACCGAGGCGACGCGGCCGGCCCGGCGGTCTACCGAGGCGAGGCGGCCGGCCCGGCGGTCTACCGAGGCGAGGCCGACGAGGCGAGGTCGACGAGGGGACCGGCTGGCGTAGACTGACCTCGTGCCTCACCCGACGGTAGCCGAAGAGGTCCTTCTGCTCGTCCTGTCGGTGGTCTGGGCCTTCATCGGCTACACGCTCTCCGAGCAGACCAAGCGGACGACTGGCCGTACGCCGTGGGGGCTGCCCTCGGCGGTGTGGGCCTTCCTGTGGTTCCTGTCGGTCGTGGTCGGGCTCGTCCTCTACCTGATCGCTCAGTCGAGCGAGACCCGGCGCATGCGACGGAGCGGCCGGGTGCCGGGCCCGACCTTCTCGCCCACCCACGGTCCGGGCGTTCCTGGTGGCCTCGCTCCACGCCCTGCGCCCACAGACTTCCCCGCCTACCCGCGCCCCGCCCGCCCTGCGGATGCCGGAGGGCCGAGGGTTCCGGCAGGGGCACACGGTCCGGACACAGCGGCCTGGCAGGGCGCTGCACCGTCCGTTCCGCTCCCTCCGCCTGGGTGGCATCCCGACCCGAGCGGCCGGTTCCACTACCGGTGGTGGGACGGCCACCAGTGGACCGCACAGGTGTCGGTGCACGGGCACGTGCTCGTCGACACCAGTCCCGACCAGCGCATCGGCCCGTACTGAGCGGGGCGGCGCACCCCGACGAGGGCGGTCGAGGGGAACTGGGTCCTCCCGGTGGCTCGGACGGGGCACCCGGGGCCCGGCCGTTCAGGGAGCGGTGTGCACCTCGCTCGGCCCTGTGAGGCCACGGTGGTCGCCGGCCGCCGCGTGGTCGGCGATGAACCGTTCGGCGAGGTCGGCCTCCATGGGGCGGGCGACGAGGAAGCCCTGGCCGACCTCGCACCCCTCGGCTCGCAGCAGGTCGAGCTGGGAGCGGTCCTCGATGCCTTCCGCCAGCGTCTCGAGCCCGAGGGCGCGCCCCAGTTGCACCATGGCGTGGAGCAGGACGCCTCCCTCGGCGCTGGTGGTGGCGTTGACGACGAAGGACCGGTCGATCTTCAGGATGTCGACGGGGAACTGCTGGAGGTAGGCGAGGGAGGAGTACCCGGTGCCGAAGTCGTCGATGGCGACCCGCAGCCCGGCCAGTCGGAGCGAGTGGAGCCGTTGGGCGATGCGGTCCGAGTCGTGCATGAGGGCAGTCTCGGTGATCTCGAGGACGATCGAGCGCGGGTCGACCCCTGTGTGCTCGAGCGTGTGGAGGACCTGGGCGACGAAGTCGGGTGACTCGAGCTGGAGCGCCGCCACGTTCACCGAGATGGTGAGCGGAAGGCCGAGCTTCTCCCAGCGTCGGGCCTGGCGGCACGCTTCGAGCAGGACGACCCGCCCGACGTCGGTGATGAGCCCCGAGTCCTCCAGGCGGGGGATGAACTCCATCGGGGGCACGACGCCTCGGGTGGGGTGCCGCCACCGCACCAGGGCTTCGGCCCCCACCACCTCCAAGGTCTCGATCGAGAAGAGCGGTTGGTAGACGACGAAGAACTGATCCTCGGTCAGCGCCTGGTGGAGCTCGGCGTCGAGGTCGACCCGCCGACGGACCTCGGCGTGCATCGACGGCTCGAAGACGACCGCCCGGCCCTTGCCGGTCTCCTTGGCCCGGTAGAGGGCGATGTCGGCGTCGCGCAGCAGGTCACCGGCGTCGTCGCGGGTCCCGACGGCGATCCCGATGCTGGCACCGACCGTCAGCTCCACCCCAGGAAGCGACGGTACGACCACCGGTTGGCGGCAGACGTCGAGCAGCCGGTCGGCCACGCGCAGCGGGTGATCGGCGGCCTCGCCCTCGAGGAGGACGACGAACTCGTCGCCACCGAGGCGTCCGACGGTGTCGGCATCGCGCAGGGTCTCGGTGAAGCGTTCCGCCACCGCCTCGAGCACACCGTCGCCTACCCCGTGGCCGTTGGTGTCGTTGACGTCTTTGAACCCGTCGAGGTCGAGGTACAAGAGGGCCACCGGAGTGCCGTCTCGACGGGCCCGGGCCAGGGCGTGCTCGGCCCGGTCGAGGATGAGGGCCCGGTTGGGAAGGTCGGTCAGCTGGTCGTGCAGCTCGTTGTGGCGCAGCTCGGCCGTCTTCGCGGCCACGAGGGCGAGGGCCATGGCCCGCGCCCGGTTCACGTTGCGTACGAGCGCCACCGAGAGGGCGGTGAGGGCGAGCCCGATGGCAAGCACCGCCCACCCTTGGCGCCACGCGGTCCAGAACCCCTCGGTTGAGCCGGCCAGGCGCAGCACCCAGCCGCCTTCGGCGGCCAGGTGGTCGGTGAGGACGTAGGTCTGGCCGGCCAGGTGGCCTTCGTGGGCGACCTCGACCGTCCGCCCGCCGGCCAGAGGCACCGACAGCGAGAAGGCCAGGTGGTCTACGGCGGGTAGGGGGCCGAGCAGCGTGTTGGCGTCGAACAGTCCACCGATCCACCCGAGGAGGCGGGCCGGATGTCCGGTCGACGGGGGAGCGTCGACCGGAGTGACCAGCTCGATGGGGAACAGCGTGCCGAACGCCGAGCGCATGGCCGCCCGCGACGCCGCCGTGCTCCCCGACGAGCCGTCGAGCACCGAGACGAACGAGCCCACGGCGAGCGAGCCGGAACGGGCCTGCGGGGTGAGCAGCCGTTCGAAGGCGGGGTTGACGCACTCGTCGGTGGTCGGCGAGAGGAAGGAGGTGAAGTCGCGACGCGCCTCGGCGAGGGCGTCGACGCGCCGCGTCAGTGCCGGGACGAGCTGGACCGTCGCCAGGCGCACGAGGCAGTAGGCGGCCCGTTGGCCGGGCGGCTGGACGGTGAAGGGTCGAGGGACCGACACCCCGAGGGGAGGGTCGACGGTGACGGTGGCGGCGAAGGAGGGAAGTTGGGCAGGGGTCACCCGTTCGACGAAGGCGAACCCGATGGTGCCCGGATACCGCCGGGAGGCACCGAGCGTGGCGAACCACTGGGCGAAGGCCGCGTTGGTGATGGTGGGATCGTCGGCCACCACGGCCCGCGCCGCGGCGACCAGGTCGGCATCGCGTTGGAGGGCCATGGTGAGGGTGGCGGCCGTCGACTGGGCGTCGGACACGAAGGCGACGTGGTGCGAGTGGTGGACCGAGGTGCGCCAGGCCACTGCCCCGAAGATCGACGCCGCCAGTCCGACGGTGAGGACCCCGACAGAGAGGACCCGTCCGACCGCCGTGGCCGGTGACGAGGGGTGGCCGTCGTCACCGCGGCGCCATCGCGCCGTACGTACCCACGGTGGTCGGCGGAGGTCCATCGTCGATCTATCGGCAGGTGCGGTGACCGGCTGTACCCTCCCGACTGAATGCTTCCCGCCCGCCCCGGGCGGCCGGCTCCGCTCAGCCCCCGGCGGTGACGGCGGCCAAGGAGGCGACCTGGTCAGGCGTGAGGGTGACGCCAGCGGCCCGGCAGTTCTCCTCGACGTGCGCCAACGAGCCCGTTCCCGGAATGGGGAGCATGACGGGTGAGCGGGCCAGCAGCCAGGCCAGGGCCACCTGGGAGGGCGTCGCCCCGACGGCACGGCACACGTCGTCGAGCGGGCCGCCCGGTCGGGCCAGGGCTCCGGAGGCGACGGGAAACCACGGGATGAAGCCGATGCCGTGGTGCTCGCAGTAGTCGAGGACGGGCTCCGAGGCCCGGTCGACGAGGTTGTAGCGGTTCTGGACCGTCGCCACCGGCACGACGCTCCTGGCTGCTTCGACGTCGGCGACCGACACCTCGGAGAGGCCGACGGCGGCCACCTTGCCCTCGTCGCACAAGGCGGCCAGCAGTCCGAACTGCTCGTCGGCGGGCACGGCCGGGTCAATCCGGTGCAACTGGAAGAGGTCGATCCGCTCGACGCCGAGCCGCCGGAGGCTGAGCTCGCACTGCTGACGGAGGTACTCGGGGCGGCCGACGGGGTGCCAGGCGTCGGGCCCGGTCCGGGCGAGGCCGGCCTTGGTGGCGATGACCAGGTCGTCCGGGTAGGGGTGGAGGGCTTCGCGGATGATCTCCTCGCTCACCGCCGGGCCGTAGGAGTCGGCGGTGTCGATGAAGTCGACGCCGAGCTCGATGGCACGCCGCACGACGGCGACCGCGACTGCCCGGTCGGGTGGCTCGCCCCAGATGCCTGGCCCGGTGATGCGCATGGCACCGAAGCCGAGCCGATGGACGGTCCGCCCGCCGATCTCGAAGGTGCCACTCGTGCTGACGGGGCGGTCGAGGGGTTGGCTGGTCGTGTCCGGTGGTGTCATGCGTGCTCGCTTCCTGAAGGGGACGTGTGGAGCGGGTGGTTGCCCTGGCCGCCGCCCGCGTTGGACGGGATCGGGCCGATGTGCCACCCGGGGCTTTCGGATCCCAGGCTGTCGGGTTCCCGTGGGCCCGGTGCCGGATGGTCTCGTCGGTCGGTGGCGGTGGCCGTCCTCCGTTCTACCCGCTCGGGCCAAGTCGTCGGGCCCGCGTTAGCACTCTCGGTAGGAGAGTGCTAAACTGAGAGGTGCGGAACGGCAGGGCGCTCTCGCCGAGCCGAGCTCCGTACCCGCCGGGTCGACCCGGCGCAGCGGGGCCCGCTGGCGTGGCCGTGCCTGTTCGTCCCGTCGAGGAACCATCGGACGACGAGCATGGAGGTGAGGCTCATGGCACTGGTGCGATCTGATCCCTTCCGCGACATCGACCGTTTCCTGCAGCAGTTCTGGGCAGGTGCCCCGGCAACGCGTTCCCTGTCGATGCCCATGGACGCCTACCGCAAGGGCGACCGCTTCCTGGTGTCGATCGACCTACCAGGCGTGGACCCGTCGACCATCGACCTCACGGTCGAGGACAACGTGTTGACGGTGAAGGCGGAACGTCCCGCTCCCGAGCCGGCGGCCGACGTCCAGACGTTGATCGTCGAGCGCCCGAGCGGCACGTTCACCCGACAGCTGCTGCTGGGCGAGAACCTCGACACGTCGAGGATCGAGGCCGACTACGAGGCCGGGGTGCTGTCGCTTGCCATCCCGGTCGCCGAGCACGCCAAGCCGCGACGGATCGAGGTCCGGGCCCACGGGGAGCCGCACCGACTGACCGCCTGAGCTCGGGCGACCGCCTGAGCCCGGGCCTTCGGTTGGGCAGACCATCCGTGCGCGGCGGGCACGGGCGCCCTCGTCGTGTCCGTGCCCGCCGCAGCGGCCTGTCGTCCAGGCGGCTTCAGCACCGGCGGGTTCAGTCAGCGGCGGTGACCGTGGCGGTGACGCCGGGGTACGCCGTGCCAAGCCCCGGGCCGAAGCCCGTTCCTGCGGGGTCGAGCCCGAGCCCGTCACGAAGCTGGGCCGTGACGGCCTGGTCGATCAGCGGGTAGGCGTGCACGGGGTCGACGTCGGGCGGGAAACAGCCATCGGTGGCGAGCTTGGCCAGCGTGCCGAGCCCCCCGCCGGCGCCGAGCGCCGCCTTCAGCTCGGTGACGAGCCGGGTGGAGCCGGTGTGGATCGTGCAGATGTCGTCGAAGACGTTGTGGCCGGCACCGGCGATCACCACGAGGCGCTTGGGGGTGGGAAGGGCGGCGTAGGTGGCCCGCACGCTGGCCGGCGAGACGACCTGGTCGGCGCTCCCCACCATGACGAGTCCAGGGACGTGTGTCGTCGGTGCGGTGCCCGGCGCGGGTGCCAGGGCCACGTACGTCTTGACCTGGTGGTCGGTTGCCGCCAAGGTGATGGCGGCGCCGCCGCCAAGCGAGTGGCCGACGACGGCGAGCCGGGCCAGGTCGAGGAGGTGGGCGAAGCGGCCCCCCGGCCGGTCGAGCGCGCTGGCGTAGGCGATCGCCGCCTTGAGCGCCTGGGCCGCCGTGAGGGCGTCGAGGGCGTGCGAGCCGGCCAGCACCGAGGCGAGATCGGTCGCCTGCTCCTCGGGGGCGATGATCACGAAGCCCCAGGTAGCCAGGTGGTCGGTGAGGAAGCTCGACTGTTCGGGGTAGGAGCCGTACCCGTGGGCGAAGAGCACGACCGGGAAGGCGTGGGAAGGATCTCCCGAGGCCCCCGTGTCGCGGGCGACCGGCGCGTCGAGGTAGGCCGTGGTGGGCACGGAGTCGGGGAGCTTGGCGAGGACGGGGTTGTCGGCCTCGGCCGGGCTCACCCACTGCTTGAGCTGGTACGTGTAGGTCGACGCACCGCGGACCGACGCGCGATCGACCGGGTACCAGAGCTGCACCGGGTCGCCGTCGGGCAGCGTGGCCCGCATGGTTCCCGCGGCATACGGCCCGGGCACCGACCACGTGCGGACCCCGACTGCGGGCTTGGAGGGCGCGCCGGCTATCGACCCGGAGGAACCGCAGGCGGCGAGCGTGATGGCAGCTGCCGCGACGACCGCGGCGACGGTGGCGGAGCGCCGATGCCCCACGGGAGGCACTCGGCGCCGCTTCGCCATCCCGTGCCGCTTCGTCCCTGGAGCTGCCATCGCTGGCAACGCTAGCCATCGTCCCGAGTCGGTGACGGATGGTGGAACGGGCGGGGCGGGTGGGCCCCACTAACCTCGGGCTGTGCACTTCGATCTCAGTCCTGAGCTCGCCGACCTCCAGCAGAGCGTGCGCCGTCTCGCCCAGGAGAAGGTGAAGCCTCGTGCTCGCGACGTCGACACCACGGGGGAGTACCCGGCCGACCTCTTCGAGGCGTTTCGCCAGGCGGACCTGCTCGGCCTGTGCCTCCCGCCCGAGCTCGGCGGGTCGGGGGCCGGCATCCTCGGGCTGACGATCGCCATCGAGGAGGTGGCGAAGTACTCGAACACCGCCGCCCTCATGTTGCTGCTCACGCGGCTGCCCACCGGCCCCGTGCTGATCGCCGGCAGCGACGAGCAGAAGCGGCGGTACCTCCCGGGCATCGCCACCGGCGAGCTGCGGGCCGCCTTCGGGCTGTCCGAGCCGCAAGCCGGCAGCGACGTGGCCGGCATGCGCACTCGGGCCGTCCCCGACACGACGCCCGGTCACGAAGGTGGCTGGGTGTTGACCGGCACCAAGTGCTGGATGTCGGGCGTACGCGAGGCGGACTGGTACACGGTGTTCGCCAAGACGGGTGACCCCACGCGGCGCGACCACGCTTCCATCACGGCCTTCATCGTGGAGCGGACCTGGGACGGCGTCTCGGTCGGGCGCACCGACACCAAGATGGGTGTGCGGGGCGTCGACACCGGCGAGCTGGTGCTGGACGGCGTGCGTGTGCCGGCCGAGAACGTCATCGGCGAGGTGGGCGGGTTCCGTCTGGCCATGCTCGGCCTGAACGCCATGCGGCCGATCGTCGCCGCCCGGGGCATCGGCCTGGCCGAGGGGGCGCTCATGTACGCCACCGAGTACGTGAAGGAGCGAGAGGCGTTCGGGCACACCATCGCCGACTTCCAGGGGATCCAGTGGGAGATCGCCAAGGTCGCCGTCGACATCGAGGCAGCTCGCTTGCTCACCTACCGGGCGGCGTGGCTGGCCGACCAGGGAAAGTTCGGTCGAGAGCACGTGCCGTTCCTGTCGATGGCCAAGTACCACGCCACCGAGCTGGCGGTACGGGCCTCGGGCCTTGCCGTCCAGCTCCTCGGCGCCGCCGGGTACATGGCTGACCATCCGACGGAGCAGTGGTACCGGGACGCCAAGCAGCTCACGATCGTCGAGGGGACCTCCCAGGTCCAGCTCGGGCTCATCGCCCGAGGGGTGCTCGGCCACGACCTGTGGTGGGACTGAGGTGAGCAGGGACCAGGTGACCGGTGCTCTGCCGGAGGGAGACCGGCCACCGGGAGCGGAGCTCTTCGCCGAACTGGGCGGCTGGCCGGGCGTGCTGACCCGGCTCCTCGACGGCGCTGCGCTCGGGCTGGTCGAGGCCGAGGCGGTGATGGGCCAGGTCCTCGCCGGGGTAGCGACCGAGGCTCAGATCGCCGCCTTCGCCGTGGCGCTGCGGGCCAAGGGCGAGACCGTCGAGGAGATGACCGGGTTCGTCCGGGCCATGCTCACCCACGGCGTGCGCCTCGAGCTTCCTGCCGGGGTCGAGGTCGTCGACACCTGTGGCACCGGCGGCGACCGGCTGCGTTCCATCAACGTTTCGACGATCGCCGCCCTCGTCGTGGCGGCCACGGGCGCCAAGGTGTGCAAGCACGGTGGGCGGGCGTCGTCCTCCGCGGTGGGGGCAGCCGACGTGCTCGAGGCCCTGGGCGTGGCCGCGGACCTGGGCCCGGTCGGCGTGGCCCGGTGCATCGACGAGGTCGGCATGGGCTTCTGCTTCGCCCCGAGGTTCCACCCGGCCATGCGCTACGCCGGCCCGGTCCGCAAGCAGCTCGGGATCCCCACGGTGTTCAACTACCTCGGTCCACTGGCCAACCCGGCGCGGGCGCGCTACCAGGTGGTCGGGGTGAGCGATCCGTCGATGGCCGACAAGATGCTCGGCGTGCTGGCGAGGAACGGCACTCGGCGGGCCATGGTCGTCTACGGAGACGACGGGCTCGACGAGCTGAGCACCACGGGCCCGTCGACGGTGCACGAGCTGGTGGCGGATGCCGACGGCCATGTCGACACCTGGGTGTCGCGTGTCGAGCCGGAGGTCCTCGGCCTCGACCTCGTCACCATCGAGGACCTCCGCGGCGGCGACGCAGCCGTCAACGCGGAGGTCATCCGGCGTGTGCTCCGAGGCGAGCGATCGCCCCACCGGGACGTGGCCGTCCTCAACGCGGCCGCTGCCCTCGTCGTCGTGGGAACGGTCGGCGACCTCGCTGCCGGCGTGGCATTGGCCGGGGAAGTCCTCGACGACGGCCGAGCCGAGGGGGTCCTCGACGCCCTCGTCCGGGTCTCGACCGAGGCCGCCGCCGCCGAGTAGCGCTCCTGGCGCACCGAGCCCATCTCGGCGGGCACCGAGCCCGTTCCCTTCCGGCACGCCGCGGACCGACGACGACGGGCCGGCGCCGAACGAGGCGACGAGCCGGCACAACGCAGCCTCAACTCGCGGCTCCGACCAGGGACGACGTCCCCGCCGACCTCAAGCGCTGCGCGCCCGGTGCCGATGACCACTCCCAGTGGCTGCGGGCGTGCCCGTGGCTTCGTTGGCTGTCCATGGTTGGCACGGATGCATGACCACACAGGCACGGACGCGTTGCGATGATCCCACTCACCAGGCTCAACGGCGACCCGATCGCCATCAACCCGGACCGCATCGAGCGCGCCGACGTCACCCCTGACGTGGTGCTGACGATGAGCGACGGGTCGAAGTTCGTGATCGGGGAGACCCTCGACGAGCTCATCGACCGGATCCGGCTCTTCCGGGCCTCGGTCCTCGCCCTCTCCCACCGGCTCGTCTTCGACGACGAGGACGACGGCCAGCGCAAGTTCCGCCTCGTGCGCGGTGGGAGCGGGACCGTCGTGGACCGCCCCGAGCACGTCTCGGAAGCGGCAGGCGTGCCACGGCTGATCGGCGTGGTCACCCCCTTGCCGAGCACCAGCCAGGGCGCAGACGCCACCCCGGCTGGCCGGTCGGGGTCCGACGAGCCACCACCGGTGGCAGGGCCGACGGCATGAGGGGGCGACGATGAACAAGAAGTTCACCATGGTCTCCATCGCTGCCGCCTTGGGCGCCATCTTCGTCGCCATGTTCATGGACGGCAGCAACCCGATGGTGCTGTTCAAGCCCGCTCCACTCATCCTCGTGTTCGGCGGGACGACCTTTGCCTCACTGGCCGGCTTCCTCCGTAGCGACGTGAAGAACTTCAAGGCGGTGCTGTCCAAGGCCGTGAGCGGCTCGCCGGACTCCCCCGACGAGGACATCACCCGGCTGGTGGCACTGGCCGAGGTCGCTCGGCGGGAAGGCCTGCTCGCCCTCGAGAAGGCAGCCGCTGACATCGACGACCCCTTCTTCCGGCGGGGCGTCGAGATGACGGTCGACGGCAACGATCCCGAAGAGATCCGCGACATCATGGAGGGCGAGATCGAGGCCTTGCGGGAGCGGCACAAGGTCGGGGCCAAGTTCTTCGCCGACATGGGCGGGTTCGCCCCCACGCTCGGCATCATCGGCACGGTCGTCGGGCTCATCCACGTCCTCGGGAACCTCAGCAACCCCGACGCCCTCGGCCCGGCCATCGCCTCGGCGTTCACCGCCACCCTGTGGGGGGTGATGTCGGCGAACATCGTGTGGATCCCCATCGCCAACAAGCTCAAGCGCTCGAGCCAGCACGAAGTCCAAGGCCGGCGACTGATCCTCGACGGCATCCTCGCCATCCAGGCCGGCAACAGCCCGCGCATGGTCCAGGCCAAGTTGCAGGCCTACCTGCCGCCCAAGGACCGGGGTGACCGCCACGCCAAGGAGAAGGAAGCGGCCTGATGGCCCGACGACCCCACCGCGAAGAGGTCGAGGAGGCCGAGGGGGGCATGGAGCGGTGGCTCCTGACCTACTCCGACATGATCACCCTGCTACTCGCGCTCTTCATCGTGCTGTTTTCGCTCTCGACCATCAGCGTCCAGAAGTTCGAGGCGTTGGCCGCGAGCCTGCGGAACACGTTCTCGGGCCACACCACCGTGGTGAAGAACAGCACCGGGCTCCTCCAGAAGAACAGCCTGGTGGCCCATCCGGGAACCGTGACCGGCATCAACCACGCTGGCACGGCGCCCACCCAGACCTCCCAGACGCCGTCGGCGGTGCCGACCACCACGTCCCCGCCGGTCGGTCCACCCGGCTCGCAGTCGCTCGCCACCATCCAAGCCGAGCTGCGGTCCGCACTGGCGAGCCAGGGGTTGACCTCGGACGTCAGCATCAGCCAGGCCTCGCCGAACGCGTCGACCCACGAGCTGGTCGT
>JBMFXC010000045.1:0-4112 GCA_049964655.1 Acidimicrobiales bacterium
GGAGCGTCGACATCGGGGAGCTCGGCGTAGAGCTGGACGACGTCGATCCCGTCACGGTCGCCCGTGTTGCGAAGCGATCCCCGGACCTCGACGACGTCACCGTCGACCGATGCCACGGCCGCTCCAAGTGAGAACGTCGTATAGGCGAGCCCGAAGCCAAAGGGGAACAGCGGAGCGCGGCCGTTCCTCGCCAGGTGCCACCATCCGTGCCAGCGGTCGTAGTGGGCCGTCGTGGCATCGCGGTCGAACGCCGGCAGGTCGGCCTCGTCGACCGGCACCGTGAAGGGCAGCCGACCCGCCGGCTCGACGGCTCCGAAGAGCACGTCGGCCAGCCCCGACCCGGCCTCGCACCCGCCGTAGAAGGCGTGCACGACGGCAGGGACGTCACCGGCCCACTCGCTCGCGAGGATGGCGCTGCCGCCCTGCAAGACGACGACGGTCCGGGGGTTGGCGGCGACGGTAGCCCGGACGAGCTCGACATCCCCTCGGTGCAGGCGCAACGAGGAGCGGTCGCCGCCCGTGCTGAACCCGGCGGCACGCTCGGCAAGACGCAGAGGCTTCGCAACGGGCGCCAACTTTGCGATGGCCGCCGTGAACCGCTCGGCCACCTCGGGCTCGTCGGCTTCAGGGAACAGCTCGCCGAGGGACGGGTCGGTGGCGCCGATGAACTCACCCTCGTCGAGGTAGGTGCAGCCGACCACCACGACAGCGGCGTCGGCTCCGGTAGCCATCACCGCAGCATGCCCGGCGTCGGTGCCGTCGTCGTAGACGGCGTCGGTCACGGCGGCCAGCCCGTCGAGCACCGTTCGGCACGCGAGGTCCCACACGTCACTGGAGCCGCCGTCGCCGAGGTTGACGGTCGCGGCGAGCCGCCCGAGGACGGCCAGTCGTGACCCCGGTGCGAGCGGCAGCACCGGCGTGCCGTCGACAGGCTCGTTGCGCAGCACGACGACCGAACGGGCGGCGACCTCCCGAGCAAGGGTGCGGTGCTCGGGCGAGCCGAGCACGTCGGCCCCCGGCGGCGGCGTCGAGAGCACGTCGTCGAAACGCAGCAAGGTGGCTACCAGACGGGTGACGGCGGCGTCCACGTCGTCCCACGAGGCCCGACCCTCCGCCAGGGCAGCCGGCAGGAGGCGGGCGCGTACCATCCGGTAGGGCATCTCGACGTCGAGCCCGGCAGCGAGCGACGCCGCCGCGTCGCGCAGGCCGAAGATCCAGTCGCTGATGACGAAGCCGGTGAAGCCCCACTCGCGGCGGAGCACGTCGGTGAGCAGCCCCCGGTTCTCGCCACACCACTCGCCGTTGACCGCGTTGTACGCCGACATGACCGAGGCCACGCCCTCGTCGACGACACGACGAAACTGAGGCAGGTACACCTCGTGGAGGGCGATGTCGTCGACCTCGACGTCCACGGCAAAGCGGGCGTTCTCCATCGAGTTGCAGGCGAGGTGCTTCACGCACGCCATCACGTGCCGCTGTAGGCCACGGGTGGCCGCGGCGGCGAGCTCCCCGACGTGGAAAGGGTCCTCGCCGTAGGTCTCTTGGGCACGGCCCCACGCCGGGTGGCGCAGGACGTTCACGCACACGGCCCCGGTGAGGGTGGCCCCAGCCGCCCGGAGCTCTCGCCCGATCGCCTCGCCCACACGTTCCTCGAGCTCGGGGTCCCACGTCGCCCCCCGGGCCATGGCCACGGGGAAACAGGTGGCATTGCCCACCACGCACCCACGGGGCCCGTCGGCGAAGGCGATCCCCGGTAGCCCGACGCGCTCGACGCATGCAGCCACGAAGGGAGCCCGGTGGTACCCGTCCTCGGCGAGGAAGGCGAGCCCGGCCCACGTCGGAGCGTCGCCGTCGAGGCACCACAGCCGCTCGCCGGGCGAGAGCGCGGCGACCAGCCCCCGGGCCGCCTCTTTTGGGGTGCTCCCCGCCCGGACGACCGCCCGGGCTTCCTCGAAGGTGGTGACGACTGGCACGAACTGCTGGGGGTGCCCACTGGTGGCTGCAGCGAGCCCGAGGCCACGGGTCGCCGGTGGAGCGTCGTTTGGCCCATGTGGCGAGCTCCGGCTCATGGCGGCGTGCGGCGGAGCTGACGGACCAGTTGGTGCGCCGGGGTGAAGAGGCGGCGGGCCGTGAGGGTGGCAGCGACCAGGGCGGCGAAAGCGTTCCCGCCGAGGAGCATGTACATCACGACGAGCTGGAGCCGGATGGCGGCGAGCGGCGAGGCACCGGCGAGGATCATCCCGGTCATGGCCCCCGGCAGCGCGACGAGCCCGACGACCTTGGTCTGGTCGACGCTCGGCAGCATGGCGCTGCGCAGCGAGGCGCGAAGCCACGGCAAGGCGGCCTGGTGGCTGCTCTGGGCGAGCGACAACCGGGCCTCGACCTCGCGTCGGTTGGCCGCCAGGTCGTCGTGGAGCCGGGTCATGACGAGCGACGTCGTGTTCATGGCGGCGGTGATGACCATCGAACCGAGAGGCACGATCGCGCGAGGCGACACCGGCACGATCCGGGCCGCGGCGAGCACCCCGAGCGTTGCCGCCGTGGCGACCGACACCGAGGCGGCCGCGACGAGCCGACTGCCGGGTACCCGACGGGCCCGGGCACCCGAGGTCAGCGCCGCGGTCGCCACCATGACAGCGAGCGCCAGCGGTGTCAGCCACCCGTGCCCGGTGAAGACGAACTCGAGCACGTAGCCCACGGCCAGCAGCTGGACGAAGGAGCGGAGCGTGGCGACAGCCATGTCCCGCTCCAGGCCCACCCGCTGCCACCGCGAGATCGCCGCGGCGAAGAGGACGAGGAGCAACGACAAGGCGATGTCTCCGAAAGTGACCGGCCCCGAGACGAGCGAGCTGCTGCTGGTGGTGGTGGCGAGCAGCGCGCCGGTCAACGCGCTCCTCCGGGTAGTAGGCCGTCGCCTTCGGACGGCGGGGCATCCTCGTCGACTCGTCGGGTTGCCTTCGCTCGCAGCGGCTGCACCTCGATGACGTGGTCGGCGAGGTCTGCATGGCGCGGGTCGTGGGTCACCATCACCACGGTCAGTCCCTCGTCCGCCAGGTGACGCACGAGCTCCTCGATCCCGCCCTTCGACGTTGCGTCGAGCGCCGAGGTCGGCTCGTCGAGACAGAGCACGTCGGGGCCGAGGGCGAGGCTTCGGGCGAGCGCCATCCGCTGGGCCTCCCCTACCGACAGACGGTCGGCGTCGCGGGTGGCGAGCGCCGGATCGAGGCCGACGTGCGCCAGCAGCGCGACGACGTCAGGACCCACGTTGTCGGCGACGGTGCCGGGGAAGGTGACCGGCACTTGTCCCACGCTTTGCACCCGGCGCCGCAGTTCGAGGACGTCGTAGGTTCGGACGTCCCGCCCGTCGAGGAGCACGGTGCCGGCGTCGGGGTCGTCGAGGCGGTTGAGCAGCCGGAGCAGTGTCGTCTTGCCGGCGCCGGAAGGCCCCATGACGACGGTGAGGCCCTCAGGGGGAACGCTCGCCGAGAACCCGTCGACGATGGGACCTTCGTCGCCGTCGACACGGACGTCTCGGAGCTCGAAACGGGGCGTGGGAGCGATCACTCGTCAGCCACCACCTCGTGCCCACCACCCAGCGAGCCCGCAGGCCCTGGCCCGGAGGGCTCCTCGTCCGCCTGCACCCCCGTCCAACGACCGGTCACGATGCCGGGGAGCAGCTCGACGGCCAGCTCGGCCACCGCTTTGCGAAGGATGCCCAGCTCCCGACGCCCTTGCTCGGTGGCGCGGTAGAGCCGGAGGGCGCGCCCGCGGTCGACCCCCACCCGACTCGCCAACAGCCCTTCGGCCTCCATCCGATGGAGGAGCGGATAGAGCGTGCCGGGGCTGATCACATAGCCGTGCCGACTGAGCTCGTCGGTCAACCACGCTCCGTAGACGTCGTGCTCCACCGCATGGTGCAGGACATGCACCTGGGTGGCGCCGCGCAGGAAGTCACGCACCACCGCCGCCTGCGCCCTGGCCGGCCTGCGGTCTCCCGCCCGGATCGGCACTGCTCTCGATCCCGACGTCACGCCGTCACCGTCACTGTCACCCTGTCGCCCTCTACCCAACCACCCTGAGCCCGCCACCTGGTCGCTGGTCGACCGGCTGCT
>JBMFXC010000045.1:4212-21086 GCA_049964655.1 Acidimicrobiales bacterium
GCCCTCTACCCAACCACCCTGAGCCCGCCACCTGGTCGCTGGTCGACCGGCTGCTTCTTCCCGGTCGTCCGGTGCCCCGGGTGTCCGGTGCCCTGGGTGTCCGGTGCCCCGGGTGGGACGCCCTCCTTGGTTCGACCATAGATATCGCGCCCCGATATCGACATACGATATCGTGCCCACATCGACGCCGGTCCGGTGTGACCCCGCTCCCCCTGGAGGTCCGGTCACACCCCCACTGGGCCGATGAGCACGCCGGGGTTGAGCACACCCGAAGGGTCGAGGCAGGCTTTGGTAGCGGACAACGCCGCGGCGAAGAGGTCTGGACGCTGCCGGTCGTACCAGGGCCGGTGGTCACGGCCCACCGCGTGGTGGTGGGTGATCGTGCCACCGCTCGAAAGGATCGCTTCGCTCGCCGCGTCCTTGATCTCCTGCCAGTGACCGAGCTGACGGCCCCGCTCACTGGGCGCCAGCACGGTGAAGTACGGAGCCGGGCCATCGGGGTAGACGTGAGTGAATCGGCACGTGAGACTGCCCCCGCCCGAGCCAACGGCGGCATGGACAGCATCGGTGACGGCCGCGTGCAGCGTCGGGAACCGCTCCCAGGTGACGGCGGTCTCGAAGGTCTCGGCGATCCACCCGAGCCGGGCTACGCCGTCACGTAGGTAGGGCGCCCGGAAGAACGAGGACCGCCACGCCCCCGACGCGCCCTCGGTCGACGACGACCGGATGCCCTCTGGTGCCGCACCGCCGAGGTCGAGGCACCGTTCGAGGGCCGATCGGCACAGGCCGTCGACCGGCAACATGGCGGACTCGAAGCCAAGGAGCAGGAGCGCCGAGCCCTCGCCCCCGGAGCCCGCCGCCTCCTCGGGGTCGAGCAGACGGCAGTTGGCTGGAAACAGCCCCGCTTGCACGACGGATCGCGCCGCTTCGGCGCCGGCTAAGAAGCTCGGGAACCGCACTGCAGCCGTCGCCCGGTGGACGGGTCGGTCCTGTAGTCGGACCCAGGCTTCCGTCACGACCCCGAGGATGCCCTCGGACCCGAGCACCAGCCGGTCCGGCGCCGGACCCGCACCCGAACCCGGCAGACGGCGTGACTGGAGGACGCCGGCTGGGGTCACGGTGCGGAGCGACTCGACGAAGTCGTCGATGTGCGTGTAGTTGGTGGCGAAGTGACCACCGGCCCGGGTGGCCACCCAGCCCCCCAGGGTGCTGTGCTCGAAGGACTGGGGAAAGTGCCTGAGGGTGAGCCCGTGTGGACGCAGGGCGTCCTCGAGGTCTGGGCCAAAGGTGCCGGCCCGCACGCGAGCGGCTCGGCTTGTCCGGTCGACCTCGACGACGCCGGCCAGCAGCTGGAGGTCGAGCGAGACGACCCCGGCGAACTGACCCCGGGCAGCCCCGCCCTCGACCCCGCCGACCACCGACGATCCCCCGCCGTAGGGCACCACGGCGATACCGGCGCCGGCGCACCACTCCAGCACGTCGGCGACGTCCTGCTCGACACGGGGTCGCACCACCAGGTCGGGCGCAGCGGCGACGTCGCCGGCGAGCGCGCGCACCACGTCCCGAAAGGACTTTCCGTAGGTGTGCGCAGCCCGGTCGCCGGGCGCCTCCGAGCAGAGCTCCCTGAGCGACGCGGGCGGGACGATCGTCACGGGCGGCAGGTCGAGCCCAGTCGCCTCCGGAACGGGAGCGAGCACAGGAGCGGGCCCTGTCGGGAACCGTCCGGCGAGGACACCGGCGACTGCTTCGAGCTCCTGGTCGCCAAGTGATTCGTCGACGAAGCCCCACCCCCACCACGACCGGGCCCGGGCCTTCGACGTGCTCACCCGGTCGCCCCCGTCTCGACGAGCGAACCGACCCGGGCCAGCACGGCCTCGGCCTCGGCGACGAAGTGGACGACCAGCTCGCCAGCGGGTACCAGCGCCTCCACCGCACCGACGCCTTGGCCGCAGGGATAGAACTCCCGTGCCGGGTCGACCTCAGCGTCCTCGGGCGCTCCGAGGTGGTTGGCACCAGCCTGGATCGAGGCGATGACCTGCTGCGGGAACGGCTGGAGCTCCTCGGGGTGCTCCTCGTAGTAGGCAGTGAACTCGTTGCGGACGACCCGGCAGGTCTTGCCGGTGAACGCCCGCGAGACAACGGTGCCGTCCTCGCCCGTGGCCAGCAGCGTCTCCTTGTAGTAGCGCTGGGCACGGGCCTCGGGGGTGGCGATGAACCTCGTGCCGACCCAGATGCCGTCCGCGCCGAGCGCAAGTGCAGCAGCGAGGCCCCGGCCGTCGACGATGCCTCCGGCTGCCACCACCGGTACCTGTCCGCCGACGACATCGACGATCTGCGGGACGAGCGGCATGGTGGCTATTTGTCCGGTATGACCGCCGGCCTCGGTTCCCTGCGCCACCACGAGGTCGCAACCGGCGTCGACCGCCCGACGAGCATGGGCGACCTTGCCGCACATGTTGGCCACCAGGACGCCGTTGCGGTGGCAGAGATCGACCACCTCGGCAGGCACACCGAGCCCGGCGACGAAGACGGACGCCCCCTCATCGACCAGGCGGCGCACCTGCTCGGCCAAGTTGCCGGGCGCCGCCGTCAGCAGGTCGACGCCGAACGGTCGATCCGTGCTGGCACGAACCAAGCGGATCTCCTCGACCATCTGGTCGCTCGACATGGTCGAGGCCCCCAGGCAGCCGAACCCGCCCGCCTCCGACACGGCCGCCACCAGGCGGTGGTAGGACACGCCTCCCATGCCGGCCAACATGACGGGATGGGTCACCTCGAGGAGCTCGGTGAGTCGGGTACGGATCACGGACGTTCCTCCTCGTCGACACGGCGCCTGGCCGCCCCCTGGCCCCGAGCCGTCCCTGCGGTCCGGGGACGGAGGCCATCGAGCAGGATACGGACGGCGACGTCGGCGACCGAGCCCGCGTCCATGCCGTCATCGGTCGCAAGGCGCCGGAGCGCCAGTTGGCCGATCAACGCAGCAGCACTGAAGGCGGCCACCCGAGGCGGCACCTCGACGATGGTCCCTCGGCGCTGCCCGGCGGCGATCACGTCGGCCAGGTCGTCCACGAACCGTTCGTAGACACCGGCCACGTGAGCTCCGAACCGACCGTCCATCACCCAGACGTCGCGAAAGAGCAGCGCCGCCGTGGCTCGGTCTCGCTCGAAGAACTCGAGGGTGGCGCGTACTGCGTCCGTGAGCGCCCCGGCGGCGTCCGCCGCCCCCGAAACGGCGAGCGCGTCGTCGATGTGCCGGCGAAGGGACGCCTCCTCGGTCGTCACGAGGGCGTGGAACAGCTCGTCCTTGGAGGCGAAGTACCAGTAGACGGCGCCGTACGACAAGCCCGCTGCTCGAGCCACGTCCGCCATGGTGGCGGCATGGAAGCCCTGGCCGGCGAAGACCCGCTTGGCGGCATCGAGGATCTGGCGCCGCCGCTCGGCCTTTTGCTCGTCTCCCACGGCGCGCACTCGCGGGGCGGGGGCAGTGATCGGCCTGGCGGCGCTCGCTTCGGGCACGAGTCGCCATGGTACGAAGCTCGAACTGATCCGTCAATCGGTAAGGCGTAGCAACCCACGCGCCACGGTTGCCAGACAGCGGGGAGGCGCACCCGGCCCGTGTCAGGCAACGCACCAGGTCGGGACGTTGGACCCTACCGAAGGGTTAGCCAACAGCAGAGCATGAGAGATGCGAGGTTCGTGTCCGGCAAGGGCCGGAGAACAGGAAGCGAGGTGCCTCCATCATGCGACGCAAGACCTTCGATTGGCTCCTGACCGCCGGCGGTGCGATGTTGACAGTGGTGCTCATCGTGGCGGGGATCTTCCTCACGCTGAGCGCCAACTTCGCTAACTCCAACGTGCACAACCAGCTCGCACAGCAGGCCATCGTGGTGCCCGCCAAGGGCAGCCCGGCACTGGCAAGCCCGAAGATCGGTCCGTACCTCGACCGGTACGCCGGACAGGAAGTGCTCACCGGGCCGGCCGCCAAGGCCTACGCCGACCACTTCATCGCCGTGCACCTCTCCGAGATGCCCTACGGGGGCGTCTACGCCAAGGTCAGTGCGGCAGCTCTGGCGAACCCGAAGGACGCCAAGCTGAAGGCGCTCGAGACGACGGTGTTCCAGGGCACGACCCTGCGCGGCCTGCTGCTCGAGGCCTACGCCTTCTCGGTCTTCGGTGAGATCGCCTCGTGGGCGTCCATCGTGGTGTGGGTGCTGGCAGGGATCATGCTGATCCTCACCATCCTCGGCATCATCCACTTCCGCCGGGTGTCCGCCGACGCGGAGCTGCTCGCCCCGAAGACGAAGTAACTCGCTCGCTCGAGCCACCCGCCCCGCCCTCGGCCTTCCGACCGACGGCGGGGCGGGGCGCGCAAGCGGGTCGGACCGAGACGGCTCGGTGGCGACGTGCCCACGACCAGCCAGGCGCAGCGAAGCATCTGACCTGCCGTCGCTCCCGACCATCCAGACGAACCAGAGCCGTAGGCTGCAGACAGAAAGGAGTCTCCATGGACACCAAGGGACCCATCGTCGTCGGGTACGACGGTTCGGACTCCGCGGCCGCCGCCCTGCGGTGGGCGGTCAGGCAGGCCGAGCTGAGCGGGACGGCCATCGAGGCGGTCAGCACGTGGGAGTGGCCCAGCAGCTTCGGCTGGGTCGGGCCCATCCCCGCTGGCTACGACCCCGAGGCGGACGCCCGACGGCTCCTCGACGAGGCGATCGCCGAAGTCGTGGCCGGGCATCCCGACGTCACCGTCACCACCACCGTCACCGAGGGCCACCCCGCACCGGTCCTCACCGAAGCGTCCCGGCGAGCGTCACTGCTCGTGGTGGGCAGCCGAGGACACGGCGAGTTCACCGGCATGCTGCTCGGCTCGGTCAGCCGGCACTGCGCCGCCCACGCCCACTGCCCGGTGCTCATCCACCACGACGACACGGTCGAGCCATGACCACCTCGGAGACCTCCCTCCTCGAAGGCGTCGACGTCGTGCTCTCCGACGGCAGCCTCGCTCACCTCCGCGAGGTCCGGCCCGACGACGCGACCCGCATCGCCGCCTTCAACGAAGCCCAGTCGCTCGAGACGATCCGCCTCCGGTACTTCAACGCCCACCGGATCCTGAGCGAGCGCGAGCTCGAGCGCCTGACCCGGATCGGTGACCCCGACCACCTGGCACTCGTCGTGGAGCAGGACCAGGAGCTGGTCGCCTTCGCCCAGTACGACCGTGAGGTTGGCCGCGACGAGGCCGAGGTCGCCTTCCTCGTCGGCGACGAGCACCAGGGCAAGGGGCTCGGGACCCTCCTCCTCGAGCACCTCGCTTCAGCCGCCCGGCGCAACGGCATCAAGCGCTTCGTGGCGAGCACACTGGCCGACAACCGGCGCATGCTCGACGTGTTCGCCAGCGTCGGCTTCGCCCGTCGCTCGACGCTCGAGCACGACGTCGTGGGTGTGGTGCTGGACATCACGCCGAGCCGCCAGGCCCAACAAGCAGCCGATGAACGCGACCGGATCGCCATCGTGCACTCCCTCCGCCACCTGCTCAGCCCTCACTCCGTCGCCGTGGTGGGCGCATCGCGCCACCCGGGCACCATCGGCTACGAGCTGGTGCGCAACCTGGTGGACGGTGGGCTCGAAGGACCCGTCTACCCGGTCAATCCCCACACCGACCACGTGGCCAGCTTGCCGTGCTGGCCCAGCGTGACCGCCGTGCCCGGCACTGTCGACCTCGCCGTGGTGGCCGTTCCGGCGGCCTCGGTGGCGGAGGTGGTGGACGAGTGCGGCCGCAAGGGAGTCGGGAGCCTGGTGGTCGTCTCGGCCGGGTTCGCCGAAGCGAGCGAGGACGGCCGGAACGCCCAGCGTGAAGTCCTCCAGACCGCCCGCCGGTACGGCATGCGGGTGGTCGGTCCCAACTGCTTCGGCATTCTCTCGACTGATCCCGCCGTGTCGATGAACGCCACCTTCGCCGCCGACGTGCCCTTGGAAGGCCACGCCGGCTTCGCCTCGCAGTCAGGGGGGCTGGGCATCGCCATCCTCGCCGAGGCGAAGGTCCGCAACCTCGGGCTGTCGAGCTTCGTCTCGCTGGGCAACAAGGCCGACGTCTCTGGCAACGACCTCATCACCTGGTGGGAAGCCGACGAGCGGACCCGGGTGATCCTTCTCTACCTCGAGTCGCTGGGCAACGCTCGCAAGTTCGCACGGCTGGCCCGGCGGATCGGGCGGACCAAGCCCATCGTGGTGGTGAAGTCCGGGCGCTCGCGTGCCGGCCAGCGCGCCGCGTCGTCGCACACGGCAGCCATGGCCAGTCCGGAGACCGCCGTCGACGCGCTCTTCGCCCAAGCAGGCGTCCTCCGAGTCGATACCGTCGAGGAGCTCTTCGACACCGCCGAGACGCTCGTCGACCAACCGCTGCCGGCAGGGCGCCGGGTGGCCATCCTCACCAATTCGGGAGGCCCGGGCGTCCTTGCCGCCGATGCAGCAAGCGGGCACGGCCTCGAGGTGGTCGAGCTCTCGGCCGCCACGCAGCACGAGCTCCGCCAGATCACCCCGAGCGCCGGCGGCGTGGGCAACCCGGTCGACCTCGGGGCCGAAGCCTCGGCCGAGTCCTACGGCAAGAGCCTCGAGGTGCTCCTCGCCGACGACGACGTCGACAGTGTGGTCGTCGTGTTCACCCCACCGCTCGTCACCCAGACCGACGACGTGGCCCGGGCCGTCGTCCAAGCCGTCGACAACGCAGCCCACACAGCCGCCCCGGGCAGCCGCGAACGTCCCGTGGTGGTGAGCCTGCTCGGCAGCACGAGCGGTCGTGCCATCCTGCGGACGGCACACCACCCCATCCCGAGCTTCACCTACCCCGAGACGGCGGTGCGGGCCCTGGCTCGCGCCACGCAGTACGCCGACTGGCGAGCCGAGCCACCCGGCGAGGAGCCAGAGCTCGAGGGGTTCGACCTCCCCGCAGTTCGTGCCGCCCTCGGGCGAGGACGGGTCGACGACGACGGCTGGTTGACCGGCGTCGACGCGTTCGACGTCCTCGCTGCATGCGGCATCCCCGTCCAACCGACGCGGGCCGTCGACGACGCCGACGACGCGGCAGCGCGCGCTGCCGAGCTCGGGTTCCCCGTCGTCCTGAAGGCAGTGGGGGCTGGCATCGTCCACAAGAGCGACGTGGGCGGCGTCCGGCTCGGGCTCACCACGAGTGCCGAGGTGGCCTCCGCCTACGACGACATGAACGCCCACCTCGGCGAACGGATGCAGGGCGCCATCGTGCAGCCCATGGCCGAGGGAGGCGTCGAGGTGATCGCCGGTTTCGTCCAGGATCCGGCATTCGGCCCTCAAGTCCTCTTCGGGCTGGGAGGCGTCGCCGTCGAGCTGCTCGGCGACCACGCCACCCGCCTGGCCCCACTGACCGACCGGGACGCGCGTTCGATGGTCCTCGGCCTGCACTCGTCGCCCCTGCTCACTGGGTACCGCGGCTCGACACCGGTCGACGTCGACGGCTTGGTCGACCTGGTGCTACGGGTCGGGCGTCTGGCCGAGGAGTTCCCCGAGCTGGTCGAGATGGACGCGAACCCCGTCATCGTCACCGCCGACGGACCTGTCGTCGTCGACGCCCGGCTCAGGCTGAGCGCCACACCGGTCGCGCCCTTCGACGACACCCGACACCTCTCCCGCTGAGCACCACCCACGTCGACAGGCGAGTCCCTGCCGCTCTGCCGACCAGCCGCCCTGCCAAGCAACCCGGGCCGTGCCGGCCGTCAGGGGCCGGGGCGCTCCGTTGGACCTCTCGTCGCCGGCGCTTCCTCGGACGTGAGGGGAACCGGAGCCGTGACGTCGGCCAACCCGTCCTCGGGCACATCTAAGCCGCCTCCGTCACCTCGCGGGGAACCTCCCGTTCCCTCGCCGCCGGCCGCCGCGTCGGCGCGTGCTGGCAGGGCCACGGCGACGACGACGGTGGCGGTAGCGACGACGGCACCACCAACCACCATGGCGAGATCGAGCCCGCTCACAAACGCACCCACGGCGGCGGTGCGAAGCGCGGCACCGAGCGTGCCACCGAGGTGTTGGGCGACCGCCTGGGCACCTCCGAGCGAACCGAGCACCAGCACACTGACGGCGTGCGGGGCCGAGGCTCGGGCCAGCAGTGGCGTGAGGTGCGACTGGTAGCGCGTGGCAAGCAGGCTCCCCAGCACGCCGATGCCGAGCGCTCCCCCGATCTGGAGGCCCGCCGAGTTGGTGGCCGATCCCACCCCGGCCCGATCTGTCGGGAGCGACCCCATGATCGACTCGGTGGAGGGGGCGAAGGCGAGGCCGGTGCCCAACCCGAGCAGGGCGAGCCCGGGGAACGCCGTGCCGTAGGTGCCGTACACGCTCGTACGGGCCAGCATGAAGAGGCCAACCGAGATCAGACCCAGCCCGGTGGCCACCACCACCCGCGTCCCGAACCGCTCGGCGAGGATGCTCGAGATCGGGGCAGCGACGAGGAGGATGCCGGCGATCGGCGTGATCCGGACGCCCGCCTGGAGGGGGCTGTAGCCCAAGTCGAACTGCAGGTACTGCGTGAGCAGGAACAACGAGCCCATCAACGAGAAGATCACCAGTGCCATGGCCACGACTGCCACCGAGAAGCGCCGCGACCGGAAGAACGACAGCTCGAGCATCGGGTGCGTCGTGCGGTGCTCCCAGTGGACGAAGAGGGCGAGCACCGCGATCCCCGCGGCGATGGAGCCGAGCACGTAGGGCGACGTCCACGACCGGTTCGGTGCCTCGATGATCCCCCACAGGAGCAGCACCATGCCACCGATGGACAGCACGGCCCCCAGGGGATCCGGCGGCAGGGTGGCCTCTTGGCGCGAGTTGGGGACGAGCCAGACGGCGGCCGCGAAGCCGAGGGCCGCGATCGGCACGTTGATCAAGAACACCGACCCCCACCAGAAGTGGGTGAGCAGCCAGCCCCCGACGATCGGGCCGACGGCCAGACCGAGGCCGGTGGTCCCCGACCAGATCCCGATGGCCCGTGCCCGCTCACGGGGCTCGACGAACACGTTGGTGAGGATGGACAGCGTCGAGGGCATGATCGCCGCCGCCCCGATCCCCATGAACGCCCGGGCGCCGACCAGCATCCCCGTCGTGTGCGAGAAGGCGGAGGCCGCCGAGCCGACGGCGAAGACGGCGAGGCCGGCCAGGAACACCCACTTGCGCCCGAGCCGATCGCCGAGGCTCCCCTGGACGAGGAGCAGACCGGCGAAGACGACGGCGTAGGCGTCCATCACCCACTGCAGTCCGCTCGACGACGCGTGCAAGTCGCGGACCAAGGTCGGCAGGGCGACGTTGAGCACCGTGTTGTCGAGGCTGACGATCAACAGGCTCACGCAGAGGACGGCGAGCGTCGCCCAACGCCTCGAGCCCATGCTCCGGTGCGTCATGGAGCCCACCCTGTCCTCGGCTCGGGCCGACCGCCGGTGCCCGACGTCCCGCCATGGGTTGTGTCAGCGTCGCAACGTCCCCAGCTGGTCGGCGAAGACACGCTCTGCACCGGAGCGAACCTACTCCGACGACTGCGTCTGACGCTGCAACGGTCCTCGTCGGGGGCGGCACGTCTCATGCCTGCCCGCCCGGCTCGTCTGGCCCGCGGCGATGGCGATGAAGAGGCCCTCGGCCTCGGCAATGCGGGCGCCCGCCACGATCGCCTCGCCCTCGAGGAGAAGCTTGCGCCCCTCACGGTGGCGCAGCCGGGCACGGAACTCGATCTCCTCGTGCACCGGTGCCGGTGCCAGGTACGACACCGACAGCCGGCCGGTGTAGGCGGGCACGTCGACGATGTCGAGGACGAAGCCCAGGGTGTCGTCGAAGATGGCGGCGACGACACCTCCGTGAGCACGGCCGGGTGCCCCTTCGAAGGCGGCGCCGAGCACCACCCGAGCCACGGCATCGTCGCCCTCGCGGTGGACAGTGATGGCGATGCCGAGAGGGTTGGCATGCCCTGAAACCACGCAGTCGGGAAAGTGGTCGAGGACGGTGCCATCGGCCGGCACCTGCTCGAAGCGGCGGCCCAGGGTGCCGACCGGGCGGTCGCGGGGCGGCGCCGCCTCGACGTCGGCGAGCACGCCATCGGCGGTGGCAGCCAGGCGCTCGAGCAGGGCGTCGGGGGCTTCGTGAGCGACGACCGCGTTCCCGAGCCGTCGCAACGACGCCGCGGCCGCAAGACGCGCCGGTGACGCGCGCCGGGCGATGCCGGAGCCGTCGTTGCCGGGCCTGCCGCCGCTCCCCTCGCCAGCCACGTGGTCTCCTCGTCGGTCGCCGCAGTCCCGCGCTCGAGCTCCCCCACACGAAACCGTTCCGGCCACCCTAGCCACGTCTTGCTCGACGACCCCACTCCGACGACCCCACTCCGACGACCCCACTCCGACGACCCGGACAACCCAGGCACCCGCTGAACGTCCACCCGAGGGAGCTACCCTGCACTATGCCCGTCTTCGGCGTCCCCGAGCTCCAGCAGTTCCTCGTCGACGCCTTCCCGGCCAACCCACCGGACTACGTCGTCGAGGCCATCGAGCAGGGCACGGTCCGCCTACGTCTCCCGGTCGGCGAGGTCCACGGGAGGCCCGGCGGCACCGTGTCGGGTCCCACGCTCATGGCCCTGGCCGACTGCACGGCCTACCTGGCGGTGGTGGGCCACATCGGGCCGGTCGCACTGGCCGTGACGACCAGCTTGCACATCGACTTCCTACGCAAGCCGCCCCTTTGCGACGTGATCGCCGACGGGGCCCTGTTGAAGCTGGGCAGTCGTCTCGCTGTCGTCGAGGTGGCCTTGCGGTCCGAGGCAGCCGGTGACCTCGTGGCCAAGGCACAGGTCACGTACTCGATCCCCCCCGGGGCCTCACCAGGCGGTCTCCCCACTCCTCCCGCATCTGGCGGGTCACCCGGTGCTCGACGATGAAGGCCACGAACGGGACGAACCCGGCCGCGACGACCAGGATGATCCGACCGAGGCGCCAGTGCGCCCTGCGGGCGAGGTCGGCGCCAGTCACCAGGTAGACGATGTAGAGGTAGCCGTGGATCGGGGCGACCACGAGAGCCACCTGAGGGATGTTCGCTCCGTACTGGAGGGGAATGGCCACGAACACCAGGAGCACGAGCATCGTGCCGACCACGTAGGCCATGACCCGGTAGCGCGTGAGCGCCCGCCGCAGCGGGGCCAGCTCCTCTGCCGTCAGCAGGTCACCCGGGGTGCTCACCGGCGCCACGTCACCTGCTCGACGACCACAGCGTCCCGCAGCCGCCGGGCACGGCTCCGGTCCGATGCGTCCGTCCTCGCAACGGCACGCCAGCCACACCACCCGCCTCGGAGCATCCAGCAGTGTCGAGACCGGCCACGAGCCGATGGTACCGCCGCTTCGGATCGAGCCGGCCGCGCCGCGTCGCACCGTCTGCCTACCCTGGGGCCATGGGCATCGCCACCGCTTCCGACACTGCCCCGCCCGTCGACGTCCGGGTGTCGTCGCGCCGGAAGAAGACCGCCGGTGCCCACTGGGAAGGTGACCGCATCGTGGTGGTGGTGCCCGCCCACCTCCGGGGCAGCGCCCGCGACGCCATGGTCGCCGAGCTGTCGCGGAGGCTCGCCACCCAACGCCCGCTCCTGCACGCCTCGGACACCGACCTCGCCGACCGTGCAGCGATGCTCGGGCGGCGGTACCTCGACGGCGTCGCCCCGGCGTCGATCCGGTGGTCGTCGCGTCAGCGCTCCCGCTGGGGCTCGTGCAGCCTGCACAGTCGCGAGATCCGGATCTCGGACCGCCTCCGGGTGGTCCCCGTGTGGGTGCTCGACAGCGTGATCGTCCACGAGCTTGCCCACCTTCTCGTCCCCGACCACTCTCCTCGTTTTCGCGCCCTCGAGCACCGCTACCCGCGCCACGCCGATGCCGAGCTCTACCTGAGCGGCTTCGCACTCGGACTGCGCTCGGGCGACGTCGGATCGGGTGCCGGAGCCAAGCGAGCCACACCTCCCGACGAGGACCCCGGAGGTCCCTGGGTGAGCTGACGGACCGGCAGCACCTACCGGCAACAACGGCATCGGGCTCCCACTCGGCCAACCGTCGCCCCGACTGACCACCCCCGTGTCGTCGCACCGGCGCGCAGGACGGTCACACGGGCCGGACTGCCTCGGGCGACCTGCCACGTGCCGCTCAGCAGGACCCGGGAGGCCCCATTGTCTCGTCGTGCCCACTCGACCACGAGGGACCCCCGGTGGCAACGGCTCAAGGGCCGCCCCACCGAGGTCCCCTGCCCGGGTGGCTTATGCCGACGCCGCCTGCAGCCGTGCCAGCTCCTCTTGGACCTCGCGGGCGTGCCGCTCGGCGTCCTCGCGGGCCCGGCGCGGGCGCCACCGTCCCTTGGTCATGAAGATCGTGGGCACGAAGAGGACCATGCCGCCGATGCACACCCAGAACCAGTGCTGCCACTGGTGAGGCGACTCATTCACTCCGTTCTGCAGGGCCGTGAGCTGGCTCTGGTGGGCGGCCAGGTAGTTGAGCTCCGTCGCGTACGGCACCACCAGGGTGGTGAGCTGCGTCTTGTACTTGGCAAGCTCGCCAACGACGGTCGGACCGAGCTGCTTCAGAGCGGCGCCGATGGTGGCCGGCGTAGCCGCCTTGGCCAGCGCACTGACCACCGGGACGTTCTGCGGCTCATTCAACGTCTTGAGCAGCGACGAGTGCGCCTCAGCGAACTTGATCGACGCTTCATGCGCCGTCTGGAAGGCCAGCACGTTGGTGTGGGTGCCCGGAATGGTCTCAGTAGCGAGCGGCTGGTTGTTCACCACCGGGCTCACCGACGAGATCACCATGGGCAGGAAGATGAAGGAGATACCAACCACCAAACGGAGGATCCATCCCCACAATGCGAGCCCGGTTCCGACAAGTGCTGGGTTCTTCGCTTCGACCGTCTCCGTGTAGCCCGCCATCCACGGTCCGTAGGCCATGGCGATACCGGCCGCCAGGAAGATCTCGATGAGCACCAGCGTGTAGTACCCCGTATGAATATTCCCCGCCTGGGCCAAGAAGACGATGAGCAGCGCACCGGAGATGAGCGTCCCGACCAGCATGAACGGCTTGCGTACCCGCAAGCGGTCCGACAGGGCACCAAAGATCACCAGGCCGATGGCGTCTGCTGCCCAGAACCAGGTGTTGAGCCCGTTGGCCTGAGCGACCGAGAAGTATGAGCCGTTTGGGTTCTTGAAGGTCGTCGAGAAGTAGATGGTGAAGAAACCCGAGGCTGCGTAGTAGACGAGCAGAAAGATCGAAACGCCGAACGCCGAGCCCACCAGGTCCCATTTGAGGATCTGGCGCCACGGACGTTGGGTTGCCTCAGTCAGCTCCTCTTCCGTGACGCCCCGCGCCCGGGCCTCGACGAGCGTCTGGTCGCGCACGGACACCATCAACTGGTCACGCAGGCGTGGGGAAAGATCCTTCAGGAACAGCAGGGACAGCACGAAGGCGCCGATCGCCGAGAGCCCCGAGATGATGAACTGGCTCTGCCAATCGCCGAAGTGCTGGAGCGTGTGGTTGGCCACGATGCTCACGACCAGGCTGCCGGCGACCGGCCCCACGGTCCAGAACCCCATCGCAGAAGCCCGACCAAGCTGTGGGCTGAAGTCGCGCACGAGGGCGGGGGTCGCCACCAAGATGGCACCCTCCACCAACCCGATCGCCGAGATGACCACGGCGAAGCCCCACTCCCCTGACACGTTGGGCACGCCCACGGTGACCAGCAGCCCGACGATGAGCAGGCCGTAGATGACGACGTTCGAACGACCCAGGCGGTCGGTCTGGCTGGCCGGCAGCGACGCGAAGGCGCCGATCAGGTTCGAGACGATGACGATCCCGACGTAGAACCCGAACGACATGTGGAACGACCGCAGGATGTTCGGGGTGACCCCGGTCTGCGTGTAGTACGTGTAGTAGAGGACGATCGTGGCGATGACGGCAAGGGCGAGATAACCCGTCCGCTTGCCCGTCGACGGGTACTCCTCCACCTCGTGCACGAAGAGGAACCGGAACAGGGCCCCGTGCCTCTTCGCCGCATCGGGCACCGAAGCAGTGCCTGAGGAGCCCGAGCGTGGCTCCTCTCCGGGTGGCTCGGACGTGGAAACGTCGGAAGTCATACGAGCACTCCTGATCACGGATCGACGGTGAGGCCGGGAACGTCGGCCGCCCGAGACCGTACCTCACGACGTGCCGGAGGAACAGGATCGGGGAACATTCGTCTCGTCGCTGGCGAAGGACGCTTCGTCCTATCCCCTTTCCGAAGCCGTGTCAACCCTCGCAGTTGCCTGTCGAGGCAAGCGCTGCACGGAAGGTCGACCGCTATGCACCCGGGCTCGAAGACGTCTTGCAGGCCGCATACCTGGGTGTAGTGTGCCCAGTAGCCGCCGCACGATGATCACGCTCACTTTCGACTGACACGCAGCGATGAATATCGTCAAAATTGACGATGGTCATGTCAATCTGGGGCGAAATGGCTCCGTCACCTTGGAGAAGGCGCGCCTTAACACCATCAACCGACACCGAGCGAAACGTTCCAAACGGCAACGGCATTCGGACTCCGTCGGCTCGGTCGCTTCTCGGTCAACTCCGGTGACCTTCGAGCCCGTCGATGTAACCAACGGTGGACGGCGCCGTCCGACACGCGGGGTTGTGCCCGGCAGCCAGCAGGTCGGAACCTCTCCTCGCCGAGCCCCCGGGGGCCGTCAGGTTCACCGAGGCGGAAGCTCGTGGACCTCCTCGAGGATAACAGCCGGCACGGAGATGGTGTCGAGGACCTGCTCGTCGATGCGGTGGCCGTGGGCGACGAGGTTCTCGAAGCCTTCCTCGATGGTCTGGCTGCGCAGGAGCACGCCGCACGTCGAGCAGCCGTTGGCGAGCTCGACGACTTCTCCGGTGAACTGGAGGCTCGCCTCCCGCCTTCGGCAAGCCAACGGAGCAATGCCCCGGACCGCGTACCACGCGTCGTCGAGCATCGACGCGAGGAGTTCGATGACGGACGAGAGCCGCACGTAGCGGTAGCGGGGCTCCGGGGCTGTCCAGCGGTGGTCACGCCCAGCCAGGCGCAGCTCGTCGTCTTTCGACCCGGCCGCTGCGTCGTAGGCGAGTAGTCCAGCGACGACGGTTGTCTCGTGGCCGCACCGGTAGCACCGCTTCCGCAGGCCTGCCACGTGGACGACGGCGACGCCGTCAGCCGGAGGCGGCAGCGTGGGGACCACCGCTTCGGGGACCACCGCTTCGGGGACCACCGCTTCGGGGACCACCAGGGGCGGCAAGACCGTCCGAGGCTCCTCGAAGCGCGGTCGCCGAAGTTGCAGGGGACGATCACCGTCGAAGACATGCGCCGCTGCGCTCGTGACCGGCCGGAACACCGTCGCGGCCGTTGCCGGGTCGATGTCAGGTGGCCGGCCAACGACGAACACGGGAAGCGGAACAAACGCTTCTTCGGGGAAGTCCGATCGCTGGTGATCGAGAAACGCTCCCAATTCGTCCGCCGTCCGGGTCGGAGGTCTGTCGGCTACCTCCCTCCCAGCCTCGGGTACGCCGGTCGGGCGAGGGCCAACCGGCGTGCTCGCCACCCCCGACACCCAGTGCGGGCTCCGCGCCCTCTGCCTCCCCCCGCCCTCGGGCCGCCTTCCTCCGCTCGCCGCCCCGGCGACCGACGACGCCGCCCGGGCAACCAGGGACTCCAGCCGGACGCCCTCGCCCCCGCAGGCAACCGCACCCTCACTGCGCTGTGCCCCGCCGACCGCGGTAGATGGGACGACCGTCCACGCCGGTGCACCAGCGCGTCCTTCGACGGCAACCTCCACGACCGCGGTATCGGGGGCGTCCTCCGGAACGGACTCCCACGCCATCTGCACCAACCCCTCGTTGTCCGCTGGCGAACATCGACAGATACCACTTACCGTAGTTATAACACCACCTCATGCAGGGTTTCCCCCAGACGGCGCGCTGGACGACGACGGTGCGCGGGTAGCGGGTCGGGGCGTCCTACCGCCGTGAGGTCGGCTGGCCAGGACGTTCGAC
The DNA here is from genome assembly GCA_049964655.1 of Acidimicrobiales bacterium. Lineage (GTDB taxonomy): Bacteria > Actinomycetota > Acidimicrobiia > Acidimicrobiales > RAAP-2 > JAJZJT01. The sequence continues at coordinate 20,271 of JBMFXC010000045.1, forward strand.
CCTGGTCAAGTCGCAGGTAGAGGTGCATGGTGGGAAAGCGGCGCGGCCCGCGGCCCGCCTCTGCCACGAGCCTCCAACAAGAGGGCGAGCCTCCAACAGGAGGAAGGGAGGAGCATGATGCGCGTGGGACTGCTGACGGGGGGCGGCGACTGCCCCGGTCTGAACGCAGCCATCCGGGCCGTCGTACGGGCAGCCACCCAGAGTGGCGACGAGGTCGTCGGCTTCCACCACGGCTGGCGGGGCGTCGTGGACGACGAAGCGTCGCTCCTCAGCTGGGAGACCACACGAGGCATCCTCGGAAGCGGCGGAACGGTCCTCCGGACGGCCCGCTACCACCCCCACGAGCACGTGGGCGGCCTGGATGCCGTGGTCCGCACGGTCCGACACGAGCAGCTCGATGCCCTGGTCGTCGTCGGGGGAGACGGGACGCTCGGTGCCGCGGCACGGGTCGCCAGCTGCGGTGTTCCCGTCGTGGGCATTCCGAAGACGATCGACAACGACGTACCGGGCACCACGCGTTGCATCGGCTTCGACACCGCGGTTGCCATCGCGGCAGAGGCGGTCGACCGCCTCGAGACGACCGGCGAGAGCCACGACCGGCTGATGGTCGCAGAGGTGATGGGCAGGACGACGGGCTGGCTCGCCGTGGAAGCCGGCATCGCCGGTGGGGCGAACGCGGTGTGCCTACCCGAGGTCCCCACCGACCTCGATACGCTCGCCGCGGCGATCGTCGACCGCCACGACACCGGGACTTCGTCCTCGGTGGTGGTCGTCGCCGAAGGGGCGGCTCTCGTAGTCGACGGGGAGCCCATCGTC
>JBMFXC010000046.1:0-20615 GCA_049964655.1 Acidimicrobiales bacterium
CACGGCACCGTCGGCCGTCAGCCGGAGCCGGTTGCACGTCCCACAGAACGGTCGGGTGACGCTGGCCACGACACCGATCGTCCCGCCGCCGTCACGGAACCGGTAGCGCTCCGCCGGAGCGGGGTCGCCGGGGTCGACGACCGCTTCGAGCGGCCAGCGGGCATGGAGCCGGGCGAGGACGTCGGCTGCGGCGACCACCTGGTCACGGCGCCAGCTCCCAGGTGCGTCGAGTGGCATGAACTCGATGAAGCGCACCTCACGCCCCGTTCGGCGGGCAAAGGCGCCGAAGTCCTCGACCTCGTCGTCGTTGAGCCCGGCGATGGTGACCACGTTGACCTTCAGCGGGGTGAGGCCGGCCGACTCGGCAGCGTCCATCGCCGCCAGCACGCTGGCGAGATCGCCGCGACGGCGGATGCGGGAGAAGCGCTCTGGTCGCAGGGAGTCACAGCTCACGTTGACCCGGCGCAGGCCGGCGTCGGCAAGGCGGGGCGCCAGGCGGGCGAGGCCCGTGCCGTTGGTGGTCAGCGCTACGTCGTCGAAGCCCACGCCGGCGACCATGGCGACGAGGTCGACGAGGTCGCGGCGCACCAGTGGCTCCCCCCCGGTGAAGCGGACCGACCGCACGCCGAGCCGATGGGCGACGGTCGCCACTCGGGTGATCTCCTCGAAGGTGAGCAGCTCGGCTCGGGGGAGGAACGGCACGCCCTCCTCGGGCATGCAGTAGACGCAGCGGAAGTTGCAGCGGTCCGTCACCGAGATCCTGAGGTCGGTGTGGACCCGTCCGTGGGCGTCGACGAGCGGCCCGTCGGCCGGAGGTGACGAGGTCGGCCGACGAGCCCGGACCGGAGGGGCCACACGAACCCCCGGCGGCGGACCAAGGGGCCCGGGCGGTGCGGTCACGACGGCCAGGTCCGGTCTTCGGCAGCCGGACCGGAGGGATCGAGCAGGACGACTTCGACCGAGCCACCGGCGTCGATGCCCTCCCCGTCGGGCACGAGGGCGAGGGCGTTGGCGTCGGCCATGGCCCGCAGCTGGTGCGAACCTTGACCGCCGGCGGGGCGGACCCCGAGCGTCCCGTCGGTGCGGGCGCGGGCGGCCACCCGGAGGAGATGGAGCTTGCCGTCGGGTCGGCGACGTAAGGGCACCTCGGCGGTTGCGGCCAGGCGTGGCCGGTCAGTCGTGCTGCTGCCGGCCAGCCGCCGCAGCCCCGGACGGGCAAAGAGCTCGTAGGACACCAGGGCGGAGACGGGGTTCCCCGGCAGGCCGAAGACAGGAACCTCCGTGGAGGAAAGGATGCCGAAGGCGAAGGGCTTGGCCGGCTTGATGGCGACCTGCATCCAGCGCATGCCGTGGCACCGCTCGGCAAGGACGGCCTTGGCCACGTCCCGGTCGCCAACGCTCACCCCGCCGGTGACCACGACGGCGTCAGCAAGCCCACCGGCGCGCTCGAGCACGGCGGCGAGCGCAGCGGGGTCGTCGCCCACCTGGCCGAGGTCGAGCGGGTCGAAGCCGTCGGCGGCAAGCTGGGCGAGAAGCGCAGGTCGGTTGGCGTCGTGGATCTTGCCGGCAGGCAGCGGTCCGGGGCCGGGGACGAGCTCGTCCCCGGTGGCCACGACCGCCACTCGTGGCCGGGGTCGGACGCGTACCGAGCCGATGCCGAGGCTCGAGAGCACCCCGATCGCTGCCGGAGACAGGGTCGTGCCGGAAGCAAAGACCTTGCTGCCGGCGGCGATGTCGTCGCCGGCCTGACGGACGTTCTCGCCGTCCGTCACGGGTCGGCCGATGACCACCGTACCGTCTTCGCCGCGGATGGTGTCCTCGACCTTGCAGACGGCGGTCGCGCCCGGAGGCACCGGAGCGCCCGTCATGATCCGGACCGCCTCGCCTGGCCCGACACCGGTCATCGGTGCGTCACCGGCCATCAGCGCGCCCCGCTCGACGAGCCGGCACGGCGCATCGAGCGTGTCCGCTGCCCGCACGGCATAGCCGTCCATGGCCGAGTTGGCGAAGGGAGGGACATCGTGGTCGGCGACGACGGCTGCGGCAAGGACGAGGCCGGCGGCCTCTCCGACGGGGACGTCACCGGGAGACAACGGAGCACAGCTCCCGAGGACGAACCCGCGCGCCTCGTCGAGGGGGACGAGCGAGTCGTGCTCCTCTGCGCCAGGTGACCTCGGGGCCGCGCTCACACCGGTTCCACCGGGGCGGACACCGGCGCGGGTTCACCGTCAGCCGTCGGCACACCAGGGCCTCCCTCGCGCCCGCTCCCGACCTCGTCGGCACCCCGGCTCCCCGCGTCGACGTCGCGCACGTCGTGGGCGCACAGGCCCCAGTCGGACCCTTCCGCCCACGTCTCGCGCTTCCAGATCGGGGCCGACTCCTTCACGGCGTCGATGCAGAACCGGGCGGCGTCGAACGCCTCGCCGCGGTGCGGGGCGGACACCACGACCACCACGGACACCTCCCCGACGGTGAGCCGGCCCAGCCGGTGCAGGAGGGCCACGCGCCCGAGGTCGGGCCAGCGCGCCCGGGCCGCCCGGGCCACAGCGTGGAGCCGGGGCTCGACCTGCTCGAGGTATGCCTCGTAGTCGAGGTGGGTGACCCCGTGACGTCCCTCGGCGTGGTCGCGCACCGTCCCGCAGAAGGTGACGACCGCTCCGCAGTCGGGCCGGACGGCCCAGGCGAGCGCCTCGCTCGTCGGGAGGAGCCCTTCGCCGGCGTCGATCCAGTCGTCTCCGGTAGGCAGGTCACCGCCGAGGGGGACGTCGTGCACGACGTCGATCTTACCGGGCGGACAGGTTTGGCCCCCGGGACCGCTCGCGACGGAGCGAGCACTCACCCGTCAGTCGCCCCCTCGTTTCCGGAGCTGATCCGGTTGAGGTCCTCGGGCGTGTCGACGTCAGTGAAGGCCGACGCGTCGACGGCTATCGGCCAGCGCGTTTCGTCGAGGAGCACGACCGCTCCGGGGTCGAGGTGGGTGAGCAGGGACCGCACCGAACGCTCGCCAGCGACGACCAGGCCAGCGGCTTGGTCGAGGGCGTCCGCCGACCAGCGCGCGCACAGCGTCTGGGGCCGACCAGCGACGACGGGCACGACGGTGCGGTCACTCGGCCAGGACGTGAGCATAGACAAGGCCGCCGGAGTCACGGCAGGGAGGTCACAGGCGACCACCAAGGCTCCACCGACGTACCCGAGGGCGGCCAGGGCACGGGCGCCGTCGACCAGGGCAGCGAGCGGCCCTTCCCCGGGGTGCTCCTCGGTGGCCCGGGGAAGCCCGGTGTGCCCGGGACCCACTTCGACGAGCGGACCCGCCACGCCAGTTAGCACCGTCGCGACCCGGACCGCGCACGGCACGCCGCCGACCACGAGCGTGGCCTTGTCCATGCCCATCCGCCGGCTCCGCCCGCCGGTGAGCACGATGCCGGCCGTAGGGGCGGGCGGTCCTTCGCCGGTCAGCACGACCTGGGTCCCCCGACGAGACGACGGGCGCGACACCGCCCGATAGCGTGGACGCGATGCCACAGCGACACGCAGGAGCCCCGGAGCCCGAGGAACGGGGACCGGAGCTCACCCACGTCGACCGGAACGGACGCGCCCGGATGGTCGACGTCTCCGCCAAGCCGTGGACGGTCCGCCTGGCCCTCGCCCGGTGCCGGGTGCAGTTCGAGCGGCACCCAGGTGCAGGCGATTCCCTCGACGGGACGACCCCGCTCGTGGCGTGGTCCGAGGTCTTCGAAGAAGCCCGTCTGGCGGGCATCCAGGCAGCCAAGCGCACCTCGGAGCTCATTCCGCTGTGTCATCGTCTGGCCAGCGCCCACAGCGACGTCCACCTACAGCTGGCCGACGGTGGCGTGGCGATCGAGGGAACGGCACAGGTGGTAGCGCCCACCGGCGTCGAGATGGAGGCGCTCACCGTCTGCGCCACGGCAGCCCTCGCCGTGCTCGCCGTCGTGCTCCCCTTCGACCCCGACGCCTCGATCGAAGACCTGACCCTGTGGCGCAAGAGCGGGGGCCGCTCGGGGGTGTGGGAACGGGCCGCGCACCCCGACATCTGACCCGACCGGACGACCGCCACGCCAGCCGGACGGGAGGACGCACAGCCGTTCCTCCGCCGCCGTTCACCGGCGGACGCTCGTGCGTCGAGGTCCCCGTGCACCCGCACCGTGCCCATGATCCCAGTATGGCGGTCCTGGTCGCGCTCCCACCCACCTTGCCGGGGGAGGCGAGACCAGTGGGAGCAGGCTGCGCCGGCACCGACAGCACGACGACTGCGGGCACGGGCGCGCTGAAAGGTTGTCACACCGACGGGGCACCATCGCGCCGTGGTCCCCACCTTCCTGATGGATCGCACCGATGGCCCCACTGACCGCAGCGACGGCTCTACTGCTCGTAGAGACGGTCCCGGAGGTCACCACGACGGCTCGACCCGACCGTCAAGTCCGGGCGCCACCGCGCCGATGCGTCTCACGTGAACGAGCTCACGATCGCCCGCTGCCGGCGCAGTGGACACGACTGCCTCGACGTGTGCACCCACACGGGGGTACGAGTGGGCTGGGTCGACCTCGACGACGGCCGGGCCGTGCTCCGACGTGCCGACCTGCGCAAGGAGTTCGAACAGGCGCTCGGTCGGTACGGCTGCGAGCTCCCCGGGCAGCGGAGGGACCGGGCTGGACGCGGCAGGGCCTCCTCGCCGGTGCTCGCGCACCCGCGCTCCCGCCCAGGTGCCGACGTCGTGGTCGGGCCCTGGGTGGACCTCGCCCTCAACGAGCCCGGTCGCTCGGTCGCCGCCACAGCCGCTGCCCTGCGCCACGAGGCGCCCGTGCGCTCCCTGCTCGCCCGGCTGCTCGGCGTGCACACGCGCGAACGCGCCTTCCGGGTGGGCGCCGACGGCGAGCGCGTCGTCGGCGGGCAGCTGGCACGGCTCCCCGCGGGCTGGCATGTCCTGCACTCGGTACCAGTGGGGACACGGGGCGCCGACATCGACCACGTGGTCATCGGACCCGGTGGCATCTACACGGTCAACACCAAGCACCTCCCGGATGCCCGCGTCTGGCTGCGCGGCGACCTGCTGGTCGTCAACGGGCACGAGCGCCACTACGTGCCGGCAGCGCGGGCGGAAGCCGAGCGGGCGAGCCGGCTCCTCGGGCGAGCACTGGGTGGAGCGGGGGGCGGGGGCGTCGACGTCGTCGGGATCGTCGCCTTGGTCGGTGCGGAGAACGGGTTCAACGTCCGCTGCCAGCCCGCCGATGGCGCCGTGGTGGTCGTCGGACACCGCCAGCTCGTCCCCTGGCTGCTCCGACGCCCGACGGTCCTTCGCCCGGCCGACGTCGAGGCGGCCTTCGCGGCGGCGCGGCGCCCTGGCACCTGGACGTAGCGGGCGCGGTCGACGGCACCTCGAAGCGGGACGGGACGGGACGGGACGGGACGGGACGGGACGGGACCGGACCCGACCGGATCGAATCTGGCTCGACGTCAGCCTGCCGAAGGCGGATGCAACCGACAGCCGGCCCCTGACAGCCGGTCCACCGAGACCAGCCGGCCCCCTACCGCTGGGCGTGCTGGGCGCGCCCCCTCCCGACGACGCCTGTGCCAGGGTGTCCCTACGCTCCCGCCATCCCCCCGGCCGGGTCGCACTGCCGCCGCTCGGCCGCGGGCGTTCTGCCCGTCACCCCAGCCGCGCCGGCAGCAGCTACCGGGGCGAGAAAGGAGCCGACGTGACGACACGACGAGGGACCAGGCCAGCAGCGCGGCGGCGCCTCCTCCCGAGCGCCTCCCAACGGGCAGCCATCGCCCTGTCTGCCGTCGCCGTCTTGCTCGCCGCCTGCTCGAGCCCGAGCGTCACACCTCCCCCGCACCACCAGGGCCGGACGACACGGCCGTCCGTGGCACCGGTGAGCTCTCGCAGCACCTTCCCGCCGGGGACGCCGGCATGGCTCTCCGCGCTCGAACGCGCTGCCGCCGGCAGCCCGAGCTACCTCCAGCCCGGGTCGAACCCCTCGGTGCTCCCGGGGCCCGTGCTGATCGCCGACCGGAACAACTCACGCCTGCTGCTCGTCGACCCGAAGGGGCAGATCCTCTGGCAGTACCCACCGCCGGGAACGCCGACGACCGCGGCCTTCCGTTCGCCCGACGACGCCTTTTTCGGGCCGAACGGCAAGGAGATCATCGCCACCGAGGAGTCGAACTTCGCCATCAGCACCATCGCGCTCCACCGCACACCCACGGGGCCAGAGCCCGTCACCGGCACCGTCACCTGGACCTACGGGCACCCGGGCGTGCCCGGGTCCGCCGCCGACGAGCTCGACAACCCCGACGACGCCATGCTCCTGCCCAACGGGGACGTGCTCACCGCCGACATCAAGAACTGCCGAATCCTCCTCATCGGCCCCGGAGCCCATGTGCCGGCCCACATCTACGGGGAGACCACCGCGTACTGCTACCACCAGCCCCCGGCTCGCTTCGGAAGCCCGAACGGCGTGTTCCCCATGACCAACGGCGACTACCTGGTCACCGAGATCAACGGCGACTGGGTCGACGAGATGACGCCATCGGGGACCATCGTCTGGTCCACCCAACCGCCGGGCTTCTCGTACCCGTCCGACAGCAACGAGGTCAGCCCCGGCGTCTTCGTGTCGGTCGACTACACGAAGCCGGGCGGCCTCGAGACGTTCAACCAGCAGGGGCAGGTGTTGTGGCGGTACACGCCGACGAGCCCCTCCGGCGTCCTCGACGAGCCCTCCTTGGCGCTCCCCCTGCCCAACGGAGACTTCCTGCTCAACGACGACTACAACCACCGGGTCATCGTCGTCGACCCCCACACCAACCAGATCGTCTGGCAGTACGGCCACACCGGCGTGCCGGGCTCCGCCCCTGGCTACCTCGACAAGCCTGACGGCGTGGACCTCGCCCCGCCGTTCTCGCTCCTCGTCACCCACGCGGCGACCATGGGACTGCCCCCGGCGACCTTCGCACCGCCTGCTCCGGGGCTCAACGCCAGCAGTCCGGGGGGCTCGACCGTCCCGTAGCAGCCCACCCGGAGCAGACCACCCGGTCAGCCGCTCACAGGCGCGTGAGCTTCCACGAGGCCGGTGGGCCCGACAGGTCGGCCGCCGTCCGGATGGGCACGGTGGTGGTCGTTCCGCCGTGCTCGATGGCGAGCGAGCCGATCCGCTCCCCTGCCCGCACCGACCCCGACGGCACCGACACGTGCTCGACCAGGTGGATCGGGAGACCGGGCCAACCCACCACCCGGACGGTCCCACCGGCCACGGCGGCCACCGAGCTGTTCCATGCCGTGGTCACGTGCCCCACCACCGTCCCGTCGGTTACCACCGTTTCGCTGCGCAGGACGGCGGTGGCCGCCTTGACCAGGGCCTTGCCCGCGTCGAGAGCGGTCGTGATGGGGCTCACGCCTCCCTGGCCCATCACCGCCCCCACCAGGTGCACCGTGCGCCCACCGACCGTCGGGTCGGCGTCGAAGAGGAAGCACCCACCCGACGTGGCGTTGGTGCCGGTCTTGATACCCACGATGCCGTCGCGCCCGAGCACCGCGTCGTAGTTGTAGAGGAGCCCGGCCACCGGCAGGATGACCTGGGGCATGGCCACGATGTGGGCGAAGACCGGGATGCGCATCGCCGCTTCACCCAACTTGACCAGGTCCGGGGCGTTCGACACCGAGCCCGAGGTGAACCCGGCGGGCCCGGTGAAGTGGGTCGAGTGGAGGCCCAGGGCCCGGGCGTCGGCGTTCATCTTGTCCACGAACGCCGTGGTGCTCCCGGCGTCCCAGTTGGCCAGAAGACGCGCCAGGTTGTTCCCCGAGGGGATGAGCATGCCCTCGAGGGCTTGCCGCTCGCTCAGCTGCTCGCCCGCCTTGACCAAGACGACCGACTGCTTCTGCGCGAGGGACAGGGTGTAGTCGTAGACGTCCACGGGGCTGACGGTGAGCTCGGGTCCTGACGCGCCGGGTGCGAGCGGGTGGTCGTGGAGCACGACGTAGGCGGTCATGACCTTGGTGATGCTGGCGATGGGCAGCGCCTCCGTCGAGCCCACCGAGCCGAAACTTCCGACGCCGTCGACGGCGAGGGCGGCCTCCCCGGTCTGGGGCCAGGGGAGTGCCGGTCGCTGCCCCGCCAGGCGGACCGTGGTGAGCGAGGGTGCATAGCTCGGGGGCGGGACGGAACGGAACCACTGGACACCCACCAGGGCGGCCACGACCACCACCACCGCTCCGACAACGATCCGGGTCACGTCCCTGCTCGCCTCCTCGTGGACATCCGCCACGTTCGTGCCCCGGCCGGCAGGCGCGAGCCTCGGAGCGACCACGGGTGCTCTCCAGGCGCCGCCGGCTGACGCCCGAGCCCACGGTAGACAGTCCGACGGCGAGACGGGTGGCGCCCCCCGGGAGGCCCTGGCGAGCTGGCCGGGAAGGACGGCAGCCGGTCCGGTGCAGTCGGCGCTCGGGCCAGCCGGGTCGGCGCTCGGGCCGACCTGAGCCAGGCTCCGGCGCCAGCCGGGGTCAGCCCGGAGCGGGCGGACGGGCGGACATGGTCACGAAGTCGCGAGCCCACCACGACTCGAAGAACGTCCAGGGTCCCTGCACGGTCGACGGGAGCAGCTTCGTGCCGTTCGCCGGCGCGGCCAGCCCACCCGGCGGTGGGTCGTAGGCGGCGAAGACCGGCCAGTCCGGGTTGATGTCGAGCTCCATCCCACGCACGACCCCTGCGGCCACGAGCAGCTGGGCCAGTTGCAGCGGGTCGAGAGCTGGCCCGGCCGCGTAGACGAGGGCACCGTCGGCGGTGACCCCGACGCCCGAACGCCACTGGGCCTCGATCCCGGGCACCGAAGGCGCGCACGACGTGGCTCCACACGTGGCTCCCCACGCCTGCCAGTCCGAGCTCGTCGCCTGGGTGGTCGGCTGGCCGCGGTCGACGAGCAGGACGAGGTTCTGTCGCACGGAGACGACGTCGGGCGCCATCTGCACGTCGGTGCCCCATGCGCCCACCGTCACTCCGCCGCCCGAGGTGATGACGAGCGAGGCGGCGCCGGCCACCAGCGGCACGATCGTCCGGCCGTCGGTGACGTAGCCCCCGCCGGCTGCATTCATCTTGAACCCGCCGTTGAACGCGGCAACGAGAGACGCCGCCTGGGCCGGCTCGATCGGGGCCGTGTAGCGGTAGGGGCCACCGCCGGGGCTCACCGATCCGGAGTACAAGCGGGCGGCCAACAGGTGGGTGTCCATCTAGGCGACCCCTGCCGGCTGAGAGCCTCCAGGGGGCACGAGGGTGGTCTCGTAGAGGGCGGGAGACCCGTCGACCAGGCGACCGGCCGGACGCCATACGCCTGTCCCGGGCGAGGCAGCAGCGATCGGGGCCGGTGGGGGCAGCGGGGTCGTCGGCGGCAACACGCTCTGCGAGCCGCCCGGTGGCGAGGCAATCGGTGGCGAGGCAATCGGTGGCGAGGCAATCGGCGGCGAGGCAATCGGTGGCGAGGCAGTCGGTGGCGAGGCGGAGGCTTGCGTCGACGAGGTCGGTGCGGCGGGCCGGGCGATCGGGACGGTTCGATTCGAGCGGGGTTGGTGACGACCGGAGGCGGCGAGACCCCCGCCACAGGCCGCGGCCAGAAGGCCGAGGGCGACGACCGTCACGGACAATCGCGCCATCACGGGGCCAGGGTGGACCAGCCGGTCGGGAACGGTGAGTGCCGAGCCTACGAGTCGACGTCGAAGAAGGTCGAGCGCAGCTCGCGCTTGAGCATCTTCCCCGACGGGTTGCGGGGCAAGCGGTCCTCACTGAAGACGATCCGCGACGGGACCTTGAACGGTGCCAGACGTTCGGACAGGAAAGCCCGGAGCTCGTCCTCGGCCAGCGAGGCACCGTGCTTGCACTGCACAACGCAGGCGACCTCTTCGCCGAGCCGCTCGTGGGGGATGCCGAACACCGCCGCTTCGTAGACGGCCGGGTGCTCGTAGATAGCGCTCTCGACCTCCGCGCAGTAGACGTTCTCGCCCCCGCGCAAGACCATGTCCTTGGCCCGGTCCTCGACGTAGAGGAACCCTTCCTCGTCGATCCGACCGATGTCACCCGTGGCGAGCCACCCCTCCACGATCGTCTCGGCAGTGGCCTCGGGCTTGTTCCAGTAGCCGCGGATGACGTTGGGCCCCTTCAGCCAGATCTGGCCACGGCTGCCGACGGGGAGTGGGGCGCCGAGCTCATCGCGGATCTCGACGTCCATGATGGTCGTACGGGCGCGGCCGGTCGAGGTGGGGTGGGCGACGTAGTCGTCGCCGGTGTTCCCCGGGCCGTACGCGTTCGTCTCGGTCATGCCGTAGCCGATGTTCGGGCGCCCTCGACGGAAGCCGTGCTCGACCCGGTCGACCAGCGTGGCTGGCGCAGGCGCTCCGCCGCCACCGACGCTCACCAGCGACGAGGTGTCGTAGTCGGCGAACGTCGGGCACTCGAGGAGGTCCCAGCTCTGGGTCGGCACACCGACGAAGGTGGTCACCCGCTCCGCCTCGATGAGCCGGAGCGCCTCTTCGGGCTCCCACTTGCGCATCATGACGAGCTTGTAGTGCAACCCGAAGCACGACAGCATCACCGGGACGCACCCGGTCACGTGGAAAAGGGGGACGATGAGGATGAAGCTCGGTTCGAACCCACCGCCACCCAGGATGTTCTCTCCCCGACGAGCCGACTGGATCGTGGTGTTGGCCCAGAACGCCATCAAGGCGTGCACGACCGCCCGATGGGTCGACACGGCACCCTTGGGGAACCCGGTCGTCCCCGACGTGTAGAGGATGGTGGCGTCGTCGTCGGGGCCGACGTCGACGGCCGGCATGGAGTCCCCGAGGGTGACCACGTCCTCGTACCTCTGGAAGCCGTCAGGGAGCGCCGCTGCGGGCTCGGTCCGCACCACGATGACCGGTATGCCCCGCTCGGCGGCCACTCGCTCGGAACGCTCGACGCGCTCGGGGTCGGCGACCAGTACGGAGAGCCCCGAGTCCTCGACTCCGTAGGTCAGCTCGGGCTCGGTCCACCAGGCGTTCAGCGAGACGGAGACGGCTCCGACCGACAGGATGGCGGCAAAGGCCACCACCCACTCGGGCAGGTTCCGCATGGCGATGCCGACCCGGTCACCCTTGCGGACGCCGTAGGTATGGACGAGGGCGTGGGCCAGCGCGTCGACATGCCGCATGGTCTCGTCGAAGGTCCACCGCTCGTCTTCGTAGACGAGGAACGTCGATTCGTCTCCACGCGCCCTGGCGAAGAGGTGCCCGAGCGTCGGCGGTGCGTTCTTGAACAGCCGATAGCGAACCCCCCGTACCGTTCCCTCGACCAGCTCGAAGTCCTGCCCGGGCCCGGTGACGGCGGCGAACGCCTCGTCGTAGCTGAGCGGCATCGGTGTCCTCTCTCGAGTCGTGTGGTTCTCCAACCCGCCGCGGCGTCCGTCTCGGCCGCGCCCTGACCGCCGACGTGCGCCCGCTCCTCACCGTAGCGGTGCGCCCGGACAACCGTGAAGACCCAGACAGCCCACCGAGAGGCTCGGGGGCCGCCAGCCCGCCAGCCCGCCAGCCCGCCAGTCGAGCGCCACGCGGGGTCCGCCACGGCTCCTGACGGCACCCGACGACCGGTGGTGCGCTCGGAACGGGGCATCGAACGAGCAGGCGAACCTGAGGAGGCTCGACAGGTTCGAAAGGCTGGCCATCGGCGCTCCACGTTTGCCCCCCTCCGACCGCGGCAGAATACCGTCATCATGCAATCGCCTTCCCGCTCACGGAATGCGCCGGTGGCGGACCGAACGGCGAATGCCGCGCCGACGGACGAACTGCCGGCGCCGGCGTTGCCGGCGGTTCGTCCCAGTTGGCTCCTCCGACGGGCGCGCCGGCTGTCGACCAGGACAGCCCTCCGCCGGCTGCTTTGGTGGTCGTCGGCAACCGTCGCAGCCGTGGTGCTCGCGCTGAGCGCCGGGGCCATCGGGTGGGCCGTCCCGCACCACCCCGGTCAACTCGATCCGCCCGCGGCGCCAGCGTACGACCCAGGCACCGTCGTGCCGCCGTACAACGTGCCCCTCGCCGACCCTTTTGTCCTGGTCGGTAGCAAGGTCGACTACCTCTACACGTCCGCTGCCGACACCCACCCCCCGAACGTCCCGGTCCGGCCGTTCACGAGCCTCGAGCACCTGGGGCCGGAGACAGATGCCATGCCGAAGCTGCCAGCCTGGACGTCGGGGTGGATCTGGGCTCCTGACGTGCGGCGCGCCGAGGGCCGCTACGTGATGTGGTTCGCCGCGCCCGACGTCCACGACGTGCTCGACACCGGCCAACCGGCCAAGTGCCTCGGCGTGGCGACGTCGCGCTCCCCCCTGGGGCCGTTCGTGGCGAAGCCGAAGCCCGTGCTGTGCGGCACGTGGGGCGAGATCGACCCGAGGACCTTCGTCGCTCCCGATGGTCAGCTCTGGCTCGACTGGAAGGCCGACGTGAACGCCAGCTGGGGTCCTGCACAAAACCCGAGCCTTGCGGCCAATCAACCGACGACATTGTGGGCCCAGCGCCTGGCCCCGAACGACTTGACCCTCGAGGGGCCGCGTTACAAGCTCCTGACGGCCAACCGCCCCTGGGAGCACAAGTTGATCGAGGCGCCCGACATGGTCTCGTCCAACGGTCACTACTACCTGTTCTTTTCGGCCAACCCGTCCTACGGCGACAACGACGGCGTCGCTGTCGCCGACTGCCGGGGTCCGGCCGGTCCGTGCTACGAGCCGTACGCCGGCCCGCTCCTCGGCTCGGACACGCTCGGGCTCGGCCCGGGCGAGGAGTCCCTCTTTACCCAAGCTGGTGCCACGTGGCTGCTGTACTCACCCACCGGAGCAACCTTCGTCCGGCAGATGGCGGTGACCCGCGTCGCCTTCGGCCCGGGCGGACCCTACGTGGCGGCGTTCGCCGGCGCGATCCCCGGCGTCGGCTAGCCGCTGACGGGGCGGGAGAGACGCCAGGCGACGGCGGCGCCGGAAGGAGCGGGGCGGCCTCGAGGTCTGCCGGCACTCCCGAACCGGGTGGTCAGCGAGCCACGCTGGAGAGGCTGGCGTGGGCGTGGCCACCGATCTCCCACACGTCGAAGCTGCCACCGCGACGCGGAGGCCTTCCCAGGGCGCGGGTGAACAGCTGTTCGACGACTGCGGCATGTTGCGTCCTGCGGTCCACCACCACGAGCCGCACATGGTAGCGGTGGAAGAACGTCCTGGTGTCGCGCACCAGGTTGGCGTCGAGCAGTGGGACCGGCCCGTCGATGATCGGCTGAGCTCCTTCCATCGCGTCGAGGAAGGCCTCGACGTCGGCCGGTGCGAGCGTCGACGGATGGGCCATCGCCGCTCCGGTCGGGCTCTGCACCAGAGCGTAACTGCCGATGAGCCGGAAGTCGAAGCCGGCGGCGGCCTGCCAGGCAAGCGCCTGGTCCTGCGGGTAGATGGCGAAGGGGTAGGTGAGGACGACCGGCGCCCTGTCGACAGGAGCAAGGCGGGCGAGCGCGGCTGGCGCCCGCGCGGCAGGGGAGTTGGCATCGGGCCACCGTGGGGCGAGCGTGAGGCCGGCCACGGCCAGGACGCCGACCGTGAAGAACCACGCGCCCTGGGTCCGGGCGCGCCGCCGTCGAGCGTGCCCCGCCCGGGCCCGCTGGCCTCCCACCGGAACGCCGGAACCTCCGAGCCCCCGTGCTCGGGCCCGACGCCACTGATCGTCCACGCCGAACGCGAAGACGGCGGCGAGGGCGGCATCCGTCTCGAACGAGATCCGGATGGGCAGGATGCTCGCGAGCCCCGGCAGATGGGCGATGAGCAGGAAGGGCAAGGGAATACCCGTCGCGTGCCCGTCCACCACCAGATGCGCGCCGAGGGACAGGACCGCGGCGGCGAGGCCGACGACGACGGCGAGCTGGGTTCGGGTCGCCGCCCGGGACCGCCAGGCGATCCACGCGGCGAGGAGGAGCACGGGGACGCCAAGGTAGGCACCGTCTTCGATACCGACCAGGTGAGTGAGGCGGAGGCCCCATGCTCGGAGGCCGCCCGGGGCCAGCCACTGGTAGGGGGACGGCACGACGAAGTCGAACAGGTCGGCGCGATAGGGGTTGTGGGGCCCTTGGGCCGGGCCAACGAAGTGGTGCGGACCAGCCAGCTCGAACCAGGCCGGGTAGGCGACAAGCACGCCGGCGATGAGGGCGGCGACGGCCAGGCCGAGCACCATCGGGGTCGCCTGACGAACGAGGGTCGCTCGATCGCGGACGGCTTGGCGGATGCCGGCTACCAGCACGCCCACGGCACAGAGGACCAGCGAGGTGACGAGAACCTCCGGAGAGACGAGGAACTGCGCGACGACCAGGAGCCCGAGGACGACCCCCAGCCGCAACGGGTGCGCGGGCGCCTTCGCCAGGTCGACGAGCACGAGGACGATCAGCGGGACCAAGGCGACGAAGACGAGGTCGAGGTGGCCTATCCCCTGGCCGGTCAGATAGGGAGAGAACCCGAAGAACAGCCCTCCGAGGGCCGCAGCGGGAACCTCGAGCCGCCAATGACGCAGGACCAGGTACGCCGAAGTTGCCGACAGCGGCATGGCGAGGATCATCCAGAGGTTGGCCGAGGCAACCGGGCCGAGGGTCGCGGTCACCGGAGCAGCGAGGATCCCGAGGAGCGGCATCAGGGTGTTCTGCGCCAGGTTCACCCCCACCGGGTAGTTCATCGCCGTCGTGAAGAAGGGGTTGTGCCCGCTCAAGACGGCATGAGGGGTCCAGGCGAGGAACCAGACCGCCTGGGCCATGTCACCGCAGTCACAGCTCATGTAGACACGGCTGGGGTCGCCGGGGAGCAGCGGCCAGTGGGCGAGGAGGCCGAGCAGGCCGTAGACGAAGACGACGGACGTCCCGGCGACCACCTGGCGCTTCCCCGAGACCGTCGGACGCCCTCGCGTGGCCGCGGTCGCCGGGACGCTCACGTGCCGTCCTGCGAGCCGCCCCCCGTGCCGACGCCTGCCGGCGAGCAGGGCCAGCACGGCTCTTCGAGGTGGAGCTCGTCGGCGAGTGCGCGCAACCGGGCCAGGACGATCCGGCCGACGGCCTCCTCGGTGAACGAGGCCTGGATGGTCTGGCGACCGCGTTCCCCGATGCGACGCCTGAGGTGCTCGTCCGCGGCGAGGAGGCGCATCCACCTGGCGGCGTGCTCGAGGTCGGGCTCCGCCCACAGCGAGCCCACGGCCTCGGTCCCTGACATCTCGGGG
The DNA here is from genome assembly GCA_049964655.1 of Acidimicrobiales bacterium. Taxonomy (GTDB): domain Bacteria; phylum Actinomycetota; class Acidimicrobiia; order Acidimicrobiales; family RAAP-2; genus JAJZJT01. The sequence continues at coordinate 15,257 of JBMFXC010000046.1, forward strand.
TTGTAGCGGTGGTCGTCGGCGGTCACAGGACGGAGGCGGTACCCGACCAGGCAGCTGTTGGCGACGTTCATGAAGTCGAGGTTCCCCGAGTAGCCCGTGGCGATCACCGGCTTGCCAATGGCCATGGCCTCGGCCATCCCGAGGCCGAACCCTTCCGACCGATGGAGCGAGACGTACACGTCGCAGGCCTGGAAGAGGTCGGCGAGCTCCTGGCCCGAAAGCAAGGAGTCGACGAGGATACCACCCGCCTGCCCGACGGCGTCGGCGAGCAGTGCCGCGAACTCCGGTGCTCGATCGAGGTGGATCGCCTTCATGACGAGGGTCGGGGATCCCTCGAGGCGCTCGGGAAAGGCGTGAGTGAACGCCTCGACCACCCCGAGGGGGTTCTTGCGACCGACGGTCGAGTTGAAGTCGAAGCTGAACAGGAACGTGACCGCATCGCGGGGGAGCCCGAGCTTGTCGCGCAAGACGGATCGCCGGTCACTGGCGACGAACGTGGGGACGATGGTCGGGACCACGGTCGTCGGCTTGCGCGTCTGCCTCACGAAGGCCCGGCGGACGAACTGGCTGGGCACCCAGATCTCGTCGACGCGTTCGAACTGCTCGACCAGCGACGCCGGGACGTCCGGGAGCTCCCAGTACCAGGTGACGATGTGGTGACGACGGGTCCTCGGCGACCGCAGCTGGTCGTCGGGCACCAGGTGGAACTCGTTGAGGTTCAGCGTCCAGAGGTCGACGGGATAGCGCCGACCCTTTGCCGCGTGATCGAGCTCCGGTGGTAGAAGGGAAGGGTCGGTGGGCGCGTGAGAGGCGACCGTCTCGACCGCCACTGGGACCCCTTGGGAGAGCAGGCCGACACACAGCCGGCGCGCGGCGTGGGCAAGCCCCGTGGTCGCCTTCCAGTCTCCGTGCACGTTCAGCCCCGGTATCCCTGCCGGTTCTGCCGGCCTGGCCTCCTCCCCGTTCGCCGGCGGCGGCCCTTCGACCCGGACCCGGCGACGCACCTGTTGGTCGAGCACGGGAACGTACGCGGCGGCGACCCGCTGCCAGGTGGTGCCGGAACGAGCGTCGTCTCCCTGGTCCGGGCCTTCCGCCGAGCCGAGCCGGACGCCGCGCTGATCGTGCTCGGCGGTCCAGGGGAGGTCGACCACCGGCTTGCCCGGTACACACCGGGCGATCTGCTCGGCAAGGGAGCGGGAGGAGACGATCGCGCAGAGGCTGCGTTCCACCACGCCGCAGAGGAACGGATCGGTCGTCCCCTCGGGGCGCTGCGCGCCCTCCCCCTCCTCGCCCTCGGCGACTGGTCGGTCGCGGCCGAAGTTGGCGAGGACCCGCTCCCACAGCAACGGCGAACCGGCGCAGACACCCCGGAAGAGGTCGGCGAGCGACGAGTCGTGGAGCACGACGACGCCGGGCCGGGTGACGACCGCCCCGAGCACCCACCCGAAGAGCGCCGGGTCGTTCGCCAGGTGGTAGAGGTGCACGTCGGGCTGGTCGAGGTGCCCGAGGAGCGCCTCGTCCGGCGCTAGCACTGCGGCGCCAGCCGGGACGCGGGCCCGATCGAGCTGCGGACGTGAAACCACCACGCTCACCGAGAGCAGCTCGCCCAGCGCTTCGACCAGACGAAAGCCGTGCTCGGCGACCTCCGATGGTACCGGTGGCATCGGGCACCAGACGGCGACGTGGGGGCGACGAGACGTCATCACCGATAGGCGAGAACGGCGTAGTCCTCCCCGGCCAGCAGGTGCTCCTGGAGGAGCTCCACGATGGCGGCTACCGCGGGATCGAGGGTGGCGAGCGCCGACGGCGAGGCCGGCTCGAGCGTGCCGCGTCGAAGCGGCCGAACGTCGGTGTCCCGGAACCCACGGGAGCCGACCAGGAACGCCAACAAGGCCGGAGGGAGGGGGTTCCGATGGGTCGGATCGAGGTAGAAGTTCGAAGTCCCCACCAGCAGGTTGTCCGGGTTCGGCGTCTCGAGGATCAGGAGGCCGCCGGGCATGAGCGCCCGGTAGGAAAGGTCGAGGAGCTCTACCAGCTGCTCGATGGTGACGTGCTCCACGAGGTGGAACACAGTGACCGCGGCAAGCGAGCCCGCCGGAACTTCGGCGAGGTGAACCATGGCATCGCCATGCCGGGCGTCAAGGCCGCGCTCCTGGGCCCGCTCGATGCTTCGGAGGTTGTTGTCGACGCCGTAGGCCCGGACACCCTCGGCGGCGAGGAGCGCGAGCCAGTCGCCTCTGCCACACCCGACGTCGACAACGGGTCGATCACCTCGCTCCAACCTGGCGACGTCGGGGAGGTAAGCCGAGAGCCGGGACTGGATCAGCTCCGGGGACCCGCGGAACACGTCCTCGAAGGGCAGGTACAGGTCGTCCCAGGCCGAGGGGAGGTCTTCCCGCCGTCCGAAGTCGGACGGCGGGAGGGCTCGTCGGACCCGCTCGACGACGACGGCGGCCTCGGCCCGGGCCAGGTGCATCGCCGACGCCTCACGGGCGACGCGTGCCGCCAGGTCCTCCACCACCGGAGCCAGCGGCGAGAGCGGTTCCACGCGGGACGAGAGCTCGGCAAGCTCCTGAGCGAGCCGGACGTGCTCGTCCGTCGACCGGGCGACGTGGTCGCCGAGCTCGTCGAGCACCTGCCTGAAGGCCAGTTCGAACCGGTTGTCCAAGGCCGCCAGGGTCGCGGCGCGCTCGGTCCTGAGCGCGGCCACCTCGCCGAGCACCGCGTGATTGAAGGCCACCTGGTGACGGAGGAACACCCAGCTCACCCGGTAGAGGATTCGTTTGAGCAGCCGGAAGCGGGCAACCCGCTCGACGGGAAGACCGACGTCAGCGTGCTCTCGGGCCGTGCGGAGAAAGGGGCTGTCGGACTCGCTGGTCAACACTCGTTCCCGGTGGTTGGGTTGGACAGGGGCAGGGACCGCTCCTCGCCGTCGCTCGAGGCGCCGAGGGCAGTCGGTTCACGGTGCGCCACGTGCCCGCCGCACCAGCGCAGCGTAGCCGGGTCCCCGTGGCGGGGTGCGGTCCCGAGCGATCCGGCGCCTACCCGACTACGTGCCCGTCACTCGACGACCTCCGTCCCGAGACGCACACCGACCGGGGAGCGCTTGGGCAGGGCGCGCAAAGGGGACTCCGAAGAGTCCCCTTTGCGGTACTGCCCGACTGGTGATCAGTGGCGCTCAGCTATTGGCCGCCAGAGCGTTGCTGATCGCCGTCACCGTACTGGGTGCGATGGCGAGCGAGCCACCGAGAACGGTGAAGTTGTACACCACGTGGGAGCCGTAGCCGACCGTCCCAGCCGTGTTGAGGAAGCTGGTCAGGTACTGGCCCACAGTGGTGGGGTTCTCGGTCAGCACGATCGGCATCTCGTTGCTGCCGGCATAGGCGCTGGCCGACAGGGCGTCGGTGTAGTAGTCGCCCCGAGTCACGACCAGGCCCTGAGCTGGGCTCCAGTTGAGCCCGTCCGCCACGCCCGAGGCGTTCTGGTAGTTGAGCTCGAACTGGGCCAGCAGCTGGGCAGTGTCGGTGGCGTCGGTTCCGGCGATCCGGAACGTCGACACGCCGAGACCCATCAACTGAGTAACCACGTTGTCCGAGACGGCGAGCGGACCACCCATGACGATCACCTGCTGGATGCCCAGGTTGACGATGGCGGCCTCGGCCTCGGGGGCCAGGCTGTTCGTCTCCGTGAGGAGGACGGGCAGCTTCTCCTTGTACGCCATGGCGCTGGCCGCCATCGCGTCGGGGTAGTTGGTCCCGACGGCGAGAATGGCGGTCGGGACGGCCGTGGTCGGTGCCGCAGTAGCGGACGTGCCGTTGCTACCGGTGGTGTCGTTGTACATCCCACCGTAGGCACCGGGCACCGCGACCGATCCAACCGCACCCGACCCGCTGTACTCGGCGACCTGCTCGGCCGTGCCGTACTGCGTCTGGCCGTAGATCTGGGTCACCTGGAGATTCTGCGCCGTACCGAGCAGAGTGTAATTCCCAACCAGCCCACCGCACTTATACGAAGGCGTTGCCTTCAGGGTCGCGATGTCCGCCGAGCTGATCGCCAGGGGACCACCGACCACGAAGACGTTGTCGACGCCTTCGAGGCGCAACGCGGTCAGGGTCGACGAGGCGACCGCCGCCGTCGGGGTGACGAGCACCGAGGTGCCGAGCTGGCTGGCCAGATAGCTGGCCGAGAGCGCGTCGGCGAAGCTGTTCGACGTGGCAAGGACCGCCGACCTCGTCGGGTTGCAGCCATTCTTCTCGAAGAGCGCTGCCGACGTGTCGGCGCTGGCCTCACCGAAGATCCGCGACGAGCTGACGACCGAGAAGACCTCGACGCCAGGCGCGAGCGTCGACGTGGTGGCGGATGCGCTGTCATAATTAGTCACGTCGACCGTGACCGGCCCTCCCGTTGCGCTGCTCGGCACGTCGACCGCCAACCCGGAGAGGGTGTAGGTGGCCGGAGTGTTCGACGAGGCAGTGGTAACCGGGAAGGTCAAGGTGGCCGTCCCTGCACCACTCACCTTGCCGACCACCGCACCGCCGCCGCTTGCGGCGACGCTCGGCGTGCTCGAGGTGTCGAACGTCCCGTTCGACAACGCCACCGAAACCGTTCCTGCGGCGACTTCGCCGGGCACGTACTCGGTGATGACGACGTTGGAGATCGCGGCATCCGTGGCACCAGGAGCGAGGCCGACCCCAGGCGTGTCACCCGTGACCGCGAACGGAGCCACGGCGGCGTCGGGAGTGATGGTGTCCGTCACCGCGGCAACACCCGTCGCGCTCGGCTGATAGGTGGCCGAGGCGGCCACCGACGTGCCCGGTGCGAAGGCGGAGCCGACGGTGTAGCTGACACCGGAGATGGTGACGGTCCAGGGGGTCGTTCCGGTCGAAGAAGCCGTGTTGCCGAAGGTGAGGACGAGCTGGTCCTTCACCCCAGCGGCAACGCAGGCGGCGCCTTCGCCAGTCTGCTGCGCGAGCTTGGCGGTGATGACCGGCATCGTTTCCGTGGTGCCATTGGTGGCGACGGTCACCGTCGGTGTCGCAGCAAACCCGATGAAGTCCGTGCTGGTCTGGCACTGGGCGAGGTCGATGGTGAGTGTGTCGTACTGGCTGAACGAGTTGGCCGACGTGAACGTCCAGTTCCCGGCGGCCTGGTTCGCGACGCCCGGGAAGATCGTCGGGGCCTCCACCGGCGTGATGGTCCCGCCGGTGCTCTGAACCGCCGTACTTGCTGCGTAGGCGGCACCGGCACCGATCACTGCTGTCGCAGAGATGGCGGTGACGGAGCCGACTGCGAAGACCGCCAGTCGGCGGATCCTTGCACTCTTGTGTCTCATGCACGCTCCTTGGGCGTAGTGTTTTGT
>JBMFXC010000047.1:0-20459 GCA_049964655.1 Acidimicrobiales bacterium
GCCCAGCGTCCCCCGAGTGCCCAGCGTCCCCCGAGTGCCCAGCGTCAGCCACGGTGTTGCATCGTAGGGGACACACCGGTGCCGCCACCGGCCATGATAGAGCCGTGCGTCGTTACGTCCTCACCGTCACCTGCCCTGACGGCCCCGGCATCGTCGCCGCGGTGACCGGCTTCATCGCACAGCATGGAGGTTGGGTCGTCGAGGCAGCACAGCACGGTGATCTCAGCACCGGACGCTTCTTCCAGCGCATCGAGGTCCTCGCCGACACGCTCCCCTTCGGGCCCGAGGAGTTCGGCGACCGGTTTGCTTCCGTTGCCGCCGATCTCTCCCTCGAGTGGCACTTAAGCGACACCGACGTCCCGAAGCGGGTCGTCGTGCTGGTGAGTCGTGAGGACCACTGCCTGGCGGATCTCCTCCACCGGTGGCGCAGCGGTGACCTGGCCTGCGAGCTGGCCGCGGTCGTCTCCAACCATCCCGACCTCGCGTCGCTCGTCGAGTGGCACGGCGTCCCGTTCCACCACGTCCCCGTACCTGCTGATGCCCGAAACGAAGCCTTCGCCGAAGTCGGCCGCATCTTCGAGGAAGCCAGGGGGGATGTCATGGTGCTCGCCCGCTACATGCAGGTCCTCCCGGCCGATCTGTGCGACCGCTATGCCGGGCGCATCCTCAACATCCACCACAGCTTCCTACCGTCGTTCGCCGGCGCCCGTCCGTACCACCAGGCGTTCGAGCGGGGGGTGAAGCTGATTGGCGCGACGTGCCACTACGTGACGGCGGAGCTCGACGCCGGCCCCATCATCGAGCAGGACACTGCTCGCATCGACCACGGCGACACGGTCGAGGACCTGCTCCGGTTGGGGCGCGACATCGAGCGGTCGGTCCTGGCCCGGGGGCTGCGTTGGCATCTCGAGGACCGGGTGCTCGTCAACGGCAACCGGACCGTCGTCTTCACCTGATCGCTCAGGTCGTGACGACCGGCCCGGCGCTCCGGTCGCGACCAGCAGTGTCCCGATGGGGCGCTGGCGGACGACGTGCCGGCACCGACGCCACTGGCGGTCCCACGGGTCCTGTTCAGGGCGGACGATGTCGTCCGTGCTGCCCTACACTGGGGTTGGCCGGGGCACGAGCTCCCCGGCGGGGGACGAAGGCGGTCCGGGGATCGGCAACCGCCGAAGGGAGGGCGCCGTGGCCCGTGTATCGAACCTGCTCGAGTCCAAGGGCACGGGGGTCGCTACGGTGGCGCCCGATGCCACGGTCTCAGTGGCGGTCGCCGAGCTCGCTCGGCTGCGCATCGGAGCGCTGGTCGTCTCGGCCGACGGTGCCCACATCGACGGGATCGTCTCCGAGCGCGATGTCGTCCAACGCCTTCACCAGCTCCGCGGTGACCTGCTCGACGAGCCCGTCTCCTCCATCATGTCGAAGGTCGTCGAGACGTGCGCGCCGACCGACGACCTCGACTCCCTGATGCGGACCATGACCGAGCGACGTGTCCGGCACCTCCCCGTCGTCGCCGACGGTGTGCTTTGCGGCATCGTGAGCATCGGCGACGTGGTCAAGCAGCGCATCGGCGAGCTCGAGCGCGATCGCCACGAGCTCCTCGAGTACATCGCCGCCCGCTGAGCTCGCCGTTCACCACTGAGCTCACGCGATCTGCCCGACGGTCCGCGGCCGAACGGCAGCCCCTCGCCACGTCGATCCCGAGCAGCCAGCAGAGTCCGTCCGCGTCATGGTGGACGGCAGGCCGGGGCGCCTCTTGGCAACCGGGTCAGCCGCCGGCTGCCGCCCGTTGGCGTGACCGTTCGATCTCCCCCCATGCCGCCGCAGCGTTCTCGAAGCCGCGGACCGTCGTCTGCTTGCCCGGTTCGAGGTCCTTGTAGACGTCGAAGAAGTGGGCGATCTCGTCGGCGAGGTGGGAGGGAAGCTGGTCGAGGTCCCTGACTGATTCCCACAGTGGATCGCCGCTCGCCACCGTGATGATCTTGGCGTCGGGGCCGTGCTCGTCGGACATCCAGAAGACGCCGACGGGGCGGGCTTCGACCAGGCAGCCCGGAAAGGTCGGCTCGTCGAGGAGGACGAGGGCGTCGAGCGGGTCACCGTCCTCGGCCAGCGTGTCGGGCACGAACCCGTAGTCGGCCGGGTAGAAGGTCGCCGAGAAGAGCCGTCGGTCGAGCCGGATGACGTGGCGCTCGTGGTCGTACTCGTACTTGTTGCGGCTCCCCCGAGGGATCTCCACGATCACGTCGATGAGCTGGTCGTGCTCCACCACACCTCCTGAGCTGCTCGCTGTCCCTCCGCCGGTGCGGCGTGGACGGTGCTCCCGTCAGTGTGGCACGGCGACCGTCTCCACCCGAACGGCGCCGGTGGCCGGACGAGCGGTCGTCGGCCACGCCGCGGGTGGGGACGAACGCGGCCGCTGCCGCCGAGGCCGGCGTGGGCCCTGACCGGTAACGTTGCGGGATGACCACTCGTGCCGATCGCGGACTGGCACCTGAGGCTCGATCGAGCGAGGTCCACGCGGACCTGGCGGCCGCAGGGGGAGCACCCGGTGAACCCCAGGGGGGGGCTGTTGCCAGTGCACCCGTGCCGTCGCGACCAGTCCAGCTCGACGACGAGGCGGTTGACGACCGAGCGCCGGTCCACGAACGAGTCGACGCCACCTCGGCGGGTCCCACGCCCCGCTACTTCGCCCGCCAGCTTTCCGACCTCGATTTCAACGACCGGCTGCTCGACCTCGCCGAGGACTCCTCGGTCCCCTTGCTCGAGCGCGTCAAGTTCGCGGCGCTGTTCAACGAGCGGCTCGACGAGTTCTTCCAGGTGCAGGTGGCGGGGTTGAAGCGCCAGATGGCTGCCGGCATCAAGGCTCGTGCCCTGAACGGCAGCACGCCGCGCGAACTGCTCGCCGACGTGCGCGCCTCCCTCGAACGGATGGTCCGCCGTCACGAGCGCCTGCTCCACGACAGCCTGCTGCCGGCGCTCGCCGACGAGGGCGTGTCCATCTGCACGTGGGACGAGCTCGGGTCCGGCGATCGTGCCCACCTGAGCGAAGTCTTCGACCGGCTGATCCTCCCGGTGGTCACCCCGCTCACGGTCGACCCCAGCCACCCGTTCCCCTATCTCTCGAACCTGTCGCTCAACGTCGGCGTGGACGTGCGCGACGGCGAGGTCACCCGCTTCGCCCGGGTGAAAGTTCCACCGAACGTCCCCCGGCTCCTGCGCCTACCTGGCGGAGACCGCTTCGTTCCCATCGAACGCGTGATGATGGCCCACCTCGGCGAGATCTTCCCCGGAGCCGACGTCGGTGAGGCCGGGGTGTTCCGGGTGACCCGCGACGCCGACATCGCCCTCGACGACGACGCCGCCGACGACCTGCTGCTCGCCCTCCAAGAGGAGCTCCGACGCCGACGGTTCCTGCCGGTCGTCCGGCTCGAGGTCGACACGACGACGTCCGACGCCAATGTGGAACGTCTGACCGGCGAGCTCGGCCTCGACCCGACCGACGTCTCGCGCGTTGCCGGCCCGCTCGGCCGCGAGTGGCTCTGGGCGCTCTACGAGCTCGATCGGCCCCGCCTGCACGACAGTCCCTGGTCGCCCCTCGTGCCCCAGGCGCTCGTCGAGCGGGAGCCCGACGAGCGAGACGGCATCTTCGCCGTCCTCGGGCGCCAGGACGTCCTCGTCCACCACCCCTACGACTCCTTCGCTGCGTCTGTCGAGGAGCTCATCAACGAGGCGGCCGACGACCCACAGGTGCTGGCGATCAAGCAGTGCCTCTACCGGACCTCGGGAGACAGCCCGGTGGTCGCTGCGCTCGTCCGGGCGGCCGAGCACGGCAAGCAGGTGGCCGTCCTGGTCGAGGTGACCGCTCGGTTCGACGAGGAGGCCAACATCGGCTGGGCCCGAGCCCTCGAGGAGGCGGGCGCGCACGTCATCTACGGGCTGATGGGATTGAAGACCCACGCCAAGACGACGCTCGTGGTGCGGCAGGAGGGCGAGGAGGTCCGCCGCTACTGCCACGTGGGGACCGGCAACTACAACCCGAAGACCGCTCGCATCTACGAGGACCTGGGCGTGCTGTCTTCGCGAGACTCGCTCGGAGACGACGTCACTCGCTTCTTCAACTACATCACCGGCTTCAGTCGTCCGCCGGAGTACCGCGAGCTGGTGACGGCTCCGGGCGGCATCCGTGAGCGGATCCTCGCCGCCATCGAGGAGCAAGCCGCTCTCGGAGCGGGCGGGCGCATCGTGCTGAAGGTCAACGGGCTCGACGACCAGGCGGTCATCGACGCCCTCTACCGTGCGTCCCAGGCCGGGGTGCCGATCGACCTCGTGGTGCGGGGGATCTGCTGCCTGGCTCCGGGGGTGCCCGGCTTGTCCGACACCGTCCGAGTCCGCTCCATCGTGGGACGGTTCCTCGAGCACTCGCGGATCTTCCGGTTCGGCGGTGGAGCCCAGGCGGCGACCTACTACATCGGCTCGGCCGACCTACGCCGGCGCAACCTCGACCGCCGAGTCGAAGCGATGATCCCGGTGACCGACGCGGATGCGGTGGCCCGCCTCGAGGAGATCCTCGCTCTCGAGCTCGCCGACGACACCCACGCGTGGTCGTTGGCTCCCGACGGCCGGTGGAGCCGAGTGCCGACCGTCACCGGTGTCGACGCCCAGCGTGCCCTCGGAGCCGCCGCGCTGGCCCGCAGCGTCCCTCGCGACGAGGAGCGTGCCCGGGCGGCCCAGGCTCCTGCCCCCGAGGCCCGGACGCCGGATGCCTTCAGCTGGCGACGGCGTCAATTCGCTCCAGCACGTCGTCGGTCAGCATGGGGGCGACGTCGAGAGCTGTGAGGTTCTCGCGTACCTGTTCGACCCGGCTGGCCCCGGTGATGACGGACGAGACGTGGGGGTTGCGCGTGCACCAGGCGATGGAGAGCTGGGCGAGCGTGCAGCCGAGCTCGTCGGCGATGCCCTTGAGCTGGCGCACCTTGTCGTTGCGGGCCGGGTCGGTGAGCAGGTTGCGCAGCCACTCGTAGCCGGGCAGGGTGGCCCGCGAGCCCTCGGGCACGCCGTCTACGTACTTGCCGGTCAGCAGCCCCGAGGCGAGGGGGCTCCAGGTGGTGAGGCCGAGCCCCATCGAGCCGTAGAGGGGGGCGTACTCCTGCTCGACGCGCTCGCGCCACAACAGGTTGTACTGCGGCTGCTCGACGACCGGCTTGTGCAGGTGGTGACGTTCGGCGATGTCGTAGGCCTCCTGCAGAGCCTGCGCCGACCACTCGGAGGTTCCCCAGTAGAGGGCTTTGCCGCTCGAGACGATGTCGGACATCGCCCGGACCGTCTCCTCGACGGGGGTCTCCGGATCGGGCCGGTGGCAGTAGACGAGGTCGACGAAGTCGAGCCCGAAGCGCCCGAGCGAGCCGTCGATGGCCTGGAGCAGGTACTTGCGGTTGAGGGTGTTGCGCATGTTGGGGACGTTGTGGAGGCCCCAGAACAGCTTGGTGGAGACGACGTAGCTGTGTCGTGGCCACCCGAGCTTGGCGATCGCCTCGCCCATGATGCGCTCGGACTCCCCTCCCGCGTACGCCTCGGCGTTGTCGAAGAAGTTGACGCCGCCCTCGTAGGCAGCAGCCAGGCACTCCTCGGCCAGACTGCCGGCCAGTTGCGGCCCGAAGGTCACCCATGAGCCGAACGACAGCACGCTGACCTTCAACCCGGACCCACCCAGACGTCGGTACTCCATCTCCACGTCGAACCTCCCCGTATGCGACTGAACGCAACCTTAGGGGGACAGGCGAGCCTTCCGGGCGGGCGCGCCACCTTTCGAGGCGGGTCACACCCTCCGGGGCGGGCGCGCCTTGCGGGAACCGCGTTTGCCGAGAGCGGTCCCTCCCGGGGATGATCCGCCGATGACGCCGGCTGCCGGGATCGAGATCGCCGCGGCGGGTGTGGCCGCCGGTCTGGTGAACGCCGTGGTGGGATCGGGCTCCCTCATCACCTTCCCGCTCCTGCTCGCTCTCGGGTACCCGCCCGTCGTGGCCAACGTCTCCAACAACGTCGGGCTGGTGCCCGCCTCGGTCGGCGCTGCCGTCACCCAGCGGAGCGAGCTCGCCGGCCGCCCCCGCCTGCTCGTCGTGGTCCTCCTGACGGCAGCGGTAGGGGGGGGCGCGGGCGGCATCCTGCTCGTCCTCCTCCCCGGTTCGGTGTTCGAACGGGTTGTCCCGTACCTGATCCTGGTGTCGGTCGTCCTGATGGTGCTCCGTCCCTGGCTGGCGGCCCGAGCCCGGGCCCGGGCCCAAACGACGAGCCGGCTGCCTGCTCGGTGGGCCGACGCCGCAACGACGACGCCCGGGCCGTCGGCCGAGCTACAAGCAGGTGACGTCCCGGCACGAGGTGGAGAGCCGGCACGAGGTGGAGAGCCGGCTTCCGGCGTCGTCCCCGCACCTGCCTGGCTGCCTGTCGCCCTGGCCGCGGCTGCCGTCTACAGCGGGTACTTCGGGGCCGCGGTGGGTGTGATCATCCTTTCGGTGCTCGCCGTCGCCCTACCCGAGCGGATCCACCGGTTGAACGTGTGGAAGAACGTGGCAGTCGGGCTGTCGAACACCACCGCCGCCGTGGTGTTCGTGGCCGTGAGCCACGTCGCCTGGCCGGTCGCCGGCATCCTGGCCCTCGCCTCCCTGGCCGGCGGGCAGCTCGGCGTGCACGTCGGCAGGCGGATCCCTTCGGCCGCCCTGGTGTCCGTCGTGGTGGTGGTCGGCGTCGTCGCTGCCGTCGTCCTGCTTGCGCACTGAGCGGGCGTATTGACAGGTGGCCGGCAGTGGCAAGCGAGGTCAGTCGACGGGCGTCGCTCCCACCAAGACGAAGGCCACCCGCACCGGACGGTCCGACCGGTTGCGCCAGGCGTGGCGAGTGCCCCGTTGGACGACGACCGTGCCGGGGCGGACCGTGGTGGTGGCGCCCTCGTCGAGCTCGAGATCGAGCTCGCCGTCGAGGACGATGGCGTAGTCGACCGAGTCGGTGGTGTGCATCCCGGGGTGGTCGGGCTCGAGCCGGGCCACCAGGTCGGGGACCTTGGCCTGCGCTTCGTCGAGTGCGGCACTGACGTCGAGGCCGGCCGGGGCCGGCTCGCCGTCGGGCGGGAACGTCACCACCCGGAAGACCGTCCCGCCCGGAGCGGGGAAATAGCGGGGGATACCGGCCGAACCGAGGGCATGGGGCATCGCCGGCGTGCCCTCGGTGTGCCAGAGCTCGATGGTCTCGAACCCGGGCAGGATGGCCAACGTGGTGGGCTCGACCGGTCCGTCGTCTACGACCACCGCCCGTCCTGCTCCGTCGTGCCCGGTCACCACCCGCCTGATCGGCTCCATCGCGACCTCCCCGTCGGGCCCGCTGTCGGCGTGTGCCGACCCGGGGCGAGCGTAGCGGCGAGTGGGGCGTGGTGGCCGGGGACCGGGTGGACCTGGTGGACCGGGTGCGGCGGGGACCGGGCCCCGGGTGGCTCAGGTGCGCCAGAGGCCCGGGTCGGGTGCGACGGCCGTCAGGCACCCGAGCTCGTCAGCCGTCGTCAGCCGGAGCGACGTCGGGTGCACTTCCGACAAGGGGAAGCTCGCGTCGGGCGATGATGTGCACGTCGATCCCGACGTCGCACGCGTCACGGATCACCCGCCGGACGACCGATCCGCCGCCGGTCAGCTCCTGCCAGCGGGTGCGCCGACTGGAGCCGATGACGATCTGGGTCACCTGGTGGTCGCGAGCGAACGTGGTGAGCGCCCGCGCCGGGTCGTTGTCGCGTACCTCGTGCCACCGGGCATCGAGCGACGATGCCAGCTCGCGTAGGGCGTCGAGGCGTTCACTGTTGGTCGACGGCGTGGCATCCCCGGTGACGACGTGGACGACGTCGAGGTCGCCCTTGGTGCGTGAGGCCATCCGAGCCGCCCGGCGGAGCAGGACGTCTGTGCCGGGCGCCTCGGTGACGGCCACCATGATCCGTTCGGTGGTCTCCCACACCGTGGTGGTCTGGTGCCGGGCCAGGTGGGCGAGGAGCTCCTCTTCGGTCTCGTCGGCGAGGAACCGCAGCGCCAGCTCGCGCAGGGCGATGAGGTTGTCTGTCCGGAAGAAGTGGGTGAGCGCCTGGGGGACCTTCTCGGGGGGGTAGATGTTGCCGTGGACCATCCGGCGGCGGAGCTGCTCGGGGGAGGAGTCGACCAGCTCGATCTGGTCGGCCATCCTCACGACCCGGTCGGGGACCCGCTCCCGCACCGCGGTCCCCGTCATCTGCTCGACGGCGTCCGCGATGCTCTCCAGGTGCTGGATGTTGACCGTGGTGATGACGCCGATCCCGGCCTCGAGGAGCTCGAGGACGTCCTGCCACCGTTTCGTGTTGCGGCCCGACCCGGGCACGTTCGTGTGCGCCAGCTCGTCGACGAGGGCGAGCTCGGGGTGCCGGGCCAGCACGGCGTCGACGTCGAGCTCCTCGAAGCGGCTTCCTCGGTACTCGACCACCTTGCGGGGGACCGTCTCGAGGCCGTCGGCGAGCTGGGCAGTAAGGGGCCGACCGTGGGTCTCGACGAAGCCGACCACCACGTCCAGCCCACGTTCCTTGCGGCGGTGGCCCTCGCTCAACATGGCGTAGGTCTTGCCCACGCCGGCGGCAGCACCGAGGTAGATGCGGAACCGCCCGGTGGCCTCGACGGCGTCGGACGAGCCGGCGTCGAACGAGCCGGCGTCGAACGAGCCGGCGTCGGACGAGCCGGCGTCGGACAGCGATCCCGCTCCGGTGCCCGTGCGGACGTCCCGTGCGGTGCGTGCGTCGAGGGGAAGGTCGGGGCCTGTCCCGGAAGGGCTAGTGGTCACCGAGCGGCTCGAGGCGGTAGAGGGGGTTCCACAGGACCAGTTCACCACGGTCGCTACGGGCGGTCCCCTCTACCGTGCAGCGCACCCCGACGGTGAGGCCGGGCACGTGGGGACGCCCGAGGAAGACCAGGCCGATGTGGCCCGTGCCGTCGTCGAGCTCGCACCGGAACGAGCCGGCAGGGCCCAGCGCACCGGTGCGGGCCGTCCTCGTGTCGCAGATCGTGCCGGTTGCCACCACGCGGCACCGGGGAGCGGCGTCGGCCAGCCGGCGGACGACCGGCCGACCTCCCCAGGTGCCAGCGTCGGTGAACGACCCGGTGCTCACGACAACTTCGACAGGGCGAGGTTGAGCTCGAGCACGTTGACGACGGGCTCGCCGAGGAACCCGAGCTCGGGCTGTTGGATGTGGGTGGTGACGAGGTGGGCGACCACCGAGCGGGGCAGGTGGCGAGCCTTGGCGACGGCGTCGACCTGGGCGTAGGCGGACCGGGGGCTGATGTCGGGGTCGAGCCCGCTGCCCGACGACGTGACGAGCTCGTCGGTCGGCGTGATCCCCTCCTTGCGCAGGGCGGCTGCCCGGGCGGCGACGTGCTGCTCGAGCACCTTCGAGCGAGGCCCGAGGTTGGACGCCCCCGACGCCATGGCGTCGTACGGGCTCGGCTTGCCCGAGGGCGAGACGGTTGCCGACGGACGGCCCTGGAACCATTGCGGCCCGCTCCACTGCTGGCCGATCAGGGTCGAGCCGTCCGCGGCCAGTGAGCCGTTGGCTTGGTGATGGAAGGCGAGCTGGGCGAGCCCGGTGCCGGCGAGGGGATAGGCGAGCCCGCACACCACCAAGAAGAACACCGCGACCACGATCGATCGGCGTAGGTGGATGAGCATCAGAACACCCCCGTTCCCGTGAGCACGAGATCGATCAGTTTGATGAAGACGAAGGGGACGATGATCCCGCCGACGCCGTAGACGAGGACGTTCCGGCGCAGGATGGCCGAGGCCGACGACGGTCGGAACCGCACGCCGCGCAGGGCCAGGGGGATCAGCGCCACGATGACCAGCGCGTTGAAGATCACCGCCGAAAGCACGGCGCTCTGCGGGCTGTGCAGCTTCATGATGTTCAAGGCGCCGAGCTGCGGGTAGGTCGAGACGAAGAGGGCGGGGATGATGGCGAAGTACTTGGCCACGTCGTTGGCGATGGAGAACGTGGTCAGGGCACCCCGGGTGATGAGCAGCTGCTTGCCGACCTCGACGATGTCGATCAGCTTGGTCGGGTTCGAGTCGAGGTCGACCATGTTCCCCGCCTCCTTGGCCGCCGTCGTGCCGCTGTTCATGGCGACGCCGACGTCGGCTTGGGCGAGGGCCGGGGCGTCGTTCGTCCCGTCCCCCGTCATGGCGACGAGCTTGCCGCCCGACTGTTCGGCCTTGATCAGCTCCATCTTCGTCTCGGGAGTGGCCTCGGCCAGGTAGTCGTCGACGCCGGCCTCCTGGGCGATGGCGGCCGCGGTGAGCGGGTTGTCGCCGGTGATCATCACCGTGCGGATGCCGACGGCCCGCAGCTGGTCGAAGCGCTCGCGGATGCCCTGCTTCACAACGTCCTTCAGCTCGATGACACCGAGGACCTTCGGGCCGTCGGCCACCACCAGGGGGGTCGAGCCGGCACGGGCGAAGCCGTCGACGAGCTCGTCGAGCCCGTCGGGGACGTTGCCGCCCTGGTCGAGCACCCACCGTCGGACCGCCTCGGCCGCTCCCTTGCGGATCTGTCGGCCGTCGACGTCGAGCCCCGACATGCGGGTGGTCGCCGAGAACGGGACGAAGACGTGGTCCTCGCCGAGCTCGCGCCCGCGCAGGTCGAAGCGCTCCTTGGCCAGCACCACGATCGAGCGCCCCTCGGGAGTCTCGTCGGCCAGCGAAGCGAGCTGGGCTGCCTCGGCGAGCTCGGCCTCGTCGACCCCGGGGACCGGCGCGAAGGTCGACGCCATGCGGTTGCCCAGGGTGATGGTGCCCGTCTTGTCGAGCAGGAGCGTCTGGACGTCGCCGGCGGCTTCGACGGCCCTTCCCGAGAGTGCCAGCACGTTGCGCTGCACCAGGCGGTCCATGCCGGCAATGCCGATGGCAGAGAGCAGCGCGCCGATCGTCGTCGGGATCAGGCACACGAGCAGAGCCACGAGCACCGTCACCGACACGGACGCCCCCGAGAAGGTCCCGAAGGGACGGAGCGCCACCACCACGGGGAGGAACACGAGGGTGAGGGCGGCGAGCAGGATGGTGAGCGCCACCTCGTTGGGGGTCTTCTGACGGTCGGCACCCTCGACGAGCCTGATCATCCGGTCGAGGAAGGTCTGCCCGCGCTCGGCGGTGATCCGGACGACGATGCGGTCGGAGAGGACCCGTGTCCCACCGGTGACTGCCGAGCGGTCGCCACCCGACTCGCGGATGACCGGTGCCGACTCGCCGGTGATGGCCGACTCGTCGACCGAGGCGATGCCCTCGACGATGTCGCCGTCGGAGGGGACGAGGTCACCCGCCTCGCACACGACGAGGTCGCCGCGCGCGAGCTCGGCGGCCGGCACGCGCTCCTCGTCGCCCGAGTCGGTGAGGCGCCGGGCCATGGTCTCCGAGCGCATTCGCCGCAACGTCTCGGCCTGGGCCTTTCCTCGGCCCTCGGCCACCGCTTCGGCGAAGTTGGCGAAGAGCACGGTGAGGGCCAGCCACACGGTGATCGACCAGGTGAAGACCGAGGGGTGGGCGATCGCCTCCACGAGGGTGACCACGGTGCCCACCAGCACCACGAACATGACCGGGTTGCGGACCTGCACCTTCGGGTGGAGCTTGCGGAACGCATCGATCGCGGCGGGGCCGAGGATCTCGCGGTCGAAGAGCCGCCGGGGCTTGGCGACCCCGTGGGGGCGGGCGGCGGTGTCGTCCCCGGTCGAGGGGGTCGTCGTCGGGGCCGGGGCCGTGTCCCCGGAGCGTGGCGCGGCCATCTAGAAGAGCCTCCCGTGGCTGAGCTGTTCGACGATCGGCCCGAGGGCGACCGCCGGGAAGAAGGTGAGGCCGCCCACGATGATGATCACGCCGATGAGCAGCCCGGTGAACAGGGGGGTGTCGGTGCGGAAGGTGCCGAGCCCGGCCGGGACGGCCTCCTTCGCCGCCAGGGTGCCGGCGAGTGCCAACGTGGGGACGATGATGGCGAACCGCCCGAAGAGCATGGCCAGGCCGCCGGTCACGTTGTAGAAGGCGGTGTTCCCCGACAGCCCGGCGAAGGCGGAGCCGTTGTTGTTGGCCTGCGAGGTGAAGGCGTAGAGGATCTCCGAGAAACCGTGCGGCCCGGCGTTCAGCGGGCCCACCCGTCCGGCGTGGACAGAGGTGGCCACGGCGGTGAGCACGAGCACCACGATGGGCATCACCAGGACGGCGAAGGCGGCCAGCTTGACCTCGCGAGCCTGGATCTTCTTGCCCAGGTACTCGGGCGTTCGTCCGATCATCAACCCGCCGATGAACACCGTGATGATGGCGAAGAGGAGGATCGTGTACAGACCGCTCCCGACGCCACCGGGGGTGACTTCGCCGAGCATCATGCCGGTGAGCAGCGCGAACCCGCCCATCGGGGTGTAGGAGTCGTTGGCACTGTCGACCGAGCCCGTCGACGTCTGGGTGGAGGCGACGTTGTAGAGGGAGGACGACAGGGGGCCGAAGCGGGCCTCCTTGCCCACCATGTTCCCCTGCGGCTGGGCCACGGCATGGGTGGCGGTGACGGCCGGGTTGGGCTGGGACTCGGCGAAGGAAGCGACGCCCAGCCACGCGCCGAAGATGATCGTCATGGCGGCGAGCACAGCCACCCCCTGGCGCACGCTGCCCACCAGCTTGCCGAAGGTGTAGGTGAGCGCCACCGGGATGCAGAGGATGAGGGCGATCGACAGCAGGTTGGTGAGGCCGGTGGGGTTCTCGAAGGGGTGGGCCCCGTTGGCGTTGAAGAACCCGCCGCCGTTGGTCCCGAGCTGCTTGATCGCCTCCATGAAGCCGACCGGACCCCGCGCGATGGTCTGAGTGGCACCGTCGAGCGCGTTGTGGACGACCGCCGGACCGCCGAGGGTCTGCACTGCGCCCTGGCCCACGAAGACGATGCCGGCCAGGAAGGCGATGGGGACGAGCACGTAGAGCACGCCGCGGACGAGGTCGACCCAGAAGTTGCCGATGGTGGACGAGCCCCGGCGGGCGAACCCCCGGATGAGGGCGACGGCCACCGCGATCCCGACTGCCGCGCTCACGAACTGCTGGACCTCGAGGACGGCCATCTGCGAGAAGTACGACATCGTCGACTCGCCCGCGTAGTTCTGCCAGTTGGTGTTGGTGACGAAGGACACCGCCGTGTTCCACGACAGTGCCGGCGGCACGGCCCCGAGGCGCTGGGGGTTGAAGGGAAGCGAGCCCTGGATGCGGATGAGCAGGTACGAGAGGAGGATCGCCACGGCCGAGAAGACGAGGAGGGCGCCGGCGTAGCGGGTCCAGCTCTGTTCGGCCTCGGGGTCGACGGCGAGCAGGCGGTAGAGGGGACGCTCGACGAAGCGCAGGTAGGTGACCCGCCCCTCGTAGACGGCGGCCAGGTACGAGCCGAGGAACCGCCAGGCGAGGGCCAGGACGGCGACGAGGACGACGATGGTCCAGAGGTAGCCCATCAGAACCACTCGGCCTTGAAGAGGGCCACGCCCAAGTAGACGAGGAGCACCACCGAGAGGGCGAGCAGGATGCCGTCGGTCGGGCTCACAGTCGGTCGAGCCCCCAGACCAGGCCGAGCATGGCGGCGAAGAAGGCGAGCGTCCCGAGGACGGCGAAGAGATCTCCCATGGGGCCACCCTGACGGACGCGCCGTGAACCCGGCATGAACGCGGGCCACGTCGCCGTGAACAATTCGTGAACGCTGCCCGGCGTCACCCCTGGGGCTGGCCTGGTTGGCCCGGTGTCAGCCCGGTTGGCCCGGTGTCAGCCCGGTTGGCCCGGTGTCAGCCCGGTTGGCCCGGTGTCAGCCCGGCTCGAGGGCGTAGCCGATGCCCGGTGCCGTGCGCACCAGCCGGCCTTCGGGGTCTCCGAGCTTTCGTCGGAGCCGGTAGACGTACACCCGCAGGTACTCGGTCTCGCTGCCGTACTCGCTTCCCCAGACCTGGCCCAGGATCATCCGATGGGTGCAGACCTTGCCCACGTTGCGGGCGAGGAAGGCGAGGAGGTCGAACTCTCGTGGGGTGAGGTCGATCGGCTCACCGCCGAGGGAGACCTGGTGGTGGACGAAGTCGACGGCGAGCGATCCGGTCGTGACCACCTCGTCGCCTGGCGCTACCTCGGCCGGGCGGTGCCGAAGGGCGGCGCGGATACGGGCCTCGAGCTCGGCCATGCCGAAGGGCTTGGTCACGTAGTCGTCGGCACCTCCGTCCAGGGCGGCGACCTTGCGCTCCTCGAGGCCGGTGGCGGACAGCACGATGACGGGCACGTCGCTCCACTGCCGGACGCGTCGGCACACCTCGAGGCCGTCGAGGTCGGGAAGGCCGAGGTCGAGCACCACTACTTCGGGGCTGGACAGGGCGATCTTGGAGAGCCCCTCCTCGCCGGTCACCGCCACCGAGACCTCGTGGCCGCGAGCGGCGAGCCCCACCCGGAGTGCCCTGAGCAGGGCACGATCGTCGTCGACGACCAGCACCGTGGCCATGGTCAGGGTGCCCCACGTCCGGCGGCATGCACGACGACGTCGGTGGCGTCTGGGTCGGCACTGGGCAAGGTGAGACAGAAGCGCGCCCCACCGGTCGGGGCGTCCTCGACCCAGATGCGCTCGCCGTGGGCTTCGATGAACGCCTTGGCGATGGCAAGGCCGAGCCCACCCCGGCCGCCTGCCTCTCGCCGGTTGAACATCTCGAAGATCGTGGTGCGCTCGTCGGCTGCCACGCCCGGCCCCCGGTCTTCGACGGCGACTTCGACGTGACCGTGGGGGCGCAGCGTGGCCGACACGGTGACCGGTTCGCTCTCGGGAGCGTGGCGGACGGCATTGTCGACGAGGTTGGCGAGCACCTGTCGGACGAGGACGGGGTCGACGTCGACGTCGGGGAGGTGGCTGGGCATGACGACCGCCACGGGAGCCGGCTCGGGAGCGGTGGAGACGAGGGCGATCGCCTCACCGACGAGCTCGGCGACTGCCACGCGCCTCCGCCGGAGCTCGAGCGCACCCGACTGGATGCGGGTCATGTCGAGGAGGTTCGAGACGAGGCGTTCGAGCCGGTCGGCCTGGGCGTCGACCAGCCCGACCAGTTCGGCGGCGTCCTGGGGACCGACCGGGGCTCCGGTGTCGAGGAGGGTCGACGTCGCCACCTTGATGGTAGCGAGGGGGGTCCGGAGGTCGTGGGAGACGGCACCGACCAGCGAGCGGCGGAGCCGGTCGACCTCCTCGAGGAGACGTGCCCGGACGGCCTGCTCGCGTAGCTGGGAGCGCTCGAGGGCGAGCGCGAGGTGGTTGGCGAACGCACCGAGCAGGTCGCGGTCGCTCCTGGTCTCGGCGGGGCCGCGCAGCGCGAGCAGCCCGATAGCCCGTCCGGACGCCTCGAGCGCCAGGACTTGCACGTCGCCCTGGCGCGCTGCCGTCCGTCCGACGGTGACTGGCACGGCCGAGTGGGCGGAGAGACGCTCGAGATCCTCTCGGTCGAGCGGCCGGCCGGCTGAGGCCACCAGCTCGAGCCCCTCGTCCGACGGCAGCAACAGCGCGGCGCCGTCGAGGGAGAACGCCGGCACCATGGCGTCCACGATCGTCTCGAGGAGCTCGCCGACGGCCAGATCGCGCACCAGGAGCTCGGAGAGGTCGAAGAGACGTCGGACGCCCTCGGCCCGGTACTGGGCTTCGGCTCGAGCGGCATCGAGGCGGGCGACGACGCGGGCCACCACCACCATCACCACCGCGTAGACCCCGAGGGCAGTCCAGTTCTGTGCCGCGCCGACTGACAGGGTGGAGTAGGGCGGGATGAAGAGGAAGTCGTAGGCCAGAAAGCCGGTGGCCGTCGCCACGATGCCGGCGGCGAAGCCACCGACGGCGACCCCGGCCACGACGGGGACCACGAGGACGAGGGCGGCCGTCGCTACGTTCAGGTGGTCCCTGAGGGGCACCATGACGGCGGCGAGGACGGTGACGAGGACGACGGCGACCGCCGAGCCCACAAGGGCGGTCCGCCGCGTGCTGGTCCGGCGGTCGACGACAGGCGCCGCCGACGGGGGTGTCCCTGGTGTGAGGGGGTGGGCGGCCATGGCGAGCCCATCATCCTCCCCGCCCGAGCGCGCCGCCAGGGCGGCACCGGAGCGCCGGGGCCGGGGCCTCGGCGGACGGGTCAGGCGTCGCGGCGGACGAAGAGCACGCCGGCGGCCACCAGGACCACCGCCGCGTAGATGGCCATGATCCCGAGCCCTGTCCACGGGGCGAACGTGTCGGGTCGCGGCTGGGTCGAGATCATCGCCTGGAGCACGGTCAGCGGCAGGAACTTGGAGAGAGACTGCTGGACCGAGGTCGGGAAGGCATTGAGGATCAGTGGGAGGATCAACAGCACCCCGACGAAGATGCTGATGGCGCCGGCGGTGTGGCGGATGAGCGACCCGATGCCGAGGGCGAGCAGGCCCAGCACGGCGAGGTAGATACCACTGCCGATCACGGCCCTGGCCACCCCGGGTTGACCGAGGCTGGCGTGGGGCACGGGGCTCTTCAACAGGCTCTGGCCCACGAAGAAGGCGGCGAAGGTCACCACTTCGCTGACCACCAGGGCGACGGCGCCGAACACGGTCGCCTTGGCCGCGAGCACGAGCGGGCGCCGGGGCACGGCAGCCAGCGTGGCCCGGATCATCCCCGTGCCGTACTCGCTGGTGATGACCAGGATGCCGAGCACCCCGATGGCCAGTTGGGCGAGGAAGACGCCCCGCAGGCTCCGGCTGGTCGGGTCGAAGCTCAACCGCTCGACGGCGGAGAAGGTGCGCCAGTGGTTGTTCGCCACCGCGGTGATGATCGCCCCGAGCCCGACCGTAGCGATCGCCAGTGCGGCGAGGCTCCAGACCGTCGAGCGCACCGAGCGGAGCTTTGTCCACTCGGAACGCAGGACGTCGACGGGAGAGAGGCGCGTGGTCGTCACCAGGGGGGCCGGCATGTTCGACGGAGCGGGCGAGGAAGGGGCAGCCGTGGTCATCGGGTCACCTGGTCAGATCGGAGAGCGGTCCGGGCGCCGAGGACCCGGCCGGAACGGTCGTCGGGATCTGCCTGGCGGCATCCGTCGTGACGTCGCCTCGGTACTCGACGCTGTCGTTGGTCAGTTCCATGAAGGCGTCTTCGAGCGAGCCGGCCTGCGGCGAGAGCTCGTGGAGGACGAGGTTGTTGTGTCCCGCCGCCTCGCCGATGTCGGCCATGGCGAGCCCGGTGACGGCGAGCGAGCCGTCGGTGTCGTCGGCCACGGTCGCGCCGGCGGCCCGCAGGACCTCGCCGAGGCGGGCCGCCTCGGGCGCGCGGACCCGCACGTACTGGCGTGAGCTCTGGGCGATGAACTGCTCGACCGGCAGGTCGGCGATGAGCTTGCCCCGTCCGATCACCACCAGGTGGTCGGCGGTGAGCGCCATCTCGCTCATCAGGTGGCTCGAGACGAACACCGTCCGTCCCTCGGCAGCGAGGCCCTTGAGCAGGTTGCGGACCCACCGGATGCCTTCGGGGTCGAGGCCGTTGATGGGCTCGTCGAAGAGCAGGACCCCGGGGTCGCCGAGGAGGGCGGCCGCCATGCCCAGACGCTGGCCCATGCCGAGGGAGAACGCCCCGGCTCGCCGCCGGGCGACGTCGGCCAGACCGACCAGATCGAGCACGGCGTTCACCCGTTCCCGCGGGATGCCGTTGGTCTGGGCGAGGCACCAGAGGTGGTTGTACGCACTGCGTCCGGGGTGGATGGCCTTGGCTTCGAGCAGGGCCCCGATTTCGCGCAGCGGACGGGGGAGGTCGCCGTACCGGCGTCCGTTGACGGTGACCGAACCCGCGCTCGGGTGGTCGAGCCCCATGATCATGCGCATCGTCGTCGACTTGCCCGACCCGTTGGGTCCGAGGAACCCGGTCACCTGCCCCGGACGCACGGTGAAGGACAGGTCATCGACGGCAACCGTCGTGCCGTACCGCTTGGTGAGGCCTCGTGCCTCGATCATCGAGCCTCCTCCGGCTCGGGCGCTCGTCACGCCCGTCATGGAGCTGTGCCTCCGGCGGGCTTCCGGTGGCCAGTCGCTCGGCGACCGGGCGGGCTCCGGTGGTCCACATCTTGCCCCGGGCTCGGACCTCCAAGGGGTCGCCCCCCGACTTGGCGACGGCGCGGGCGGGCTGTCAGCCGATCACGGCGGCCGCGTCGAGGTCGAGGGCGTGACGTGCGTGCCGGTCGGCCATGGCGAGGAACATCGCGTCGCCGCGCTCGGTCCGTTCCACCAACATCGACGCGGCGACGGCCATCACCAGCCCCGACCAGCTTCCCCGTCGGTAGGCGGACCAGCACTGCTCCCACGGGTAGTCGTGGACCCCGGCGGCGGTCAGCCGACGGTGGTACCGCCGTACGAGGTCGTGCTCGTGGGCCCGCCGCTCCTCGGCCAGGAGGCCTGCACCAAGGAAGTACGCGACGTCAGCGAGCGCCGGGCCATGGCCGGCCGTCTGCCAGTCGAGGACGGCGACCCGATCTCCGGTCCCGCCGTCGGCCCCGGTCCCAGTGCCGGGGCCAGTGCCGCCAGGCGCGTCGCCGGGGGGTGCGCCGAAGAGCAGGTTGTCCAACCGGTAGTCGCCGTGTGTCACGGTCGCCGGCCCGGTGTCGGCGCCGAGGTAGGCGTCCAACCGCGTGAACAGCGTCTCGCCAGCCCGGCCGGTCGCGGGCGTGACGAGGTCCTGGTACCGGTTCTGGAACCCCTCCCACAGCTCCGGAAGGAGACCGAGCAGGAACTGCCGCGAGCCGTCGGGGTCGCGGTGGAGCCATTCGAGCTCGGCCAGCGACGGGTCACCCCATCGAGGGGCGTGGAGACGGACGAGCTCGTCGAGGGCGACTGCCGCCTCGGCCACGGTGCACCCGGCGAGCTGGTCGCCGGCGTGCGCGTCGGTCAGGTCCTCGACGACGAGGACGAAGCGGGGGCTGCCGATCGCGAGCTCGGCATAGTAGGGGTGCGGCGTCCTGACCGGCAGGGTGCAGGCGAGCTCCTGGTAGAAGCGGACCTCGATCTCGTAGCAGCGCAGGGCCATGGCTGCCTGGAGGCTGGCCTCGTCGGCTGCCGGGACCTTCACCACCACCGAGGCCGGTGCCTCGGTGGGCCGGTCGTAGGTGAGCGACAACCGGAAGGTGTCGCACATCTGCCCGGTGCCGATCGGGGTGCGCTCGATCGCTGCCACGACGGCGCTACCGAGCACGCCGGCCGCACCCAGCACGTCGGTCAGCCAGGGAGCGTCGAGCTCGTCGAGGGTCGCCGGGATCGTCACGTCGGAAGGTCCCCCTCGACGAGCGTGTCGGGGAAGTAGCGGTGGTGCCGTGCCCCGGTGACCTCGACGATGGCAGTTCCGGAGCGCCCGTCGTCGGTCGTGACCCGCACCTGGTTGAGGCCACCACGGTGGAACGGCTCGTAGGGGCGGGCGAAGGGACCCTCGACGGCGACCGTCACGGTCTGTCCCCCCTCCAAGGCGAACGTCGCCGTCCCACGCAGCCCGGTGACGCCCGAGCCGTTGCGCCCGTAGTCGACCGGCGTACCCGTCCCGTCCACCCAGGCGAGGTCGTGGGCGAAGTCGACGAGCGGGACGGGGTCGCTGCCGTCGGTCGGTGCCCAGCACCCGTCGGTGTAGACGCGGGCGCCGTTGGCAAGCTCCCAGTGCCACGCCCCGAGGAAGCCGTCCGGGAGCTGCACCTGCAACCACAGCCACAGAGGGCAGCGTGCGTGGTCGCGGATCCCCCACGAGTGGTCGCGCTGGCCCCACCAGCCGTCGACGTCGACGACGGAGCCGCCGACCTCGTAGGTGCCGTGGTAGGTGCCCGACTGGAAGAAGTGGCTCTGGTCCCAGACGATCTCGTCGCCACAGCGCATCGTGCCGCGCCTGAGCCCGTAGGGAGGGGTCCGGGCCCGGAAGGTGAGGTCCATGCCCAGGTCGCACTGGGCAGGGTCGGCCCACAGCCGGATCTCCTGGTAGGGGCGGACGATCTCGACCCGTGCCGCTCCGACGTCGGGCGTGTGGGGGTCCTCCCCGAAGGGCCGGGCGTGCCGGCTGAGGACGGGAACGCCGGCGACGTTCCCCATCTGCAGGGAGTCGAGCTCTCGTCGCTGCGGGTAGGTGGCGAGGGTGAGGATGACGACGTCGCCCAGGGTGTCAGGGCGATGGGCGACGAAGAAGTAGCTCTCGCGCCAGTGCGGGTGGTGGGCCACCACGTTTGGTAGCGGTTCGGGAAGCTGGTGGACGAGCAGCTCGTCCAGAGCGGTCAGTGGCGGCACGGAGCCGATCCTGCCATGGCCGGGCGTCTCTTGCCGGGCCGCCGCCCGTGGTGAGGGGCGATACTGGTGGCGTGCCCAACCGTTGCAACCGAGTGATCGATAGTGAGCGTCACTCATGCCGCACCCCTTCTCGGGGTTCCCTT
>JBMFXC010000048.1:0-20140 GCA_049964655.1 Acidimicrobiales bacterium
CTCGACCTGCCCGGCTCGGCCCCCGGCCCGACCCGGTCCCGCCCGGCTCGGCCCCTAAGGTGCAGGGGTGGTCGACGTGCTCGTGGTGTGCACTGCCAACGTCTGCCGCTCGCCGATGGCGCAAGGGTTCCTCGCGGCGGAGCTGGCTGCCCGGCACGTCGAGGCCACGGTCCACTCGGCGGGGACCGCTCTCGGCCCCGAACGTCCTCCCGCGGGAGCGGTGGCGGCCATGGCGGCATGGGGGATCGACACCTCCGGGCATCGGGCCCGACCCCTCGAGGACCGCCTGCTGGAGGAGGCTGACCTCGTGCTCGGGATGGCTCGGGCCCACGTACGCGAGGCCGTGGTCCGCCTGCCCGCGGTCTTCTCGAAGGCGTTCACGCTGAAGGAGCTGGTCCGCCGCGCCGGTGCCGTCGAGCCGCGTCGCCCCGAAGAGCCGGTGGACGCCTGGCTGGCCCGGGTGGGCAGGGGGCGCGGGCGGCAGGTGCTCGTGGGCCGCTCGGACGACGATGACGTCGCCGACCCCATCGGAGGCCCACCGGCGGCCTACCGGGCGACGGCGGGCGAGCTCCACGACCTCGTCGTGACCCTCTGCGACCTTGCCTGGCCACGGGCCTGGCCACGGGTGACCTGGCCGCGGGTGACCTGGCCACGGGCGTCGGAGACCTGACCGGTCCCACAAGCACTCCGCTGCGAGGTGGTCGTGTCCCGACAGCGACGGCTCGACGGCTCTGGTCGGGGCTGGTAGCGCGCTCAGCGGCCGACGACTGCCCCGCCGAGCTCGTCGTCTCCGAGCTCCTCGTCGGTCATCCCGGTGGCGGCGCCCGCGCCCGCTTCCTCCATGACCACTTCGGCAGCGGCACCGAGACCGGACTCGGCCTGGGCGGCCGGCGTGAGGTGGGTCGCCACCTGCTGGCCACCGCGCAGTGCCGAGAAGATGGCGCCGAGGAAGCACGAGACGGCCGCTATGTCGAAGGCGAGACGGAGCCCGTGGCCGAAGGGCCCCGAGATCAGATGGGGGAAGAAGCTCCGGCCGGTCAGGTAGCGGGCGTGTGCCGCACCGACCTGGTGGAGCACGGTCGGACCGAGCAGCTCCTTGATCGGGTTGAGGCCGAGGAAGGCGGCGAACAAGCTCCCGATGGGCGGGATGTGGGACACCGCCTGGGCCGACGCGACCGGCACCCCCTGGGCAGTCAGACCGGTGAAGAGGGCGGTCGGCAGCTTGGTGGCGAGCCCGAGGGCGATGACCGTGAAGAAGATGCCGATCGACAGCACGCTGGCCGAGTTCTGGAAGGTGTTGAGCATGCCGGCACCGGCGCCTCGCTGGTCGATGGGCAGGCTGTTCATGACGGCACTGGTGTTGGGCGCGGCGAAGAGCCCCATCGAGATCCCCACGAGCAGCAGCATGAGGGCGAAGGCGGGGTAGGGGAAGTCCATGGGGAGGAGCTGGAGCAGGACGAAGGACACGCCGGTGAGCACCAGGCCGGCGGTGGCGAAGGGACGGGCGCCGAAGCGGTCGGCGAGCCGGCCCGACACCGGGCCGGCGAGCAGGAAGCCAATGGTGAGGGGGACCATGTAGATGCCGGCCCACAGTGGCGTCTCCTGGAAGGAGTAGCCGTGCTGGGGGAGCCAGATCCCCTGAAGCCAGATGATGAGCATGAACTGGAGGCCACCTCTGGCGAGAGCGCCGAGGAGCGCAGCGACGTTGCCCATGGCGAAGGGGCGGCTGCGGAACAGGTGCAGCCGGAACATCGGGTGGTCGACGTGGAGCTCGATGACGACGAAGGCCACCAGTACGGCGGCACCACCGACGAGGCAGGCCAGCACGAACGGGCTCGTCCAGCCCATGGTGTGCCCGCCGTAGGGCTGGAGGCCGTAGACGATGCCGGTGAGCACGCCGACCAGACCGACGGCGAAGGTGATGTTGCCGGTCCAGTCGATCCGGGCGTTCACCCGTCGGCCGTTGTCACGCAGCTTGGCGTACGCCCAGACCGTGCCGAACAGCCCGAAGGGCACCGACACCAAGAACACCAGGTGCCACTGGACCGGGGCGAGGAGGCCGCCGAGGATCAAGCCCAGGAACGAGCCGCCGATGGCTGCCACCGCGTTGATGCCGAGCGCGAGCCCCCGCTCGTCGGCCGGAAAGGCATCGGTGATGATGGCGCTCGAGTTGGCGAACAGGAACGCCCCACCGACCCCCTGGCCGATCCGCATGATGATGATCCACAGGGCGCCGGCCGGGCCCGTCATCCAGGTGACGGCGAGCAGGATCGAGAAGACGGTGAAGACGGCGAAACCGAGCGTGTACATCCGGACCCGACCGAACATGTCCCCGACCCGCCCGAGGCTCACGACGAGCACCGAGGTGACGAGGAGGAACCCCATGAGGATCCACAGGAAGTACGAGGTGTTGGAGGGGGCCAGGGGGTTGAGCTTGATGCCGCGGAAGATGTTGGGCAGAGCGATGAGCAGGATGGAGCCGTTGATCGTGGCCATCAGCATGCCGATGGTGGTGTTGGACAGGGCGATCCACTTGTAGCGGTCCGGGTGGTGCCCAGGGGTCGCCGCCGTGCCCGGCGGTGGGTTGTCGCGACGCTCGTTGCTCATCGGTCCTCGGTCGTCTGTCTCGATCGGCTCGTCCTGGTGCGAGCAGCGGGTGGCAAGAAGATCCGGCGGTGGGGCCCGTA
This sequence comes from Acidimicrobiales bacterium, assembly GCA_049964655.1. Taxonomy (GTDB): domain Bacteria; phylum Actinomycetota; class Acidimicrobiia; order Acidimicrobiales; family RAAP-2; genus JAJZJT01. Next base: position 2,688 of record JBMFXC010000048.1, read on the forward strand.
TGTCGTCGGCGCGTGACGGTGCCCCCGGTCGCCACGTCGCAAGACGACGGTGACGACCTCTGCTGCCCAAGGTGGCATAGTAGTTGCTTGACCGCAACTAAACAAACGAGTCGGTCATGGGGCGCAGGACGGCGGCGCGGCAGGACGGAAACCCGGGCTGGGAGGTGACGGGGATGGAGACGACGACACCGACGACACGGAGCGACGGCGAGGACCGAGCTCATCGCGTCGACGCGGTGGACGACGTCACGGCCCTCCGGGTGGTGCTGGTCCGGCTGCAGCGACAGCTACGGGCGCATGTCGGGGGAGCGCTGACGCCGTCCCAGGCCTCGGTGCTAGCTCGGATCGAGCACGAAGGCCCGATGCGCATGGGCGCGCTCGCCGAGGCGGAAGGGACGTCGGCTGCCACGGTGAGCCGGCTGGTCGACACCCTCGAGACCCAGTGCCTGGTGGTGCGGGTCCCCGACCCCGTCGACGGCCGGGCCAGCGTCGTCCAGCTGAGCGGCGAGGGCGCCAGGTTCCTCGAGCAGCTCCGCTCCCGCAGCACTGAGGTGCTCCGTCGCGCCTTCGAGCAGGTCGGCGTCGACGAGCGCACGGCAATCGCCCGGGCGCTGCCGGCGCTGGCCGCCCTCACCGAGCATCTCCACTGCCTCGACGCCGATCGCAGTAGCGGTGCTGCCGGTGCCAGTGCCGGAAGCACCGGCAACGCCGACCAGACGAACCGGAGACAACGGGTGCGCCCGGAGCGGTGACGGCGCTGGCTCGGACCTCACCCGGTGGGCTCGACGGGCACGACGGCCTCGGCGGTCGCCAGCGACGCTCCGTCACCGTGCCGGTCACGGGCCGCCCGACCCTGACGGCCCTGACGGCCCTGACTGAGTGGAACGCAGGTCGAGGTCGTCGCCCGGGGCATCGCCACGAGCAGCAGTTCGTCGTCGCCGTCGACGGTTGACCGGCTGATGAGGACCGACTCGGCCCACACCTCGGTGCCGTCAGGGTGCACGAACCGGTTCGTCAGGCGGAGCGGGTGGTGACGCGGCCTGGTGCCCCCGAGGAGCAGCGCGGCCTGCTCGGCGTCGTCGGGGTGGAGGCAGTCGACCAGCCGGCGGCCGACGAGGTCGTCGCGGGTCCTCCCGGTCAACGCGGTCAGGTCTCCTTCGGCGGTGCGGGCCCGGGCTTCGGGGTCGACTGAGATCACGACCCACGACGACGTCGGTCTGGCGCGGACGGCACCCTCGGGCGCTGTGCTCACCGTGGTCGGCGGTCGGCTACCGCTGTTGTGGCCACTGTCGTCTCCGTCCTGCTGGCGCGGTCGCTCCACGGGTGAGATATCGACCTGCGTCCGGGGTGTCTTGAGGCATGGGGCGACTACCGCGCCTGAGGCGACCGAGAACCACGCCGTGCCGATCCGCCTACCATGGCCGGCCGTGGCTCCCCGGGTCGTTATCGACGCCGCCGCCGCCCTTGGACGGCACGACCCGGTGGTCGCCGGGCTCGTCGAGCGGTACGGTCCTCCGGCCATCGGCCGCCCGGCTCCACGCCGTGACCGGTTCGCCGCACTGGCCCGCTCCATCGTCTACCAGCAGCTGGCGGGCTCGGCGGCAGCCTCGATCCACCGCCGGGTGGTCGACGTGCTCGGCGGTTCGGTCACCCCTGCCGCCGTGGTGGCGACCCCCCCGGAGGTCCTGCGGGCGTGCGGGCTGAGCGGTGCCAAGGAGGGGGCGTTGCGGGACCTGGCTCGACGGGTCGGCTCCGGTGACGTGCCGCTCGATCGGCTGGGGTACCTCGACGATGCCACCGTGGTCGCCGTCTTGAGCCGCGTCCGCGGGGTGGGAGAGTGGACCGCCCACATGTTCCTGCTCTTCACCCTGGGACGCCTCGACGTCTGGCCGACCGGTGACTTCGGCGTCCGGGCAGGGTACGCGGCCGCCTGGGGGCTCGACGGGCCGCCGTCGCCTCGCGAGCTCGCCGTTGAGGGCGAACGGTTCCGGCCGCACCGCAGCGTGGTCGCCTGGTACTGCTGGCGAGCAGCCGACGAGGCCAAGCAAGCCCGGCGGACCGTGGTCTCGGAGTGAGCCGGGGGGACCGGGCCGGGGCCCGACGGCGCTGGCCCGGTCCCCGGCCGGTCAGGAGAGGCGCTCGACGATCATCGCCATGCCCTGGCCACCACCGACGCACATCGTCTCGAGGCCGATGGTCTTGCCCGTGTCCTCCAGGGCGTTGAGCAGGGTGGTCATGATGCGGGCACCGGTCTGGCCGAAGGGGTGCCCGAGGGCGATGGCCCCACCTCGCACGTTCAGCTTGTCCCAGCTGATGCCCAGCTCGCGGGCCGACGGGATGACCTGGGCGGCGAACGCTTCGTTGATCTCCACCAGGTCGATGTCGTCGATGGTCATGTTGGCGCGGGCCAGGGTCTGACGGACCGCGTCGACGGGGCCGAGGCCCATGATCTCGGGGTTCAGGCCGGAGACGCCGCTGGCGACGATGCGGGCCAGCGGAGTGATCCCCAGCTCTGCCGCCTTGGTGTCGCTCATGACGACCACCGCGGCTGCCCCGTCGTTGAGCGGACAGGCATTCCCCGCCGTCACCGTACCGCCCTCTCGGAAGGCCGGCTTGAGGTTGGCCAGGCCCTCGAGGGTGGTGTTGGGGCGGGGGCCGTCGTCCTTGGAGACCACCGTGCCGTCCGGCGTGGTCACCGGGATGATCTCGCGGTCGAAGAAGCCGGACTCCTGGGCGGCGACGGCACGGGTCTGGGACTGGAGCGCGAACTCGTCCTGCTCCTGGCGCGAGACGCCCTTGAGCTCGGCCACGTTCTCGGCCGTCTGGCCCATGGCGATGTAGACGTCGGGGAGCACGCCCTCGAGCGGGGTCCACGGGTTGCCGGATGCCGGCGTACGCGCCGCGGTGCGCGCCTCGGCGGTGGCGAAGGCCGGGTGGTGGGGACCGGTGTCGGAGGCACCGTGCCCGTAGCGGCTGACCGCCTCGACGCCGGCGGCGACGAACACGTCTCCCTCGCCGGCCCGGATGGCGTGCGCCGCCATGCGGATGGTCTGGAGCGAGGAGGAGCAGTAGCGGTTGACGGTCACGCCGGGGACGTTGGGCAACCCGGCCAGCAGGGCGGCCACCCGGGCCATGTTGTAGCCGGCCTCGCCGGCAGGCTGGCCCGAACCGAGGAGCACGTCCTCCACCGAGTTGGGGTCGAGGGCGGGGACCTTGGCGAGGACCTCCTTGATGACCAGGGCGGCGAGGTCGTCGGGTCGGCAGTCGACGAGCGATCCCTTCATCGCCCGTCCGATGGGCGTACGGCCGGTGGCGACGATGACGGCTTCGGGCATCAGTGGGCTCCTCGGGTGTGTGCGGGTGCGAGTGTGCGCGGGTGGTGACGGCCGCTTCCGACCGGATGGCGCGGGCGACCACCCCGTGAGTAGGGGCGGCGAAAGGTTACAGGGTGACCGCCCAACCGATCGAGTCGACCCAGTGACCACGGAACGCGCGCACTGCAATACCCAGCGTGGTGCTGTCAAGGGGAATTCTCATCAAATTGGCCAATTGCGCTTCAGTTGTTCAAGGGATCGGCGATACTTGCATGCGGGCAGGGACCATCCCGCTCGCCGTTGTCGCAGGGCGCCACTCCGCCAGCTCGCCGGACGCCGGACCGGTGGGGTCTGGACCAGGACAGAGCTGGGTAGTGGTGGCGATGGCGGGACAGGACAACAGGGCAAGGAGTGCCACAGCTCATGCATGCACCACGTCGGACACGTCGGGCGGGGCTCATCGCCTCACTGGTGGGCGTTGCCGCGCTCGGGCTCACCGCTGCGACCACCCTCGGTCTCACCAGCTTCACCGCGCAGGTCGGGGGCACGGGTACCTACCAGAGCGGGACGTTGGTCCTGGCCAAGCAGATCGGCTCGGGCACGCCGTGCCTGTCGAGCTCGAACACGGCCGGTTCCATCTCGACCAACATCAACACCACCTGCCCGGGCAGCGACCTCGGGTCGGTGGCCACCGGGGCTCCGGGGACGACCGCCACGACGAAGCTCACTCTGACCAACGAGGGATCGGTTGCCGCCACGGGTGGGCTCAGCCTTACCACGGGTGCCTGTACGGCGAGCGGTGCGCCCGACTCGTCGTCGGCGCTCGCCCCGGCGGCCACGGGCACCGACACCTCCTACTTCTGCAGCAAGGTGGACGTGACCATCGAGGGCACCACGGGCGGCACCACCTCGTGCCTCTACCCGGCAGGTGCTGGGGCGTGCCCCGCTCCGTCGAGCACCGACACGCTCGCCACGCTGGCCGGCAAGACGACGCCGCTTGCGGCCTCGCTCGCCCCGGGGGCGTCCGAGACGTTGGTCGTCACCACCATGCTCGACAACGGCGCCACGACCGGGGCCACCAACGCCGACCAGGGCCTGGTGGCCAGCATGCCGATGACCTATACGCTCGCCCAATAACCCAAAGCCCGAGAACGAGGTGACGGGGCCGGCCCTGGCGCCAGCGATCCGCCGATGAGCCGATCCCGTCTGTCGTGATGAGCCGTTCCTTCTCGCTCCGAGGAAGCGTGACGACGTGGTGGAGGGCCGTCCGTTCCCGCCCCAGGCGGGCGCGGTCGGCCCTCGTCGTCCTGCTCGGCGTCCTTGCCTTGGCGGTGGTCGCCGCTGCCCCCGAAGCGTTCGGAGGCTTCGGGGCTGCTGTCGGAGGGACGGGGCAGACGGCGTCGGGGACCCTGGTGCTGGCCGACACGACAGCCGGGTCGACGTGCGTGAGCGCACCCAATGTCGCCGGTGGCCTGGCTGGGGACACGGCGGTGTGCCCGACCTCGCTGCTCGCTCCGACGGTGGGAGCGTCCCGGACGGTCACGGTGGCCAACGAGGGCTCGCTCACCCCGTCGTCGACGACGTTGTCGACCGGCAGGTCGTGCGGGGTCGAGAAACTGGCCGACGCCGCCGCCGGCTCGGGCGACCCGGGGCTCGTGGTGGGGGGAACCACCGTCGGCGTGCCCGGACCCCCGGCCCTGGCCGGGGCGAAGGCGGTGGCCTTCGACGGGAGCTCGGGCTACGCCGAGACCGTCGCCGGGCCCACCCAGTCCTTCGACGCCGCTCCGGGTCCGCAGACCTTCTCCATCGCCGCCTGGTTCGAGACGACGACCGGCGGCTCGGTGATCGGCTTCACGAACAGCCAGTCGGATGCCAACCAGACCATGTGGGACCGGCAGCTGTGGGTCGACCCGGCCGGCCACGTGGTCTTCGGTCTCTATCCGAACCGCTTCTTCGAGCTGTCGAGCGCCCAGACCACGGCGAAGGACTACGCGAACGGCGCCTGGCACCTGGCCGTGGTGACGGTCACCCCGGTCACGGCCACCCGGGCCACCGTCGAGCTCTACGTGGATGGCCAACTGGTGGCCGGTGGCCGGCGCGACGAAGCGATCACCAACGGCCAGCCGGCCCAGGACTACGGCGGCTACTGGCACCTCGGGTGGTCGAATGCCGCTGCCGGCTGGCCCGACCCGCCAGGGGGCGCCTTCTGGCAGGGGGCGCTCACCGACGTGGCGGTCGTCCCCACCGCGCTCAGCGCCTCTCAGGTCACCAGCTTGTCCGCGCCGACGAGCCAGGCGGCCTTTGCCGCCGCTGTTGCGGCGTTGGGGCCCGAGTCGTTCTGGACCATGCAGGGGACCGCCGCTTCCCGCTACACCGGACCGGTCGCCGACCTGGCGTCGGCGGGGACCACCTTCCCCGACGAGTCGGGGAACCCGGGGACCAACACGGGGACGGGGCAGGGCGGACTGGCACCTTCCAGCGCCGGTCCGCTGTCGGGGTCGGGCACGTCCTTCAACGGTTCGACGGGTTGGATCGAGACGACCACCGGTCCGCCCACCCCCTTCTACACCGCTCCGGGTCCGCAGACCTTCTCCATCGCCGCCTGGTTCGAGACGACGACCGGCGGCTCGGTGATCGGCTTCACGAACAGCCAGTCGGATGCCAACCAGACCATGTGGGACCGGCAGCTGTGGGTCGACCCGGCCGGCCACGTGGTCTTCGGTCTCTATCCGAACCGCTTCTTCGAGCTGTCGAGCGCCCAGACCACGGCGAAGGACTACGCGAACGGCGCCTGGCACCTGGCCGTGGTGACGGTCACCCCGGTCACGGCCACCCGGGCCACCGTCGAGCTCTACGTGGATGGCCAACTGGTGGCCGGTGGCCGGCGCGACGAAGCGATCACCAACGGCCAGCCGGCCCAGGACTACGGCGGCTACTGGCACCTCGGGTGGTCGAATGCCGCTGCCGGCTGGCCCGACCCGCCAGGGGGCGCCTTCTGGCAGGGGGCTCTGGCCCAGGTGGCCGTGTTCCCGACCGCCCTGTCGGGCGCCCAGGTCCGTTCGCTGTCGCAGGCGTCGACCGACACCGCGTATGCCACCGCGGTCACCGGCGGTGTGGCTGCTGCCAACGCGTACTGGCCGCTGGCGGCCACCCAGGCGGGAGGGTTCCCCTGCGACCTCCTCGCCGTCACCGTCCAGCTCGGCACCGGTACGGCGGCGAGGTGCCTCGCCCCGGCGGGCTCGGGACCGTGCCCGGCCCCTGCCTCGGGTGATCCCCCCGACGTGGTCGCCTCGCTCCCGACCGGCGGGGGAACGCTGACCTTCGCTACCGGCACGACTGCTCCGGTGCCACCCGCCGCCCAAGGCCTGCACCTGGTCGTGCCCTGGCAGCTCGTGGCCCGGGCCGGAAGCTTCTCGGCCCAGCTCGACCATCCGGGCACCACGGTCGAGCTGTGAGCAGGCGGGCCCGTTCGCGGACGTGGCCGGGCACCGTGGCCCTCGTGCTCGTGGCGTCCGCCGGTCTCCTCTGGGGCGGGTGGCTGCTTGCCGGCGGGCGGCTGTTCTGGGTGGGCTCGCCGTCGATGGGACGGGTGGCGCCGGTGGGGTCGCTGGTGGTCACTCGGCCGCTGCCGGCGGACCAGCCGCTCCGGTTGGGCGAGGTGGTGGTGTTCCACCCCGGTCTCGACGTCCCTGCCGTGTACGTCCACCGCATCGAGGCGATCCTCCCGGTCCCCGGCCATCCCACCGAGTTCCGTACCAAGGGCGACCTCAACCAGCTCCCCGATCCGTGGGTCATCACCCGGGCCTCGGTGGTCGGTCGGCCCGTGGCCATCATCCCGGCCATCGGGTGGCTCTACCGTTCGGCCACCTGGCTGCTGTTCGGAGCTGCCGTGGTCGCCGGGCTGTCCTTCGTGCTGACCGGCGGGCCTCGGAGGGTCCTCCTCGTCCTCGGGCCGATGCTCCTGGTGGCGGTACCGGCCATCATCGACCATCCTTTCGTGTCCGGCTTCCTCTACGGGAGCGGCCAGAACGGCAACCGGGTGGTCGCCCGGGTGGTCGACACCGGCATCCTGCCGGTGACCTTCACCGTCCACGGCGGACACCCGGTCCGGGCGGTCCCCGGGCAGGAGGTCGTCGCCATCGGCACCACGGTGGCGCACCAGACCGTCGTCCCGGTCCGGGTGGCCGCCTCGTTGCCGTGGTGGGGGTGGTTGCTGGTGGTGGCCGTCTGTCTGCTTCCCCTGGCGGCCAACGCCTGGCTGAGCCGGTTCGCCGAAGTGGCCCCGGACGTCGACGATCCGAGCGCCAGTGGTGAGGCCGGTCCGGGCGCCGGTGGCGAAGACGGCACCACGGGGGACGACGAGGAGGAGCCGGCCCCAGGGACCGCGACCGGCGAAGAGCCGCTGGCGAGGAGGGCGCCTTGGCGAGCGAGCAGACCGCGCTCCAGTCAGCCCGTCCCGGCCAGGTTGGCCACGGAGGTCGCTGGTCCGGCAGGGGGCTCCTGACCGCCGGGGCTCCTGACCGCCGGGCCTATGCTGAAGGTGTGCCGCTGTCGGGGAAGTACGAGTCGAGCCCGGTGGCCTGGGTCCGCGAGCAGGTCGAGGCCTACGAACGCTCGGGCGGCAGTGAGGCCAACACGCTGCGCGACACCGGGCTGCCGGTTGTGGTGGTGACCACGCGCGGACGCCACACCGGTTCCCTGCGCAAGTCCCCGCTCATGCGAGTCGAGCACGACGGTGCGTACGCCTTGGTGGCCTCCCAGGGCGGGGCGCCTACGCACCCGGCGTGGTACCGCAACATCGTCGCCGATCCGGGGTCGGTGACCCTCCAGGACGGACCGGAGCCGGTCGACGTCGAGGTCCGCGAGGTGCACGGGACCGAGCGTGAGCTCTGGTGGGCGCGGGCGGTCGAGGCGTTCCCGCCCTACGCGGAGTACCAGATGAAGACCGACCGGGTGATCCCCGTCCTGGTGGCGACCCCGCGTCCTCGCTGACCGGGACGGTGACCGTGGCCGTGTACCTCGACGACTGGCGGCAGTCGGCCACGCTCGGGCCGGTCGAGGACCGGTGGTCGCACCTGGTCGCCGACAGCCACGAGGAGCTGCACGCGTTTGCTGCCCGGCTGGGCATGGACCGACGGTGGTTCCAGTACGACCCCGCACGCCCCCACCGGGCGCACTACGACGTACCGGAACGGGCCCGTCAACGGGCCGAGGAGCTCGGTGCCGTCTCGGTCACCTGGCGCGAGCTGGGGGCGATGCTCCGCCGGCGGCGCGCAGGTGGGCCGCCAGGTCGGCCGGGGTCGCATGGGCGTTCAAGCCACTGGTCGACGGCATGACGTAGACGGGACGTCCGCCGAGCCCGTTCGCCTGCCAACCCGGTCGGGCCCGCCGGTCGACGGCGGCTCGCCAGCCCGCCAGCCCGACGACCAACACGGCGTCCGGTTCGAGCCAGGCCACCAGCCGCTCGACCCGCTTGATGCCCGCCTGGAACTCGGTGGTCTCGACGGTCTCGATCGACGGAGTCGCCCGCTTGACCTGGTCGGTGAAGCCGATGCCGTGGGAGACGAGGGCATCGAGAGGATCTCGGTCGGTGGTGACGAGACCGGCGGTCAGCGCGGCGGGCCAGAACCGGTTCCCCGGCCGGGCGTAGGGGACGCCGGCGTCTGCCGTGTAGAGACTGGGGTTCAGTCCGCAGACGAGCAATCGCATGCCGGGCGCCACCGTGTCGGCAAGGGTACGGGCACGTCGGGCTCGGAAGACGACGGAGCCGTTGGGTCGGGCGGTGGAGCTCTCCACGTCGAACCCCCCGCCTGCCAACAGGTCATGCGCCCGGGCGACCCAGTCCGGCTCGGTGGGCGACGACCACCGTGGAGCCGGTACGGAGACCTCGACCACGTCCCCGACGTCCAGCCGTCGGTGCAGCCTCCACAGCAGGAGGGGAGCCTCGGCCGAGGCCTGCTCGTCCAGACGGAGACGGGCGGCGACGACGGTGGCACGGTCGCCAAGGTGGCGGTCGGCGCCGCTTGGTGGAGGGGTCAGCGCAGGTGGACCCCGCCGTCGACGAGCACGACCTCGCCGGTCACATAGCGCGATCGCACCAGCCCGAGGATCACCTCGGCGACGTCGTCCGGGGTCGCCGTGCGACCGAGGGGCGCCTGGGCGGTGACGAACGACCGCACGGCATCCCAGTCCTCCGTCCAGGGGGTGTCGACGAGCCCCGGGGCGACGGCGTTGACCCGGATGTCCGGGCCGAGGGTGTTGGCCAGCAGCCGCGTCATGTGGCTGAGGGCCGCCTTGGAGCACGCATAGGGGATCGAGCTGCCGGTCGGGCGCTCGCCAGCCAGCGACGACACGTTGACCACCTGGCCGTCGGGCGCCGTCCGCAGGTGAGGGACGGCGGCGACCGTCACCTGCCAGGTGCCGATCACGTTCACGTCGAAGATCCGGCGCCAGACCTCGGGGGTCGCCGCGTCGAGATCGTGGTGGGGGATCACCTCTGTCGTCCCTGCGTTGTTGACGAGCAGGTCGAGCCGCCCGTGGCGGGTGAGCACCGTCTCGACGAGCCGGTGGGCCTCGTCCTCGTCGGCGACGTCGGCCTGGACGTAGTCCGCGCCCGGGAGCTGGTCGGCAAGGGCCTGGCCCGCCTCGACCGAACGGGCCGAGTTGACGACCACGGTCGCGCCGAGCCGGGCAAGCCGGCGGGCCAGCGCGGCGCCGATACCCGAGGAGGACCCGGTGACGAGCGCCACGCGGTCGGCCAGCGACTCGTCGTCGGGGGGGCCGGACGGGCTCGGTTGGGTGACGGTGGCGTTGGGGTCCGTCGACATGGCGCAAGTGTACGGGCGCTCGGGCACCTAACGTCGCGGCGTGCGCACGGTCCTCCTCCTACGTGGCGCGTTGGCAGCCCCGGAGCCCGGCGGGGGTCGCTGGAGCCTGAGGGCGTGACCCCGGACACGGGACCGGCGGAGCGGCTGCGGGTCACGCCGTCGCTTTCCCTCCCCCTCGCCGAGGTGCGGCTGCGTTTCGGTCCGAGCGGGGGGCCGGGGGGCCAGCACGCCAACAAGGCGGCTACACGGGTCGAAGCGCGTTTCGACGTCGTGGCATCGGCGTCTCTCGGCCCCCGGCAGCGAGCTCGGCTGCTCGAGCAGCTCGGCCCCGTGGTGCGCGTCGTCGCCGACGGCGAGCGGTCCCAGGCTCGCAACCGGCAGGCCGCTCTCGAACGGCTGGCCGAGCGGCTGGCCGCTGCGCTCGCCGTCCGGCCCCCGCGCCGTCCGACCCGCCCGTCGACGGGAGCACGCGAACGTCGCCTGGCCGACAAGCGTCGTCAGGCCGAGCGCAAGGAGCGCCGGCGTCGCTCTGGTGACGAGTAGGTCCTCGGCACCCTGCGGTCGGGTCCCCGCGCCTTGGTCATGGACATGAGGAAGGGTCGAGGGGTGGTCAGCCCGCCTGCCGACGGGAGCGGACCGGATGGTCGCTCTTGAAGGCGTTGCTCTGGAGGGCGTCGGCTTGCCACGCCGTGTCGAGCAGCGCGGCGATCTCGCTGGTGAGGCGTTCTGGTCGGACACGGAGCTCGAAGATGGACCGGGCTCGGACCAGCCGGGCGTCGGGGAGCCGCCTGGCCAGCTGCCGGGCGTCGTGGAACGGGTGCACGCTGTCGGAGCGGTGGCCGATCACCAGGGCAGGGACGCCCATCGCCGCCCGCTCCTCGACGGTCGGGCCGAGCGGTCCGGCCAGCACGCCGTGGAGCACGGCAGCGGTTGCCCGAGGGTCGTTGGCGACTGCCCCGAGGAAGCTGTCGAGCGGTCCGAGCCCGGTGCGTGGCAGGCGACGGGCCACGGACGCAGCGGCGACCGCCGCCGGCCGGGCGTAGTGCATGGCGAAGAGCAGGGGGACGAAGGTCAACGCGGCGGCGGGGACGGCCCACTCGAGCACCGGCATCTCGATCACCAGCCCCTGCACCCGCTCGGGGGCCTGGGCCGCGACCATCAGACTGACGTTGGCGCCGAGCGAGACGCCACCGATCACAGCGCGCTCGACCTCGAGATGGTCGAGGAGGGCGACCACGTGGCGGGCGTAGGTGTCGATCCGGTGCGACGAGGCTCGGCGTGGCTTGTCGGAGCGTCCGTGCCCCGGGAGGTCGAGGAGCACGACCCGGTTGCCGGCAGCCGCCAGGTCGGTGGCCAGGCGCCGGTTGAGGTCGGCACTGAGCAGGATGGCATGGAGGAAGACGAAGACCCGGTCGCCTGTCCCGTGGGACTCATACGCCAACCGGACGCCGTCGTGGACGAACGACCCGAGCTCGTAGGTGGAGCCGGCGGGTCGTCGTGTCTTCGCCTGGGCGCTCCGGCGGGGGCCGGCGTTCTTCGGAGGCATCCCGCCACGCTAGGCCGGAGCAGGGCGCGCGCGTGCGCACGGCCGGCCGATAGCTCGGTCACCCTCGGGGCAGTCAGGTGGCAAGCGCGGCCACGGCCTTGGCCACGGTCTCTACGGTCGGCGCACTCGAGTCCTCGCGGATGCCGACCAGCGCGGTGAGGGTCGCCCAGCCGTCGGCCAGGGCGGCGGCGTCCGATCCGGGGTCGGCCTCGCGTCGTTCCGCGTCCGGGTCGCTGCCGTCGCCGCCTCGCAGCACGAGGGAGATGGCCCCGCCCGTTCGGTCCTGCGTGGCGGCGTCGGCGGGGTGGTCGCCGGGGTCGCGTCGGGCTGCCCGGATCAGCCCGGTGCTCCCGAGGCCGGCGTGACGGACCCCGCGCAGCCCGTCGGGCGTCACCGCCGGGACGTTCAGGTTGAGCACCGTCGAGGGGGCGGCGGTGGCGAGCACCGGAACGGCGCGGACGGCCAGTCCGACGGGGGTCTCCCACGGGACCGGATCGGACCCCCAGGCGACGCTGACGGCCAGCGCCCGCAACCCGAACTGGGCGGCGGTCAGTGCCGCGCCGACCGTCCCCGAGTGCAGGGCCGACCTTCCGGCGTTGACGCCGTGGTTGACGCCGGAGAGGACGAGGTCGAAGGGAGGCCCGAACCCGCCGATGCAGGCCAAGATGACAGCCAGGGCCGGTGGGCCGTCGATGCCGAAGGTGGCGACGTCTTCCAGCCCCCGCACCTCGACCGACTCGTAAGGGATCGTCTCGCGTTCGTAGACGGCGCCGACCGCAGCCCCGGCACCACTGTGGTCGACGAGCGGGGCCACCACGACCACGTCCCCCACGGCAGCGTCGGCGAGCCCCCGGGCGAGCGCGGCGATGCCCGGGGCGAACACGCCGTCGTCGTTGGTCACCAGGATGCGCACCGCGAGCCCCGTTCGGCCGACCCCAGGGCGGGGTCGCACCGTGGCCTACCATACCGGTGGCCGATCGGCCGACGACCCCTCGGGCCCGGCGTGTCTCGCCCTGCGGTCGGGGGTCTCGCCGCCGGTGGACAGGTGGTCACCAGGGAGGACGAGCGACGACAATGGCCTCACGACCGAACGACGACCGGCGCCCCGCCCAGACGACGGCGGCGACCGGTGACCAGTGGGTCATCGGCCACGGGCACCAGCGCGCCGTGGTCACCGAGGTGGGTGCGACGCTGCGGTCCTATACGGTCGGCGACCGCCACGTCCTCGACGGCTTCGGCCCCGACGAGTGGAGCCATGGCGGCCGTGGCCAGGTGCTCGCCCCGTGGCCGAACCGGTTGGGCGACGGTCGGTACCACTTCGCCGACGTGCATGCCCAGGCCGCCCTCGACGAGCCCGAGCGGAACAACGCCATCCATGGCCTCGTGCGCTGGTTGCCCTTCGTCATGGCTGGTCGTGCCCAGAACCGGGTGACGCTGGCCTGCACCCTGCACCCCACACCGGGCTACCCGTTCACCTTGGGCCTCTCGGTGGAGTACCGGCTCGGACGGGAAGGTCTGGTGGTGACCGCAGACGCCGAGAACCTCGGTCCGGACCCCTTGCCCTTCGGGCTCGGCTTCCACCCCTACCTCACGCTCGGCACCGCGACGGTCGACGCCCTCCGCCTGCGAGTGCCGGCCCGCCGGCGGCTCGTCACCGACGAACGGGGCCTACCCACTGGGTCGGCCGAGGTTGCCGGCACCGAGCTCGATTTCACCGGTGGTCGCCTGATCGGTCCGACTCGGCTCGACACCGCGTTCACCGACCTCGAGCGCGACGGAGACGGCAACGCCAGGATCGAGCTCGACATCCCTGTCGCCGACGAGGATGCCGAAGGACCCGAGCGGGCCGGTGTCGGCGGTGGCCGGCCGGGCGGCGGGGCAACGCTGTGGATGGACGAGCGGTTCGGCTACGTCATGGTGTACACGGGTGACACCCTGCCTCCGGGCGAACGGCGCCGGTCGATCGCTGTCGAGCCCATGACGTGCCCGCCCGACGCGTTGCGCTCGGGCGAGTCCGTCGTGGAGCTCAGCCCGCACGGACGGTGGACGGCGTCGTGGGGGATCGTGCCGCGCTGACCCGGTGCTCGATCCCCTCGGGTCAGTCGCGACGGGCCCGGACCACACCAGCCGCCGCGTCGGGCCCGAGCGGGCGGGCGAACAGGTAGCCCTGGGCGAACCGGCAGCCCAGGGCGACCAGCCGGTCGCACTGCTGTTGGCGCTCGATCCCCTCGGCCACGACGGCCAGGTCGAAGGCGTCGGCCAGGGTGACCACCGCTTCGACGACCGAGTCGTAGCGGCTGCCCAGCCCGTCCACGAAGGCCTTGTCGATCTTGACCACGTCCACCGGGAGGCGGGAGAGGGAGAACAGCGACGAGAACCCGGTGCCGAAGTCGTCGATGGCCAGGCGGACGCCCAAGTCCTTCAGGGCTTCGAGCCGGCGGAGCGCGGCCCGAAAGTCACGGATGAAGACGCTCTCGGTGATCTCGAGGACGAGTAGCTCGGGCGGGATGCCGCTCTGGTCGAGTGCGTCGCGCACCTCGCTGACGAAGTGGTCGTGCTCGAGCTGCCGGTTCGACACGTTGACGCTCATCGACACCTCGGGCACGCCGGCGGCGCGCCAGGCGGCGAGCTGGTGGCAGCTCTGACGAAGGACCCAGCGTCCCACCTCGACGATGAGGCCGCTCTCCTCGGCGATGGGGACGAACTCGAGTGGTGAGACGACGCCCCGTCTGGGATGGTCCCACCGCAGGAGGGCCTCGACGCCCACCGGCCGCCCCTCGGGAACCGACACGACGGGCTGGTAGGCAAGCCGGAGCTCGTCACGTCGGAGCGCGAGGTGGAGCTCGGCCTCCGTGGCGACCCGGGCAGCGGCAGCGAGGGTGAGGGAGTCGTCGAACAGCTCGACGCGGTCCCGCCCGTTCTGCTTCGCCCGGTTGACGGCGGCGTCGGTGTTGCGCAGGAGGACGTCCGCGGTGTCCCCGGACGCCCCGACGGCGGCACCGATGCTGGCGGTGACGAAGCAGTCGGTCCCGTCGACGGTGAAGGAGCGTTGGAAGAGCGTGAGCAGGCGCTCGGCGAACGCCTCCGCCTCCTCCTTGCCGCGCACGCTCTCGAGGAGGACGCCGAACTCGTCGCCGCCCACCCGGGCGAGGAAGTGCCCTTCGGTGGCGGCCCCGAGGCGCTCGGCCACCGCGACCACCAGTTGGTCGCCGACCGAGTGGCCCCTGCTGTCGTTCAGGTACTTGAAGTGGTCGAGGTCGAGGAAGAGGACGGCGACCGGAGGGTCGACGCTGAGCCGCCGGTCGAGGGTGCCGGTGAGCCGCCGGCGGAAGTGGACGCGGTTGGGTAGCCCCGTGAGGGGATCGTGACTTGCCTGGTGAGCCAGGCGGCGCTCGAACTCGCGTCGTTCGGTGACGTCCCGGATGGCCGCCGAGATGAGGGGACCCTCCGGCGTGGCGAGCGACGAGAAGGTGATCTCGACGGGGAACTCGACGCCGTCGCGACGCAGCCCGAAGGTCGACCGATCGGAGCCGACCGTCCGGGTGCCGCCCCGCTCGAGCCAGTCGTCGATCTCGCCGATGAGCAGCTCGACGTACCGGGCAGGGACGAGCTCGCGCGCCGAACGTCCGACGAGCTCCCTGGCCGAGTAGCCGAACAGCGTCTCGGCAGCCCGACTGACCTGCATGATCGTGCCGTCGGTCGAGTCGAAGACGACCACGGCGTCCGGTGCGGCATCGAGGAGACGCCGGTAGCGATCGGCGTCGCGTCGACGCTCGTCGAGCAGGTGGGCGGTCCAGAGGGCATGACCGGTCTGGACGCACAACAGCTCGAAGGCGGCGAGCTCGTCGGGCTGGACGGTCCGGTGCACCCGGGTGCCGGCCTCGAGCACGGCGACCAGCTCTCCGTTGGTCCAGACGGGCCCGGCGACGACCGTGCGGTAGCCGACAGCGGCCAGCTCGGGGCTCGGCGCGGTGGTTCGCGAGTAGTCGTCGACCACCACGACGCGGCGTTCGGCCAGCACCTGGGCCACGACGCCGACGTCCGCGGGGTGCTGGCCCGTGGCGTAGGGCTCGGGCAGGTTGCGCGCTCGGAGGACCCGGTAGGTGAGGCCCCCGGCCTCGAGGGCGCAGATGTCCACCGACTCGAAGTCGAGGACCTCCAGTGCGTCGGCGACGGCATCGAGGACGCCGTCGCTGTCGAGGGCATCGATCTCGCGCGCGGCTCGGGCCATCCGGCTCCACAACGCCACCCGCCGTTCGGTGGCGCGCTGCTCGGCCGACTGCCGGGTGAAATGACGACCGAGCTCGTGGCCGACGGCACCCACGGCCAGGCCGGCGGCGGCCATCATGCTGACCCGGAAGGCCAGGCCGGCTGCGTCGAGCGAGCCGGAGGTGGTGAGCGCCACCGTCACCAGGTAGCCGCCGATGGAGGTCAGGTTGAGACCGATCTTCAGCCCGAGGGGGAACGTCGCCCCCGAGAGGAAGACCGCGCACGCCACGAGGACGACGTACAGCTCGGAAGCGTCGCCACCGGTGAGCGCGATGGCTGCGTCGACGAGCCCGACGAGGACGAGCACCCACGCCGCCAGTAGGGCGACGCCCCACCGAGACTGGATGACGGTGCGCCACGGCAGGAGAGCGGCCGTCCCTGACGCAGCGGCGGCGATGGCGATGAGCACGACCATGCCTCCCCGGTCGTCGAGCCGAGAGCTGCCGGGCAGGAACACGTAGAGGGCGAGAGCGACGAGCACGACGAACGAGATGAGCAGGTCGCTGCGCACCGTGTGGAGGCGGTAGCGGGCGACGGGGTCGTCGGGTGACAGGAGCGGACGGGTCCTCGCGGCGTCCGGGTCTGTGGCTGCGGCGGTGGGCACCGGCTCGTCAGGGGCGGTCGTGGTCAGACGGACGGGGGGCGGTTGGTCGCCGGGTCCGGTGCTCCCGGTCGGGAGCCATCCCACAGCGGGTCCTGCCCTTGGCGTCGCGGTCGCAGCACGGCCACCACCACGTTCGCCAGTGTCGGCGGTGTCGCCGGCAGCCACCTCGTAGAACCCTTCGACCGCCTGCTCCCTGTCGTCGGCCATCGGCTTCCCCCTCGGCACCTGATCCGCCGGCGCCCAGGCGGGGCTCAGGTGCCACGTTCGGTTCTACCACGCTTCGTAGTGAAGGGCCAGAAGATGCGTCGCCATGTGCTCACGTAGCGTGAGGACATTGACACGGCACGTCCGGCGGCGCGGTCCGCTCCGGCTGTCACCCGCCTGGAGGCAGGCCCCCGACGCGACGAACGGCCCGCCGGGGGCCGTTCGCTGAGCGACACACCCAACCGTGAAGCTGGTGGAGGCCTGACGGTGGAGACCTCGGCGTGCCCCCGGCAGGAGTCGAACCCGCAACCTGGTGGGTAGAAGCCACCTGCTCTATCCAATTGAGCTACAGGGGCGAGACAACGTCGAGCGGACCGGTTGGTGTCGCACCGGTGAGGCTAGTGCGAGTCGTCCGGCCGGACCGGGGGATGCCGCTCCGTGTGCCAGACTGGGCACTCCTTGGTGGCCGTAGCTCAGTTGGTTAGAGCGCCAGGTTGTGGCCCTGGAGGTCGGGGGTTCGAGTCCCCTCGGTCACCCGACGAGGACTGACGTCGACAGACCGTCGTCACCTCTGATCGCAGTACCCTGCCGTCTATGATGCGCAGGCGCCTCTAGCTCAACGGCAGAGCAACGGACTCTTAATCCGCAGGTTCCGGGTTCGAATCCCGGGGGGCGCACCAAAAACCCCA
>JBMFXC010000049.1:0-12348 GCA_049964655.1 Acidimicrobiales bacterium
CCGGGACGCCAGGGTGCCGGCTCGCGGGGGACAGGCGCCGGAGCCCCGGGACGCCAGGGTGCCGGCTCGCGGGGGACAGGCGCCGGAGCCCCGGGACGCCGAGGGGCTGGTCGGCCAGGGCCCGCCCGTCCGCGTAGCGGCGACGAGCGGCACACGCGGGAGACGCCACAGGAACGCCCAGGATGGGGGAGCGTGGCTCGGCGTGGAGCCGCGATCGTTGCCGAGGCGACGGGTTCGGCGTCGACGGGGCGATGGTCGCCGGCTGACGAGCGCCAGCGCGCCGAGCCCGAGTCGTTCGTTCCCGAACGGTTCGTGCGGGTCGACCAGGACGAGGCGCCGAGCCGGCGTCGAGGGCGCGACCCCGAGCCACGCTCCACCGTTCGTAACGAGAGGGAGAGGGAGGTCCCAGCCGACGTGGTCGCCGAGCTGGCGTCGGCAGCCGGCTCCGACTGGGGCGTCCTGCGTGGCCGAGTGACCGAGCGGATGGGCGCTGCCCTCGCTGCCTTTGAGCGTGAGCGCTACCGAGATGCCCTGCGCATGCTGCGTCCCGTGGTCGACGCCGTGCCGTCGGCCCCGACGCCGCGCGAACTGCTCGGCCTCTGCCACTACCGGATTGGCAACTGGCGAGCCGCCCTCCACCAGCTCGACGCCTTCGCCACGCTCTCTGGATCGTCCGACCAGGACCCCGCCCGGATGGACTGTCACCGGGCCCTCGGGCACCACAGTCGGGTCCGTTCCCTCTGGGACGAGCTCCGACGCTCCTCGCCTGATCCGGACGTGCTCGCCGAGGGCCGGCTCGTCTTGGCAGGGGCGACCGCCGACAAAGGAGACCTCGGCGAAGCGGTGCGCATCCTCACCGAAGCAGGTGCCGGCAGGCTGGTACGCCGCCCGGCCGACCGGCACGTCCGGCAGTGGTACGCGCTTGCTGACCTGCTCGAGCGATCAGGCGACCTGGTCACGGCGCGTACGCTCTTTGCCCGGGTGGCGGCCGTCGATCCCGATGCCTACGACGTCTCGTCGAGGCTCGAGGCGCTCGGCGGTCCCCCCCTGCGGACCGGCCGGCCGCGGCGTCCGGTGGGTGGTTCCTCCTCTTCGAAGGACGGTGGCGCGACCCGTTAGGCTCGGGCTCATGGACCTCGAACGACTCTTGGGCGAGGAGACGGCGTACCTTCTCGACCACAAAGCGACCGCCTTCCCCGCCGACCTGCTCACCCTCCCCGGGCCGGACCATCTGGAGCGGGTCTTCGTCGACTCGGATCGGCCGCCGGCGGTGGTGCGGAACCTCGCCTTGCTCTACAACTCGGGCCGGCTCGCCGGTACCGGGTACCTCTCGATCCTGCCGGTGGACCAGGGCATCGAGCACTCGGCAGCAGCCAGCTTTGCCAAAGCGCCCGTGTACTTCGACCCCGCCCGGCTCTGCGACCTTGCGCTCGCTGCCGACTGCAGCGCCATTGCCACCACGCTCGGGGGGCTCGGGATGGTGGCCCGGCGCTACGTGCACCGCATCCCCTTCATCGTGAAGCTCAACCACAACGACTTCCTCAACTACCCCAACACCTACGACCAGGTCTTCTTCGCGCAGGTTCGCCAGGCGGTCGACCTCGGGGCAGTCGGCGTGGGTGCCACCATCTACTTCGGCTCGGACCACGCCGACCGCCAGCTCGTCGAGGTCTCCCAGGCGTTCGCCGAAGCGCATCGCCAGGGCCTGTTCACCGTGCTGTGGTGCTACCTGCGCAACAGCGCCTTCAAGCAGGGCGACGTCGACTACCACCTGGCCGCCGACCTCACCGGGCAGGCGAACCACTTGGGCGTGACGATCGAGGCGGACCTCATCAAGCAGAAGCAGCCGGAGTGCAACAACGGGTACGGAGCGCTCAAGTTCGGCAAGACGGACCCGCTCGTCTACGAGTCGCTGACCACCGACCACCCCATCGACCTGACGCGTTGGCAGGTGGTCAACTCGTATGCCGGGCGGATCGGTCTCATCAACTCGGGAGGCGAGTCTCGGGGAGCGGACGACCTGGCGCAGGCCGTACGGACGGCGGTCATCAACAAGCGGGCCGGTGGCAGCGGGCTCATCGTGGGGCGGAAGTCCTTCCAGAGGCCTACCGAGGAGGGTGCCGCCCTCATCCACGCGATCCAAGACGTCTACCTCGATGCGCAGGTGACGATCGCCTGATCACGGCTGCGGCACTCGTACCGGTCGGGCGCTCGGCCCGAACGAGCCGGTGCGGTCCCTCGGTTCGCGGGCCCCTCCCGGGGGGAGGATAGAGTGGCCCCAGGGAACCGGACGCGGTGCCGACCACCTGGTCAGTGGCGCGCGCGACCCGCCGCGATGCCCGCAGCTGCACCGTGGAGACCCTCGTCCCCGGAGCGGAGCCAACGCTCCCCGGAGCGGAGCCAACGCTCCCCGGAGACGGGCAGGCCGAAGGAGGGCAGGCCGAAGGAGATGGCGCCGACAGACGAGATGCGCAGCGGCGAACGTCGAGGACCGAGAGGGCCCGGCTGCGTCGCTCCCGGCCTGCGCGGCCAAGGAGAGCCGGGTGCGGCCGGCAGAGAGATGTGAGGCCCACAGTGGCAGACACCACGACCAACGAACACTCGCACCAACTGCTCGACCGAGTCGTCATCCGGTTCGCCGGCGACTCGGGCGACGGCATGCAGCTCGCCGGTGATCGGTTCACGACGTCGTCGGCCGTGCTCGGCAACGACCTGGCGACGTTCCCCGACTTTCCGGCGGAGATCCGGGCCCCCGCCGGCACGCTCGCGGGGGTGTCGGCCTTCCAGGTGCACATCTCGGACCACGACATCCTCACGCCCGGCGATGCCCCGAACGTCCTAGTGGCGATGAACCCGGCGGCGCTCCGGGCGAACGTGGCCACACTGCCGCCGGGTGCCATGGTGATCGTCAACGTGGACGCGTTCGACGAGCGGTCCGTTGCCAAGGCTGGCTACGACGCAAACCCGCTGTCCGACGGCAGCCTGTCGGCCTACACGGTCTACGAGGTACCGATGACCTCGATCACCACCGAGGTCTCCAAGGATGCCGGCGTCAAGCCTCGTGACGCCGAGCGGTCGAAGAACTTCTTCGCTCTCGGCCTGATCAGCTGGCTCTACACCCGCCCCACCGAGCCGACGGTGGCGTGGATCGAGGCTCGCTACCACGACAAGCCCCTGGTGAAGGAAGCAAACCTCCGGGCGTTCAAGGCCGGTTACCACTTCGGCGAGACCACCGAGCTGTTCGAGTCTGCCTACGAGGTACGACCGGCGGCGCTGGAGCCAGGCGAGTACACGAACGTCACCGGCAACACCGCCCTGGCCTGGGGGCTGATTGCCGCCAGCGTCCGGAGCGGACTGCCGCTCTTCGTGGGCACCTACCCGATCACGCCGGCGTCGGACATCCTCCACGAGCTGTCCAAGCAGAAGCACTTCGGGGTTCGGACCTTCCAGGCCGAGGACGAGATCGCTGGCGTCGGAGCCGCACTCGGGGCGGCGTTCGGTGGCGCGCTGGGCGTCACGACGACATCCGGTCCGGGTCTCGACCTCAAGTCGGAGACGATCGGCTTGGCCGTGAGCCTCGAGCTTCCCCTCGTGGTTGTCGACGTCCAGCGTGGCGGCCCCTCCACGGGCCTGCCTACCAAGGCCGAGCAGGCGGACCTCCTGCACGCCATCTACGGGCGTCACGGTGAGGCGCCACTGCCGGTCGTGGCCGCCAAGACCCCGTCGCACTGCTTCGACGCCGCGCTCGAGGCAGCCCGCTTGGCTGTCCGGTACCGGACACCGGTGATCCTGCTCTCCGACGGGTACCTGGCGAACGGGTCCGAGCCATGGCGGCTGCCTGCCGTCGACGACCTGGTCACCATCGAACCGGACTTCGCCACCGGGCCAAACCATGTCGACGAGTCGGGCAACGCCACGTTCTGGCCGTACGCACGTGACGAGGAGACGTTGGTGCGCCCGTGGGCCCCGCCCGGTGTCGCCGGCCTCGAGCACCGCATCGGTGGGCTCGAGAAGGCAGATGGTTCGGGAAACGTCTCCTACGACGGTGCCAACCACGAACGGATGACCCGGCTGCGGGCGGCTCGGATCGCCGGCATCGCCCGCGACCTTCCGCCGGTCGAGGTCGACGATCCCGACGGCGATGCCGACGTGCTGGTGGTCGGCTGGGGATCTACCTACGGGGCGATCGTCGCCGGCGTCCGCCGAGTACGGGCGACCGGGCACTCGGTGGCCCACGCCCACCTCGTGCACCTGAACCCCTTCCCTGCCAACCTCGGCGACGTGCTCGCCAGCTACCGGGCAGTGCTGGTGCCGGAGGTGAACCTCGGTCAGCTGAGCCGACTGCTGCGGGCCGAGTACCTAGTGGATGCCGTGTCCTTCACGCAGATGAAAGGCGTCCCGTTCCGTGCCGCGGCGCTCGAGGCGGCCATCTTGAGCCAGATCGAGCGAGTGCAGGGCGTCGGGGACGGATCGGGTGTGACCGAGGGGGCAGCAGGCGGCAACGGAAAGGTGGTCCAGTGATGACCGAAGTCGCCGACGCAGGTCCCGTCCCGGTGACGACGCGCAAGGACTGGTCCTCCGACCAAGAGGTCCGGTGGTGCCCGGGGTGTGGTGACTACTCCATCCTGGCTGCCGTGCAGATGCTCCTGCCCGAGCTCGGTGTCCGGCGCGAGCGAACGGTGTTCCTCTCGGGGATCGGCTGCGCGGCCCGGTTCCCCTACTACATGAACACCTACGGCATGCACTCGATCCACGGTCGAGCCCCGGCCATCGCCACGGGCTTGGCTGCGACGCGGCCTGACCTCGACGTCTGGGTCGTGAGCGGGGACGGTGACGCGCTCTCCATCGGTGGCAACCACCTGATCCACGCCCTCCGCCGGAACATCAACATCACCATCCTGCTGTTCAACAACCAGATCTACGGCTTGACCAAAGGTCAGTACTCGCCGACGTCCGAGGTCGCCAAGGTCACCAAGTCGACGCCGTTCGGCTCGCTCGAACGGCCCTTCAATCCGCTCAGCGTGGCGCTCGGGGCCGAGGCGACGTTCGTGGCCCGCACCCACGACATGGACCGCAAGCACATGATGGAGACGTTGCGACGGGCGCACGAGCACCGAGGCGCGTCCTTCGTCGAGATCTACCAGAACTGCAACGTCTTCAACGACGGCGCCTTCGAGAAGATCACCGGCAAGGACCACCGTGCCGAGATGCTCATCCCCTTGGTCGACGGAATGCCGATCCGGTTCGGGGCCGAGGGCGAGCACGGTGTGGTCATGTCGCCCGACGGCTCGTTGGCCATCGCCGAGGTGGCCGAGGTCGGGGAGGAGGCACTTCTCGTCCACGACGAGCGTCACGACAACCCGGCGTTGGCGTTCCAGCTCAGCCGGCTGTCGCAGGGTCCGTTCGAGCCGACGCCGATCGGCGTGTTCCGTGACGTCGACCGTCCCGAGTACGGCAGGCAGATGTCCGAGCAGATCGAGGCCGCCGTCGCCCGCAAGGGACCCGGCGACCTCGCCGCACTCCTCCGGTCAGGCTCGACTTGGTCGGTGAGCTGAGGCGTCACCGGCAGATCGAACCGCGCGGGCGGCAGTTCTGGGTCGGCGCGCTCGGCTGGATGGTGGCGTTCACGTACGTTGTCGAGCATGACGGGGAAGGCAAGCGGGGTCCAGGTGGGACGGACGGCCAACGGCGGTGAGCCGGAGCGCGGTGCCGGTCAGGCTGGTCGGCTCGTGCCCATCGGGGAAGCGGCCGAGCGGGCCGGGGTGTCTGCACGGACCTTGCGGTGGTACCAGGAGCTCGGGCTGCTGGTGCCCTCGGGCCACTCGAGCGGGGGGGCACGCCGCTACGACGACGACGACGTGGCGCGCATCGTCCACATTCGCGAGCTGCAGTCCCTGCTGGGGTTCGACCTCGGCGAGATCCGGGACATCCTCCGAGGAGAGGACGACCTCGCCGGTCTCCGTCTCGAGTACCGATCGCGCGCCGACCGCGCACGTCGGCACGAGATCCTCCTCGAGGCGTCCTCTATCAACGACAAGCTTCGTTCGGTGGTGGCGAGCAAGCAGGAGCGGTTGGCGGCCATGCTCGCCACCCTCGAGGAGAAGCACCAGCGCTACGAACGGCTGTTGGCCGAGCTCGAAGCCGACCAGGAATCCGACCAGGAAGCCCCGACTGAGGGCTGACCAGCAGCCGCGGCGACCGGTTCGCTTGTACTGGCACCGAGCGCGAGGTGGTCAGTGAGCGGTCGAAGAGCTTGGTGCCGTTGCCCTGGGGTGCCGTTGGGCTCGAGCCCACACCAGAAGTGCGATCGCCGAGACGGTGCCTCCTAAGACGACGACGGCGTTCCAGCCACCGGCGCCGTAGGCCACTCCGGTGGCGGCCGAGCCGGCTGAACCACCGATGAAGTAGGCGACCATGTACGCCGTATTGAGCCGGGAGCGCGCTTCGGGGTCGATGCCGAAGACGAGCTGCTGGTTCTGGATGTGCACGGACTGGATGGAGAGGTCGGCGGCCACGATGCCGACCACCAGTGCCCACAGCTCGCTGCGTCCCAGGGCGAGCAGGCCGAACGAGGCAAGCAGGACCACCAGAGAAGCGGTGGTGACGAGACGTTCGTGCCCACGGTCCGAAAGGCGTCCACTGAAGGCCGCCCCCAGCGCTCCGCCGGCTCCGAGCAACCCGAACAGCCCGATCACGATCCGGTCGTAGTGGTAAGGCGGTCCGGCCAGGAGGAAGGCCAAGCTGGTCCAGAGGATGTTGAAGGCGGCGAAGACCAGCGCGCCGAGCAACGAGCGCAGGCGGAGCAGGTCCTCGGTCGACACCAGGTGCACCACCGAGCGGAGCAGGGCGCCGTAGCGGACGGGGGGCCGGTCGTCCTCGTCGGGCAAGGTGCGGGCGAGCACCACGGCGAGCACCGCCACGATCCCCGCGGCGACGACGTAGACGGTGCGCCAGCCGGCAAGCTGGGCGATCGCACCCGAGAAGGTCCGCGCCAGCAGGATGCCGAGCAGCAAACCGCTCATCACCGTGCCGACCACCCGCCCGCGATGGCGTTCGTCCGCCAGGTGGGCGGCGAAGGGCACGAGGATCTGGGCGGCGACCGAGGCGGCCCCGGCGGCAGCGATCGCCACGGCCAGGACGAACAGGTTGGGCGCGGCGGCGGCAGCGGCGAGGGCGAGGGCGGCGACGAGCAGGAGCACCGGGACCAGCCGTCGTCGTACCACGACGTCGCCGAAGGGGACGAGCAGCGCCAGGCCGATGCCGTAGCCGACCTGGCCGGCGGTGACGACCAGGGCTGCGGTCGCTGAGCCGACGTGCAGGGAGTGGGCGACCGAGGGCAACAGCGGCTGCGCGTAGTAGAGCGTGGCGACCGACACGCCGCAGGCCACGGCGAAGAGGACGATCAGGGGTCGCCCGATGGCCGGACGGCTGTCGACGCTTTTGACCAGGGAGTGCTCGCCGACGATGGGCGCCGGCACGTCGGTGTCCTCGGGGCGGCAGCCGGGCTCAGGGGCGGTCGTCCTCGGGTCGTCCACGGCGAGCACAGCCTAGAGGCGAGGTCCTCGTGCTCGGGCCGTGGCGGAGGTGTGCTCGCTTCGGAGGTGGCGAACGTCTCGTAGACTCGGCCCGGTGGAGGGGAGCACCCACGACGCCAGTCGGGTCGTCGCAGAGCCGGAGAGCGGTGTGCTGCCAGCGGACAACAGGTCGCCGATGACTGGGGCCGCCGGGGCCGGCGGGGCCGATCGGGAGGACCTCTCCCGGATCCTCACGGTGCCCAACCTCGTCACCGCGGTTCGCCTCGCGTGCGTGCCCGTCTACGTCTGGCTCCTCTTCGGTGCCGGGCGCCAGAGTGCCGCGGCGATCCTCCTCGGCGTCCTGGGCGCCACCGACTGGGTGGACGGGACGCTCGCCCGTCGCTTCCACCAGGTCTCCACGCTCGGCAAGGTGCTCGACCCCGTTGCCGACCGGGTCCTCGTGGGAACGGCGGTCATCACCATCGTCGTCCACGGAGCGGTGCCCGTGTGGTTCGCCGCGGCGACACTCGCTCGCGAGGCGGTCGTGTCCCTGGCCGTGGTGGCCCTGGCGTCGCTCGGGGCGACGCGCATCGACGTGCTATGGGTGGGCAAGGCCGGGACCTTTGCCTTGATGTTCGCCTACCCGGCCTTCCTGTTGAGCCACGGGACGGCGGGCTGGCAGGTGCCGTTCCACGTGTTCGCCTGGGTCGCCGGTGGGGCGGGGCTGGTCCTGGCGTGGGTGGCGGCCGCCTCTTACGTGCCGGTAGCCCGACGGGCGTTGGCCGCCGGCCGGGCGGCCCGCGTGCAGGAAGCTGCCGGGCGAGGCGCCCAGCGGGACGGGAGGAGCAGGTGAAGGCGGTCATCATGGCAGGGGGCGAAGGGACGCGTCTGCGCCCGCTGACCTCGAACCAGCCCAAGCCCATGCTCCCGATGGTGAACTTGCCCATGATGGAGCACGTCGTCAACCTGCTCCGGCAACACGGCTTCGAGGACATCGTGGTGACGGTGGCGTTCATGGCGAACGCCATCCGCACCTACTTCGGCGACGGTTCCGAGTTCGGTGTGCGCATGGTGTACGCCACCGAGGAGACGCCGCTCGGCACGGCGGGCTCGGTCCGCAATGCACGGGCCGAGCTCGACGAGCGGTTCCTCGTCATCTCGGGGGACGTGCTCACCGACGTCGACCTCTCGGCGGTCGTGCGCCACCACATCGAGCGCGGTGCGCTGGCCACGCTGGCCTTGAAGGCAGTCGAGAACCCGTTGGAGTTCGGCATCGTGATCACCCGTGAAGACGGCACGATCGAACGGTTCCTCGAGAAGCCGACGTGGGGCCAGGTCTTCAGCGACACCATCAACACCGGCGTCTACGTCCTCGAGCCGGAGATCTTCGACTTCATCCCCGAAGGTCGCCCGGTCGACTTCTCGGGTGAGACCTTTCCTGCCGTCCTCGAGGCGGGCCGACTGCTGTGCGGCTTCGTCACCGAGGGCTACTGGGAAGACGTCGGCACGATCGACGCCTACCTCCGCGCCCACCAGGACATCCTCGACGGCCGCGTCCAGGTCGACATCGCCGGCTTCCAGCTGCGGCCGGGCGTCTGGCTCGGCAAGGGGGCCGAAGTAGACCCGTCGGTCGTCATCGACGGGCCTGCCGTCATCGGGGACAACAGCATCGTCGGACCGGGCGCACATCTCGGCAGCTACTGCACGCTCGGTCGAAACCTGAAAGTCGGCGAGAACGCCATCATCGAGCGGTCGGTCGTGCACGACAACGCCTACCTGGGGCCGGGCGCTCGCATCGAAGGGAGCGTGCTCGGCCGCGGCGCCGACCTGCGGCCGGGCGCCCGGTGCGAGGAAGGCGTGGTCCTCGGTGAATCGTGCTTTGTCGGCGCCCACGCCGAGCTCCGCAGCGGCGTCAAGGTCTACCCGTTCAAGACGGTCGAAGCCGGGGCCATCGTCAACTCCTCGATCGTGTGGGAGTCGCGTGGCGCCCGCTCGCTCTTCGGTCGTGACGGCGTTGCCGGCCTTGCCAACGTGGACATCTCGCCGGAGCTGGCCGTCCGGTTGTCGATGGCCTGGGCGTCAACCCTCGAGAAGGGGAGCACCGTCAGCGTCTCGCGGGACACGAGCCGGGCTGCACGGGTGCTCAAACGGGCGATCATGGTCGGCTGCAACGCGGCCGGTGTGAACGTCGACGATCTCGAGGCCGCCACGGTGCCCGTGACACGCTTCCAGGTCAGGACGTCACGGAGCCTCGGAGGGGTGACGGTCCGTCTCGATCCTGCAGATCCCCAGACCGTCGTCGTCCGGTTCGTCGACGACAACGGGGTCGACCTCGACGAGTCGACGCAGCGGAAGATCGAGCGCCTCTACTATCGGGAGGACTTCCGCCGGGTCGCCGCCCGCGACATCGGCGACATCGGCTACCCGGCCCGGGCACTCGAGTACTACACGGCGGCCCTGGTTGAATCGGTGGACCTCACCCGGGCCCACGACGTCGGCCTCAAGCTGGTCCTCGACTACTCGTTCGGAACGGCGAGCTTCGTGATGCCCAACCTGCTGGCCAAGCTGGACGCCGAAGTGCTCGTCGTCAACCCCTATGCCAGCACGGCGAGCGTGGTCGGCTTCGACCGCGATGCCGCGGCGGCGCGGGTTGCCGAGCTGGTGCGGGCGTCGGGAGCACACCTCGGGGCGGTCATCGACCCTGGCGGTGAGCGCATCACCCTGGTCGACGACCAGGGGCACGTCCTGACCGACGACGAGGCCTTGCTCGTCATGGTGACCCTGGTGACCGAGGACGACCCAGGGAAGCGGGTGGCGCTACCTGTGGCGGTCGGTCGAGCGGCTGAGGAGATCTGCCGACGGACGGGGACCGAGATCGCCTGGACGAAGCTCTCGGCCGCGCACTTGATGGAGCTGGCGGGTGAAGCCGGCGTCGTGCTGGCCGCCAGCCAGGCGGGGGGGTTCATCTTTCCCGGCGTGCTGCCGGCCTTCGATGCGGCTGCCACGCTCGTGCACCTGCTCGGGCTCCTCACCGGCTCGGGCCGGATGCTCTCGGACGTGGTGACCGGCCTCCCGGCCGTGCACATCGCCCACCAGGCCGTCCACACCCCCTGGGAGCGGACGGGCATGGTGATGCGGACCCTCATGGAGCGCTTCCACGGGCGCGAGCTCGTCCTGGTCGACGGCATCAAGGTGGTGGACGGGGACGGCTGGGTGCTCGTCATCCCCGATCCCGAAGAGCCGATGACCCATATCTGGGCCGAGGCACCGACCGACGGTCAGGCGGGTGTGCGCGTCCAAGAGCTGGCCGTCCTGCTCCGCCAGTTGCTGCGCTGAGGAGCCCGTCCGGACGTCCCGACCAGGAGCAGCAGGGGTGTCACCTGTCGTCTTTCGGCCACTGGTGGACCATGGCCTGCAGCCTCGGCGAAGGCGACGTGTCGTCAGGTAGGGTCCCCGCTATGGACACCCCCGAAGACCTCCGATACTCAACAGACCACGAGTGGGTTCGGGTTGCCGGTGACCGCGTGCGCGTCGGTATCACCGACTACGCCCAGGATGCACTGGGAGACGTCGTCTTCGTAGACGTGCCGGCGGTGGGAGCGACGGTCGAGCCCGGCGGTCCCCTCGGCGAGGTCGAGTCGACGAAATCGGTCTCCGAGGTCTACGCGCCGGTGGGCGGCGAGGTTCTCGCCGTGAACACCTCCCTGGCCGAGCGGCCGGAGCTGCTCAACAGCGATCCCTATGGTGACGGCTGGATCTGCGAGCTGCGGCCGAGCGATCCGTCGACCGTGGACAACCTCCTCGACGCTGCTGCCTACCGGGCACTGGTCGACGGCTGAGCCAATGGTGTCGGCACCGTCGAGGGCGGGGGTGGTGCATCCGGACGAACCGTCCGGGCCGGTCGGGGCCCGCCGGTCGGTCGCGGCTACCGTGGGGGACGTGTTCTGCCACCAGTGCGGCCATCGGAACCCCCCCGGGGTGAATTTCTGCTCGGCCTGTGGCGCCGCGCTGGTGATCTCGGACCCGGAGACCACGGTGTCCGTGCAGCCCGTCGAGGACCTGTCGGACGTCATCGAAGACGATTCGTCGGTCGGGATCCTCGAACTTCCCCGTACGGCACCGATGTTGGTGGTCAAGCACGGGCCGCAGGCGGGGACCCGCTTCGTCCTCGACACGCCGGTCGTGCGGGTGGGACGTCATCCCGAAAGCGACATCTTCCTCGACGACATCACGGTGTCGCGGCGTCATGCCGAGTTCGTCACCGAAGGGGGAACGACGCGCCTCAAAGACCTCGGTTCGTTGAACGGGACCTACGTCAACCGCGAACGGATCGAGGACGTCGAGCTGGCCAGCGGCGACGAGGTGCAGGTCGGCAAGTTCAAACTGGTGTTCCTCTCGGCGGTGGGTGAATGACGACGGTGGCGGCGGGGCTCGACGAGCCGTGGCCCGACGACGGCGCGCGGTGAGCGGGCGCTCCTACCTGTCGATCGGCGACGTCCTCACGCTGCTTCGCCAGGAGTTCCCCGACGTCACCATCTCGAAGATCCGGTTCCTCGAGAGCCAGGGTCTCGTCAACCCCGAGCGCACGCCCTCGGGCTACCGGAAGTTCTACGACGCCGACGTCGAGCGGCTGCGCTGGGTGCTCCGCCAGCAGCGTGAGCACTTCCTCCCGCTCAAGGTGATCAAGGACCGTCTGGAGGAGCGGGAGGCGGCCGGGGGGTCGACGGCCCCGGCCGACGCTCCCGTCCCGACGAGGGCAGCATCCTCGGTGGACGGAGCCGGCTCGGGTGCCGAGGTCGGGGTCGGTGCGGCGAACGGCTCGGGTGCCGAGGTC
>JBMFXC010000049.1:12448-12835 GCA_049964655.1 Acidimicrobiales bacterium
CCCCCTGTCGGTCGACCCGCTGTCGGCCGACCCTCCGTCGACGACGGGTCCCCGGATGGCGCAGGGGTCGAAGTCGCGACGCCGGTGGCGCCGAACGATGCTCGCGCCCGCCCGCCCGTCACCGCGGCGACCCTCGATCACGGTGATCCGTCCGCCTCCTTGCCGAGCCACCCAGGCATCCCGAGCCTGCGTGCCGAAGGCTCCGAAGGGGCGGGGCAGCACCCGCCGATCGGCCCGAGCCCGATGGGGAACGAGGCGACCCGGGAGCGACCGAACGGCAGCGCCGGGCCGTGGGTGACAGGCCCGGTCGACGAGTTGTCGTCCGCAGGTGGGTCCGCAGGTGGGTCCGCAGGTGGGTCCGCAGGTGGGTCCGCAGGTGGGTCCGCA
>JBMFXC010000049.1:12935-20024 GCA_049964655.1 Acidimicrobiales bacterium
GGTCCCGTGGCCGAACCGGTGCCGCTCCCGACTGCCACGTCGGTGCCTGCTGGGGTGGGCCTGACGGCGGACGAGCTGGCCACTGCCGCGGGAGCCGACCCGGTGATGGTCGGTCAGCTTCGGGAGTTCGGCCTGATCTCGCCGGTCGTCCTCGGGGGTGTCGAGTACTTCGACGAGGCGGCGCTGGCCGTTGCCAAGCTGGCGGTCGCCTTCGCCGCCTTCGGCATCGAACCACGCCACCTGCGGCTCTACAAGCACGCCACGGAGCGGGAGGCGGGGTTCGTCGAGCAGGTGGTCCTGCCACTCCTGCGCCAGCGGAACCCCGAGGCCCGGAGCCGGGCCGCCGCCACCGCCGCCGAGCTGGCACGCTTGGGCCAGGCCCTGCGCACCGAGCTGATGCACCAGGCACTCGTCGCTCTCCTCGGGCACGACGCCGTCACGTCGTGACGAGCCCTCCGACCACCCCCGGACGTCGCGAGCTGAGCGACGTCCCATCCGGCTACATTGCAAACATGGTCGAAGTTCGCCTACGCGCCGTGCGGGTCGACCTCCAGTCGAACACCCCGGTCCTGCTGTTGCAGGAATCGGAGGGTGTGGGACGGACGCTGCCGATCTTCATCGGAGCGCCCGAGGCGACGGCGATCGCGTTCGCCCTGCAGGGCATGGACACACCACGGCCGATGACGCACGACCTCATCTGCGAGCTACTCGAGGCGCTGGGAGCGACGGTGGCGAGAGTGGTGGTGACCGAGCTGCGGGGGTCCACCTACTTCGCGGACATCGTGCTCGACCAGGCGGGTCACGAGATCACGGTTTCGTCGCGTCCCTCGGACGCGGTGGCTGTGGCGGTTCGGACCGGCTCGCCGTTGTTCGTGGCCGACGAGCTGATGGACGCTGAAGGCATCCTGCTGGCGACGGAGGACGAGTCCGACGAGGATGCCGACGGCGAGGACGTGACACCCGACGAGCTGGTCGGGGAGTTCCGCCAGTTCCTCGACACGATCCGACCGGAGGACTTCTCGTCCTGAGACGTTCCCGTCTGTGCCGTCCAGCCGCCTGGGGCGCCGGTCTCGTGGTGGCCGGCTTGGTGCTTGCTGCCTGCTCGTCGGGTAGCAGGGAGCCATCTGCCGCTGCCCGGCGCACGGCGCCATCGACCACCTCCACCTCTTCGACGGTTCCGTCGACGACCGTGCCCTCGACGACCAGCACGACGACCTCGGGACCGGTCCGGTGCCGCAGCGCTGCGCTTGTCCCGGCGATCGAAGGAACGTCGGCGGCGGCAGGGACTGTCGAGGTCACCGTCACCCTGCGCAGCACTGCCACTGGGGCGTGCACGCTGGTCGGCTACCCCGGGCTCCAGCTCCTCGGTGCAGGCGGTTCGCCCCTGCCGACCACCGTGGTGAGGGGTGGGACGTTCCCGTTCACGTCGATGTCGCCGTCGACGGTCGTCCTCACCTCGGGGTTGTCGGTGGCCTTCAACATCGGCTACACCGACGTACCGGTCGGCGGCGAGACGACCTGCGCGCCGGCCGCCTCCCTCCTCGTCACCCCGCCGGACGCCTACGGGCACGACGTCGTGAGCTCACGGTTGGCCCCGTGCGATCACGGACGCATGGTCGTGTCGCCGGTGTTCCTCACCACGGGGGCCGAAGCCGTCACCATGGCTCCCGCTGCGGGCTGATCACCGACGACTCCAGGTTGCCGCGGACGACGGCGCTCATCGGCCCGGCTGGACGAGGATCCTGCCCCGGACCCCGCCGGCGATGATGGTGGCCAGTGCCTCGCTCAGTCCGTCGAGGCCCACCTCCTTGGCCACCATGGCGTCCAGCGTCTCGACGTCGAACGCCGTGGCGAGGTCGGACCAGACGACGACGCGCTCGTCGATCGGCGTCTGGACCGTGTCGATGCCGACCAGGGAGACGGCTCGCACGATGAAGGGGTAGACGGTGGTGGACAGCTCGGACCCCCCGGTCAGTCCGCTGGCGGCGACGACCCCGCCGTAGCGCATGCTCCGCAGGACGGCGGCGAGCACCTTCCCGCCCACGCAGTCGACGGCTCCGGACCAACGTTCGGGGCCGAGGACGCGTTCGGGACGCTCGAGGAGGTCACGGCCGACGACCGAGGAGGCACCCAGGGAGCGCAGGTAGTCGTGCTCGTCCGCTTTGCCGGTGCTGGCCACCACGGAGTAGCCACGCCGGGCAAGGAGCGCCACGGCCATCGACCCGACGCCCCCTGACGCCCCGGTGACGAGGACGGGTCCGTCCCCTGGCGCCACACCCCCCTGGGCGAGACGACGTGCCGACAGGGCGGCCGTGAACCCGGCCGTTCCGATGAGGGCGGCATGCCGGGTGCTCAGTCCGGGCGGGAGCGGGACGACCCAGGTGTGCGGCACGCGCAGGTAGCGGGCGAAGGCTCCATGCCGACCGACACCGAGGTCGTACCCGTGGACCACCACGCGGGTGCCCGGAGCCACCGCGGCGCTCTCCACCACGGTGCCGGCCGCGTCGACGCCTGGTACCAGCACGTCGGCGCGGGCTACCCGGTTGCCGGGTGTGGCCACCATGCCGTCTTTGTAATTGACCGCCGACCAGTCCACGCGGACCACGGTGTCACCGTCGGGGAGATCGGAGAGCTCGAGGGTCGTCACCTTCTGGGTCAGCTCGCCTTCGTGACGCGAGACCACGTAGGCGGGAAAGGGCGACGTCGGGATGGTGAGGTCTCCAGAAGGCGTCATGTGGGTACCGTACCGACTCGCGGGTACCGTACCGACTCGGTGGACGTGCCCCGTGGACGAGCCGAGAGCGATGCCGCCGTCGCGAGCGCATCTCCGTTCTCGCCGGCTGCCGTAGCGGCATCCCGGGTATCGGTGCACGACCTGGTCGCGGATGGTGGTGCCCTCTACTGGCTGGAGTCCCGCCCCGTGGAGGCGGGGCGCAACGTCGTGGTCCGGTGGCGTCCCGGCGAGCCTGCTGCCGACGCGTCCCCCTTGGGGACCAGTGTGCGCAGTCGGGTCCACGAGTACGGCGGAGGCGCGTTCGTCTGTCTCGACGGGGCCCTCGTCGTGGTGGATGCCGACGACCAGCAGGTCTATCGGCTGGATGGTCGAGGGGATCAGGTTCGACGGCGCCGATGCTCGCCCGAGGCCGACGGGCCGGGACGCCGACGGTACGGGGACCTCCAGATCGGCCCTTCGGCCTGGGTGCTGGCGGTGGAAGAGGAGCACGGGGCGGGTCGGGTGGCTCACCGGCTGGTCGCCCTGGCCACAGACGGCCCTCCCCGCCGGAGCGTGCTCGTCGACGACGGTTCCTTCGTCGCCGCTCCCCGGCTGTCGCCGGACGGTTCGCTCGTGGTGTGGGTGACCTGGCGGCACCCCGACCTTCCCTGGGACCACTCGGCCCTCTGGGTTGCACGGTTCGGACGCGAGAGCGATGGCGCCCCTGTCCTCGGCGGCCTCGCCCCGTTGGTCGACGAGCCCGGGTCGTCGGTGGGGCAGCCACGCTGGCGGCCCGACGGGAGCCTGTCGTGGATGTGGGACCGGAGCGGCTGGTGGCTGCCGTACGTGGCGGCGGTTTCCGACGAAGCCGGAGGCGTCCCCGGGGCGCCGCTTCGGCTGGCGGGACCGGCCGTCCCGATGGTGCCGCTGGGCACCAGGTCGGAGTTCCACGCCCCCGACTGGGCTCTCGGCCAGCGTACGGCGGTCGATCTCGACGACGGGAGCGTGGTGTGCCGGATGCGAGCGGGCGGTGTCGACCAGCTCGTGCGACTCGTTCCCGAGGCTCTGCCGGAGGCGACCACACCGCCAGGCGCGCCGCCGTCACCGGTGCGCTCCACGGCGGCCTGGAGGCTCGAGGCGGTTGCCCAGCCATGCGTGGCCATCGAGGGCGTGGCGTTGCTCGGTGGGGACGAGGTCGGTGTGCTCGGGGCAACGCCGCACGAGGCAGCGGTCGTGGTGGCGGTGGCGGCGTCAGGAGGCGAACGCTGCCGTGCCTCGCGCCAGCCGCCGGTCCCGTGGTCGCCAGCGCTGGTCGCTCCCTGGAGGGCGGTGGTGGTCGAGGGGCCGGAAGGCCCGCTGCCCGGACTGTTCTTCACTCCCCGTGGGCGGCGACGGCGTGGTCTGCCGCCGCCACTGGTGCTCTTCTGCCACGGGGGTCCGACCGGAGGGGTCGACCCGGGCTTCGATCCGCTGGTCCAGGCGTGCACGAGCCGGGGGCTCGCGGTGGGGGCGGTGGACTACCGGGGGAGCAGCGGACATGGACGCGCCTACCGGCAGGCGCTCCACCATGCGTGGGGGGTGGCCGACGCGGCGGACTGCGTGGCGTTCGCCCGGGGGCTCGCGGCGCTGGGCTGGGTGGACGGTGACCGGATGGCCGTCCGCGGCACCAGCGCGGGTGGCCTCACCGCGCTCAATGCGCTCAGTCGGGACGACGCCTTGGGCGGAGCGGTGGTGTGGTACGGGGTGACCGACCTCGAGGCGCTCGCCGCGGACACGCACGACTTCGAGTCGCACTACCTCGACTGGCTGGTCGGTCCGTTGGCGACAGAGCGGGCCCGCTACGAGGAGCGCTCGCCGCTGCGTCATCCGGAACGGCTCCGGGGATCGGTCCTCCTGCTCCAGGGCACCGAGGACCCGGTGGTCCCTGCCGCCCACGTGCGCGCCTTCGCCCGACGGGCGGCTGGCTCCGGCGTCGACGTCCGGCTGATCGAACTGGTCGGCGAGGGCCACGGTGTTCGCCGGGCCGACAGCCTCGAGCGGTGCGTCTCGGCCGAGCTCGACTTCTACGACGAGCTCTTCGGCATGGGACCCGGGTCAGTCGGACCCGATGCATCCTCGTGACGGAGTTGTCGGGGTAGGGTGGCTCGTGGCGAGTGGTAGCCAGAGCTCGTGCCCGATGGTCCCGACGGCGCCGGACGGAGGGGGCGTGGCGGTCCTCGATGGTGGGGGCGGCCGTCCCCGTGGTCGCTTCGGGCGGCCGGTGGCCTGGTTGCGGGCCACGTCCCCGCTCCAGCGCGACGTCATCGCCTACGGCTTGTCGGCAGTCTTCGCGCTCGGCACCCTGCTCTTCGCCGGCATTCCCCTCTATCGGCAGTGGGGTGCCATGGCGGTGGGGCCGTATGCCGCCGCGGCACTCGGCACCGGGGTGATGGCCCGGTGGTGGTGGTGGAACGACCGGGCGATCCGCTGGGCGAGAGCCACCGCCCTCGTGGTGGTGCTGGTCGGGGCGACGCTCGTACCGTTGGGCCTCGAGGTCGTGTGGGCATCGCAGGGGAACGCCGCCGCACACGTCCAGCCCGAGGTGCTGGTCGTCGAGCATGCCGGGGTGCGAGCCGACGCGGGCAAGGACCCCTACCAGGTGGTCGACCGCAACGGGCGGATCCTGATCCACCAGAGCGCGGAGCCCGTCTACGAGCTCTACTACCCCTACCTGCCGGGGATGATCCTCTTCGGGTTCTCGGCCGGCAGCAAGGTCGAGGCGCGCCTCACCGATGCCCGCCTCCAGTTCCTCGTCTTCACTGCTGCGGTCAGCCTCTTCGCCCTCTCGCGCCTTCGTCCGAAGAGCGACGCACGGCTGCGGGCAGCCCAGGCGCTCACCATCCTGCCCACCGCCGCGCTCCCGTTGGCGACGGGTGGGGACGACATGCCGGTGGTGGCGCTGATGCTCCTCGGGCTGGTCGCGCTCCAGCGTCGTCGGCCGGTGCTCGCCGGGCTTGCCATGGGAGCGGCGGCCTCCCTCAAGTTCACGGCGTGGCCGCTCGTGCTCTTGGCCCTGTGGGTGACCTTCGACCGGAGCGGTCGGCGCGCCGTCGGGCGCTACGTCGTTGCCGTCGCTGCCGTGGTCGTCCCCGTGGTCGTCCCGCTCGCCTTGCAGAACCCAGCCGCCTTCGTCGACAACGTGGTCCGGTTCCCGCTGGGCCTCGCCGGCGTGGCGTCCCCGGCGGCCAGCGCCTTGCCGGGACACCTGCTGGTCTCGGCGTTCCCCGGTATCCACCGTCCCTACGTCGTCACGGTTGCCGCGCTCGGGGCAGCCTTCGTGCTCTGGATCCTCTGGCGGCATCCGCCTCGTCGCCCAGCCGACCTGGCGTGGCTATGCGCAGGGTTGATGCTGGCGGCCATCGTGCTCGCCCCGGCGACGCGGGTCGGCTACCTGCTCTACCCGGCCAACCTGGCGCTGTGGGCCTGGCTGCTCCGCCAGTCGGAGGCTCCCGGCGACGATGCCCGGTACGAGGAGACCTCGGTCGGGGTTGGCTCGTCGTCGGACGAGGTCGGTCAGTCCGTCTGGGGCACCTCGAACAAGACGAGGGCGAAGGGCGTCGTACCGGTCGGGGTGGTCGGCGAGACGATCGCGCCCAGCTCCCAGTAGTAGCCGTCTGCGCTCGCCTTCTCGCCGATGACCTCGGTGCCGGTGATGCCTTGGTCGGTGCCCGGTCCACTGAAGGCGATCCGCCAGTGGTAGCGGCGCAGGACCACCTGGAAGAAGGAGACGACTTCGTTCTGGGAGAGCCGGGAGGTGAAGGTGATCGTCTGGTCGTAGTGGGAGGTCAGCCGGCCTTCGTCGGCAGTGAAGAGGTGGACCGAGCCGGCCGGAACGGCGATGGCGCCGAGGATGTCGCTCGGCGGCTGGCCACCGGTCACGGCGGTGCGCAGGGCGGTGGCCCCCTGCTCCAGCCCGACCGATGTGCCGCTCGGGAGGGTGACGGAGCGGAGCACTTGTGGAGCACTTCCCCCCGACGCAAGTGCCGAGGCGATCCCGAAGACGAGGACGATGGCCGTGGCCAGCGCCACCACCAGCATGGCCGGTCCTCGACCGGGGCCGGGGTGCCGTGCCTCGGTGACCGGGTCGCGGCCCTCGTCGTGGGCGGGCTCGCCGGGCAGGCTCGGGGTGTCGGCCGACGGTGGGGGAGGCAGGGTCATGCCGCGCCGATCGTACCGGACCAGCGGGGCGATCAGCCCAGGACGAGCGTGCGGCGGTCCCTCTCTGAGACGATCGTTGGTCGTAGGGTGCGTTGGTCGTAGGGTGCCGGGGGCACGGTGGTCGTAGGGTGGCGACGGCACGGTGGTCGTCGGGTGCCGGGGGCACGGTGGTCGTCGGG
>JBMFXC010000050.1:0-10731 GCA_049964655.1 Acidimicrobiales bacterium
CGAGCGACTCCGACCCACCGAGCGACTCCGACCCCGAGCTGCCCGTCCCCGTCCGTTCTCCGCTGACGGCCGCCGGCTGGGCCCGAGTTCCCCTCATCCGTGCGCGACCCTTGCCGTCGGACGGGCCTGGCCCGTGGACACGTCGAACACCGCGGCCCGCACGTCGTCGGTGTAGCGGAGGAACGGACATCGGCGCACCCGCTCGGCACCTTCCTCGGCGAACGCGTCGACGTCCACGAAGGACCCAGGTGACCACGCCGGCCGCTCACCTGCCCGCGCCGTGAGCTCGTCGGCAAACCCGTCCTCGTCGAGCCCGCACAGCCCGCAGTCGGTGTGCGCCAGCACGACGACGACCCGGGTGCCGAGGAAAGCCTGCGAGATGGCCAGCGATCGCAGGACGTCGTCGGTGACGAGAGCACCGGCGTTGCGGATCACGTGGGCGTCGCCCAGCTCGAACCCCAACGCGGCCAGCGGGTCGATCCGGGCGTCCATACAGGTCACCACCGCCACCCGACGGGTCGGCACCTTCGGCGGGCCGGCGGCGACGGCCGCCGAAGCCGGTCCGGCGGCGCTCTGTGGCTGGTCGTCGCTCATGGTGCCCACCTTGGCCGACGCGGCCACGACCGGGCAACCGCCGGCAGCCTGCCCCCCGCTCCGCCCGCCTGGCGACTCGACACGTGCGTGACAGACCGCGGTCGGGACCGCCTTTCGGGCATGGCACGCCGCAGCGTGCCCGGGGCACCCTCCGACCGCACTAGCGTGTCGGCTGGTATGGCCCACCGCATCGACATCGAGCTGACCGCCCAGGTCTCCCCCGACGCGTGGACGTGGCGCGCCGCGGGGGCCCGCCAGCCCCGTGGCACCGTCGTCGCCGCGCTGGTGCCCGACGGCACGACACCCGGGACCGTCCTGCGCGCCGAGGTCGAGACCACTCTCGACGGCACCACCGTCCTGGCGCTCGCCCCCAAGCGGGCGAAGGACGAGAGCCGCCCGGTCGACCGCATCGAGGTGCTCGGCACGCCGCGCTCCGGCCCTGACGTGAACGTCGTCCTGGCGCCCAAGGGTCGAGGGGACCGCCGGAGCACCAGACCCCGGGGTGGCCCAGCCGGCCGCACTGGCGACGGCCGCACTGGCGACGGCCGCACTGGCGACGGCCGACGCCGCCAGTCAGCTGCCCGTTCCCCGCAGGGCGGGAGCGGGCGACCGGGCCGCAGTGAGCGACCTGACCGCAGACCTGGGCGTGGCGGGCCGGCGGGCCGGTCACAGCCGGCAGCCTCGACCGTCCACCGCAACGCCGCCCTCGCCGCCTTGCAACCCGAGGAGCTCCCGGTCGCCGAGCAGCTCCTGCGGGGTGGGATCCCCGCCGTCCGGCAGGCCATCGAGGAGCAGAACGCCCGCGCCCGCGCCGACGGCCGGGCCGAAGTCAGCGCAGCGCCCCTGCTCGCAATGGCCGAACGCCTCCTGCCCGTCGTCAACCTGGCCACGTGGAAGGACCGGGCAGCAATGGCGCGCGCCACCGACAAGGACCTACCGCTGCGCGAGCTGCGTTCCCTGGTGGCGGCGTCCTCCACCGTCATCCTCGACGAGGAAGGTCGCGAGCTGGCCGCCGCACTGCGAGCACAGCTCGATGCCCGGGTGACGGCGCTCCGGGAGCGGTGGATAGGCCGGATCACCACCGCCCTCGACGACGGCCGAGTCGGTGACGCTCTCCAGGCGTCGGTTCGCTCACCCGAGCCGGCGACGCGCCTCCCCGCCGAGCTCGCCGTCCGGTTGGCCGAGGCAGCCGGCGGTGCCCTCAGTCCGGAGGCATCACCCGACGCCTGGCTCGCCGTCCTCGAGACCGTCCTCGAAACCCCGGTCCGCCGTTCGGTCAAGCCCGCCGGCCTCCCCGCCGGGGCCGACGAGCGGGTGCTGGCGGCAGCGCGCAACGCCGCTGGGGCGGTTCCCGAGCTGGCTCGCCTGTTGGGCATTCCGATCCCACCACCGCCGGGCCCTCGCCGGGTCGGTGCCGGGCGACCTGCCGGCGCGCCCCGTCGTCGCGTCGGCTGAGCCTCGCTCCCAGAACACCGCGCCCCAGGGCGCTGACGGCGGCTCCCGCGTTCGGTCCGGGGCTTCCGGGGACCAGGCGCCGCTGACACGGTCGGTCCCGGCTCCCTGCCGGCCACTTCAGCTCCCTATAGCGGCCGGTGCATCACGATCAGGCGGGCCTTGAACCCGGTAGCTTCCAACAGGCTCTTCCCGTCCCGTCGGCCCGGAAGGACGGCGGCGTCGACCGCGTCGCACCCGGTCCGGCCGAGCCACCCGACCACGTCGGCCAGGAGCGCCTCGCCGACCCCCACTCGTCGGGCCCCCGGTTCGACGTAGCAGCAGTCGACGACCCCTCGTCGGCCCTCCGTCGTCAGCTGGTAGCGCGCCGACGCCATCCCGACGACGACGCCGTCGATGGTCCCGACGACCAGCCGTCGCCCGTCCGAGGGCTCCGTGGGGTCCCGTCCCAGCAGGGTCAGATCGCCCCGCGCCGCAGCCCGGACCAGGTCGAGGTGATCGCGGAGGACCTCGGGGCCGCCCCGGGCCGCGGTCAGCTCGCCGACAAGCCCGTCGAGAAGGTCGGCAACGGCGGCGACGTCGCCGCGCTCCACGCGGCGGACCACGATCTCCACCTCACCACCCCACGTCGGCGCCCGGGTACACCCCGGCGACCTAGGCGCGTTCGGCCAGCAGCTGGTCGACTCGGCCGAGGACGGTCCGGCGCCGTCGGTGTGCCGCCTCGTAGGCGCGTACGGCCACCAGGTCGGCCCGACCCAACCCGTCGAGCCGTGGGACGACCTGGGACGCCGACAAGGTGTCGAACCCCGGGATGGCAAGCGACCCGACCGGCGGCACGTGCGACGCACGAGGCCCGGCGGCAGCCTTGGGTGCGAAGGTGGCGCTCCCGGTAGCACTCACCGACCTCCTGGTAGCACCCACGGTCCTCCCCGTGGTTCCCCCGACATCCTGGCCGACAGGCGCCGTGACAGTGGCCACGGGAGCCTGCTCGACAGCTTCGTCCCCACCGCGGTCCGTCCTTCCGGGCGCCTGCTCGCTCGCCGAGGTCGCCCACGACGCCACCGCCTCGTCAAGACGACGTCGTCCGAACCGCACGGCCAGCTCGCCGACGACCCTGGCCGTTGCCACCTGACCGGCGACGGCCTTGCGCCCCCGCTCCCTCCAGTGCGGCAGCTCCTCGGCGGCGGACAGCACCGCACCGACCGGCGCGTAGACCAGCACCTCGAGCAGACGCTCGGCTCCACCCGCCTCTGCCGGTCCCCTCACCGGTACCTCGTCACCCACGGTTCCCTCCGTCCCCGACCTCGGCCTCACACGCAGTCCCGGCACAGCATCCGGGTGGCGTCGGCCAACTGGCTCGGATGCTTGACGAGGAAGCACGACCGGCACACGAACTCACCGGGCTGCTTGGGCAGGACACGCTCGACGCCGTCCGAGCGCTCGTCGACCTCGGTCAGCTCGTCTTCGTCGTCCTCGACCTCCTCGACGACCAGCCGTTCCTTCAAGATGACGTCGAGGCTCGCCTCGACCTCGTCTTCGTCCTCGTCTTCTTCCTCGTCGTCGTCCTCGTCGGCCTTCGCCGCTACCGGAGCTGGTTCGTCCTCGTCCTCGTCGTCATCGTCGAGCAGGTCGGTCGAGACGCCGAGGTCGTCGTCGTCGTCATCGACGACGACCAGTTCGTCGGGCTCGTCGACACCCAGGTCGTCTTCGACCTCGAGATCGTCGTCGACCAGTGCGTCGGGCTCGTCGACTTCGTCCAGATCGTGTGGCATGGCCGCCCTTCAGTGGTGAGTTCGCCGGGAGCATAGACGGTTCGCTCGCGACACCGTGCACGGTTCCCCGGCTTCCTGGTCCCACCCGCAGGCTCGACCTCGACGAGCCGTCACGACCGCTCCCACGACACTCGGGCGGGCACGCCGCCGTGCGTCAGGCGGTCCAGCCCAGGGGCTCTTTGGCACCATTCCCCCGCACTCTCCGGCACCTCGGCCGGCGAGCCTCGGGGGGACGTTCTCTACTCGAGCCCCCGGGCCTTTTCTCCGCCTCTCACCGCATTCCCCCCGGGCAAGAGCACTCGTACCGCTGCGCCGCTCCGGGGACGACGGAACCCGCCGACGATAGGCCAGGAACCCCGGGTGCAGTCAAATGGTTCACAGCGGCCCTGGCCTGGTGTTTCGGGCAACGTTCCTGGTCAGAGACGTGTCCGTGTCATCGATGGGAGCCGTCAGCCCGGGGCGACCGGGCCCCGGACCTGGCGGCGACGCTCGGCGTCCCGCTCGGCGTCGATCCGTCCGAGCTCGTGACCGCCGTAGTCGACGAACGCCATGGCCTCGGCCAACAGGCGGTGACCGGCCCGCTCGGCGATCTGGCGGTGCATCTCCTGGGCGACCCAGCGGTAGCCGGCGTGCCCCTGGGGACCGGAGCGCAGCTCGATCACGTGCATGGCTTCACGAGCGTTCAGCTGCAGCGTGTAGCGAACTCGGTAGGCGAGCGCCACGGCGTAGGACGCCTCGAGGGGGAACACGGGGTGGAGCTCTTCGAAGAGCCGGCGCGACCGTTCCATCGAGGCCACGTAGTCGCCCTCCAGACCGGCGTCGACGATCTCCGCGGGGACCTCGTAGCCGAGGTGGACGCCGAGGGGCAGCCACTCGACGGTGAGCATCCGGTGGCGCTGCAGGTCGCGGAAGGCGCCGTAGTCGGTCACCACCTCGAAGCGGTACGCGGTACGTTCGAAGGCCCGCCCCGGTCGATGACGCCGGTTGCTCCGCTCGCCCACGTACGCCTCGAAGACCGCCCGGCGCTCGTCGGAGCTCAGGCGTTGGACCGCCGAGGCGACCTCCGCCTCGGGTCGGTCGAGGTGAGCAGCGCAGATGGCGACCAGGACCTTCTCCTCGCCGTCGGGGTCGAAGTCGACCAGGGTCACCGAGGGTGCCCCAGCCGGACCAGGAGCATGCTCGTCTGCGTCGGGCAACAGGTCGGGGAAGATCCGGGCCACCACCTCGTCCGTACGGCGTCTCGTCTCCTCGAGGTAAGAGATCCAGCGCCCGCCGCGCTCGGGACGATCCAGCCGCTGGACGAACGACGGGATGACCTTGCGGAGCTCCTCGAGGACGAGCTCCGCGTACTGGCGCGCCTCGGGGAGCGGATGGGAACGAAGCCGGAGCACCAGGTGCTCGTAGGACTGCCCGGTGCCGTAGATCCCCACGTTGGACAACGAGGCCGCCGGCAGCAGTCCCCGCACGACGTCGAGCGCCTTTGCTCGCACGGCACGCCGGAAGGCAAGGTCGGTGTCGTCGGCACCGGGGGCGTGACGTGCCGCCAACCACCCTTGGACGTCGCCCAGCACCTGCGCATAGCTGTCGAACATCCGGTCCATCGCCCCCACGTAGCGGGCGCCCACCGGTGAGTCGAGCAGGTGGGGGTCTCGGTAGTACCGGTAGTGACCGGTGGGAAGCCGGGCGTCGTAGCCGATGTAGCGCGTCGACTGCTCGAGGTACGACATCAGCCGACCTCGCTCGAGCACCTTGGTCAGGAGGTTGGAAGCCTGTTCGCAGGCCAGGTGCACGCCGCCGAGCTGGGCCACCGAGTCGTCGCCGTACTCGAGGAAGACTCGGTCGTAGAGCTCCTCGGCCCGGCGCAGGCCCGTGGTGGCGTCGACTCCGGCGTCCCCGGTCACGTCGAGCTCACCGACGAACTCGTCGAGGAAGAGGCGGCGCAGGCTCTTGGACGAGCGGGAGTACCGGGCGAACAGCGCGCCCTTGACGACCTCGGGCAGGTTGACCAGGGCGAACACCGGACGGTCGAGGTTCGTCACGTAACGCCGAAGGATGTCCTCCTCCTCGACAGTGAAGTGCTCGGCGGCGTAGGGGAGCATGCCCGGCTCACCTTAGAGCCGGGACCACCCTCCGG
The DNA here is from genome assembly GCA_049964655.1 of Acidimicrobiales bacterium. Taxonomy (GTDB): domain Bacteria; phylum Actinomycetota; class Acidimicrobiia; order Acidimicrobiales; family RAAP-2; genus JAJZJT01. The sequence goes on from JBMFXC010000050.1 coordinate 5,953, forward strand.
CGCGGACCCTCCAGGCTGCCGACCAACGTGGAGGGCTATCTAAGGCGGTGGAGGCACAAAGACGCGGGGATCGTTGGGAACCGGCACTGCGCTGCCCTCATCTAGACCAGTGGTTCCACGGGATCCCGAGCCATCCGGGGTCCACGACTGACGCGACGAAGGCGTCCACAATCGGCGTTGCCAACTACCCACGCCGCCGAAATTGCCGACCGTGGCGTGGATCAACGAACCCCAGGAGGCGCTGATACAGAACGTTTGAACGGATCCCGTCTCATTGGCCTTGATAGCTTCCGAGCCGGCGTGGGAGCCGGCAGGCGCCAGCACCGGCAGCGATGCTTGCGGTTCAGCCATCGGCCTGGCGACTGATGAAGTCGGCCATACCGGGGACGGTGAACGCGACGACCCCGTGCTCGGGGGCGTAGACGAGCCCCTTGGCGATGAGCTTGGAGCGGGTCGGTCCGAGGCTGGTGATCTTCATGCCCAGTCGGCTGGCGACATCTCCCGATCCGCTGCCGGCATCTCCGTCTTCGGCCATCGCCCGCAGGTACCGCTGCTCACCGCGGGTGGCGCGATCCCACCTGGCCCGGAAGAACCCGTCGTCGAGCGCAGCGCGCCCTGTCGCGACCCCGATCCTGGCGTCGGTGAGGGTGACGGCTGACCCTTCCGCCGCGTTCCAGGTGTCCTGGCCGAACTCCTGCAAGAAGTAGGGATAGCCATCGGCTGCCTTCACCACATAGTGGACGGCGTCTCGATGCCACGTCACACCCTCGGCAGTGGCCGGAACGGTGAGCACCTCTCCTGCATCGGCGTCGTTGAGGTTCCCGATGGTCGAGAAGCTGAAGAGACGTTCGGAGTAGCTCTTCGCTTCGGCGAGGATACGGGGAAGGCTCGGCAGCCCGGCCAACCCGAGCGCCAGGGCCCACCCGTCCTGGCTCGCAGCGTGGGCGCCAGCGCAGATCGCCGTCAGATCGTCGTCGGCCAGGTCTTGCGCCTCGTCGACGAGCATCGCCAGACCGCGCCCATCGTCGGCTGCCGCTCTGGACACGTCCCTGAGTACGGCGAGCAAGTCGGTCTCGAATGAGCCGGTGTCGGCGACCCCGCCGGTCACGCCAGACAGGTCCACCCCAAACGTCCACGTGCCGGCAGTGTCGACACTGGCGCGGAAGGAGAGCAGCGTCTTCAGTGCCGTCAAGAGCTTCCGCCCAGCAGACTGCCGAGCGCGCATCGCTAGCGGCTCATGGAGCGCGTTCGCCAACGCCCCTCGAAGCGATGTCCCCGTGCGGGCCTCGACTCTGGCGACGACCCACCCTCGCTTCTCCGCCTGTCGGGCGAAGTTCGACAGGAGCACGGTCTTCCCGACACCCCGCAGTCCGCAGAGCACCTGGGGCTGGGCGGGTCGCGTCGACTCGATGCGACGAAGCGAGACGTCCCAATCGCCGATCTCGGCGTCGCGGCCGACGAGAGCTGCCGGAGGCGTACCGGCACCAGGCGAGTAGGGGTTCCGGACCGGGTCTATGTGTAGCAATTTATACCGACGTATTGCAAATCACAATAATGCGTCATAAGTTGCTCGAACCGGGATGCACCAGTCGTACCTACCCTCACGGCGGGGGTGCGGTCGATGCCTGCCCTCGGTCGGCACCGTCCGCAGTCGTGCCGTCGACAACCAGCCGGGCAGCTCCGGAGGCGCCCACGGTCCCCTCCTCCGGTCCCGTCGGGTCCTCGGCGGCGACGACGCCTCGTGCCAACAGCTCGGCGGCCCGGGCAGCCGCCGTCCCCACGTCGTGGGCGTCGACCATGGCCACCTGGCGCAGCACGTCGACCAGCTGGCGGCTCGTCCGCACGAAGTCTCCCGGACTGACCTCCGCCTGGTCGAGTGCCACTGACAGCGGCCGACCTGACGCCCACGAGAGCACGGCTCGGGCAAGCGCCCCGTTGGGCTTGCGGGACCGGGGCAGCCGGGCACGCCGCTCCTCGGCCCGCACCAGGTCGGCGAGGTCGCCAATAGCAGCCATGGCGGTTCCCACCGGGTGGGGCACCGGTCCCAGCTCGCCGCCGTGGTGGTGACGCTCCTCGTAGACGAACGCCGACACGGCGGCGGCCAGGTGGGCCGGTGAAAGGCCGGTCAGGACCCCGCGACGGAGGCTCTCGGCGACCAGCAGGTCGCACTCGTGGGAGATGCCCATCAGCACCCTCCCGGCAGGGGTGAGCGACCAGTCGTCCACGTAGCCGAGGGCGCCGAGCACCTCGAGCCTCCGGTCGAGCTGGCTGACGAGCGAGATCGACCCCGGTGGTGCCTGCCACTGGCCGAACGAGGAGGCCAGCAGCGCCAGGGCGTCCGGACGCGACCAACGGTGCACGAGGTTGACGCACAGGTTGTAGGTGGGATGGAAGGACGAGGCGAGGTCAGGTGGTGGCGCCAGGGCGGTGGCCGCCACGGCGGCAACCGTCGTCTGCGGCGACCACCGCACCACCGCGTGCCCGACCGTGTCGATCCCACGACGACCTGCCCGGCCGGTGAGCTGTTGGAGCTCGCCGGCGTGGAGCGCCGTACGCGTGGTCCCACGGAACTTGGAGAACCGGTCGATCACCACGGTCCGCGCTGGCATGTTGATCCCGAGGGCCAGCGTCTCGGTGGCGAAGACCACCGGCAGCAGGCCCTCGCCGAAGCACTGCTCGACGGCATGGCGGAAGGCGGGGACCATCCCGGCATGGTGCGGGGCGAACCCCGCCTCGAGCGTGTCGAGCCATCGCCCGTAGCCGAGGGTGTCGAGCTCGTCGTCGCTCAGGTGCTCGACGCTGGCCTCGGCGATGGCCCGGAGACGCTTCCGGTCGGCGGGCTCAGTCAGTCGGAGACCGTCCTCCACGCAGGTCCGGGCAGCCTCCTCGCAACCAGCCCGCGAGAAGACGAAGACGATGGCCGGGAGCATCCTGCTGGCGTGCAACGTCTCCACCAGCTCCGAGCGCCTCGGGGCTCGCCAGCGGGTCGAGGCCCCTCTCCCCCGCCCCCGGTCCAGCGCGGCGGCCTCGGGAGCAACCCGGCCACCCGCCAGCAACGGCGCCAGGGTGACGCCGTCGCGGGAACGCCGGGAGATCGCCAGGTGGTAGTGGAGGTCCACCGGGCGCCGGCGCGCCACCACCACGTCGGTCGGACCGCGCACCGACGCCAGCCACCCGCCCAGCTCCTCCGCGTTGTGCACGGTCGCCGACAGGCACACGAAGCCGACTGACTTCCCCGTCAGCACCAGCACTTCTTCCCACACCGAGCCTCGAGCCGGATCGGCGAGGTAGTGCACCTCGTCGAGGACGACGGTGTCGAGTCGGTCGAGCACAGTGGAGCCGGCGAGCAGCATGTTGCGCAGCACCTCGGTGGTCATCACGACGAGCGGAGCCAGCGCCCGGTGGGACACGTCGCCGGTCAACAGGCCGACGTGCTCCTCGCCGAAGCGTGCCGCCAGCTCCCGGTACTTCTGGTTGGAGAGCGCCTTGATGGGCGTCGTGTAGAAGAGCTTGCGACCGCGCCGGAGCGCCCGCCACGCCGCGAAGTCGGCCACCACCGTCTTGCCCGACCCGGTCGGCGCCGATACCAGCACCGATCGCCCGGCGGCGACGGCACCGATCGCCCGCCGTTGGAACGGATCGAGGACGAAACCGAGCTCGGCCTCGTACTCCTCGGGAACGACATCGGCAGCCGAGCCACGGTCAGCCTGGTCGGCGACGTCGGCGGCCGCTACGAGGTCGGGCGACCTCGGTCCCGAAGGTGACGACGTCACCTGCCGAGGAGCTTCCCGACGATGATCGAGAGCTCGTAGAACACGTAGAGAGGGACGGCCAGGGCCAGCATCGAGAACGGGTCGGAGCTCGGAGTGATCACTCCGGCCACCACCACGACGGCGATGATGGCCCACCGTCGCCACGAGGACAGCTTGCGAGAGGACAGCACGCCGGCGAGCTCGAGCGACACGAGCAAGACGGGGAGCTCGAAGGTGATCCCGAAGATGGCCATCATCAGCACGATCAGGCTGAGGTACTTGGTCGGGTCGATGATCTGGTGGAGGCTGGGCCCGCCGATGCTGTTGAGCCAGCCGAGCGCGTGGGGGAAGATCACGAACGCCACCACGCAGCCGAAGGCGAAGAGAAGGACCGAGGCCACGACGAAGGGAACGGCGTACCGCTTCTCGTTGGGCTTGAGCCCCGGTGTGATGAACCTCCACAGCTGCCACAGGACGACTGGGGAGGCGAGGAACAGGCCGCCGTAGGCCGAGATGTGCACCCGGAGCGACAAGCCGTCGAGGGGGCCCGTCACGTAGAAGTTGCAGTGGGTCGGCGCCGCCTGGCAGTAGGGATGCTTGAGGAAGGCCAGGATCGGGTTGTAGGCGAGGAACGCCACCGTCGCCATCACCAAGAAGGCAGCCGCCGAGATGACCACGCGACGCCGCAGCTCGGCCAGGTGCTCGGCGAGCGTCATGGCGTCGGGCGAGGCCTTGGCGGTCTGGCGACGCTTCAGGGTGAGGTTCATCGAGTCCGTCCTCGTGCGCCGGGCGGCACCGGCGCCTGCCCGGCCAAGCCGCCGGTCAGTTCATGCTCGGGTCGTCGAGGAACAGCGGTTGTGTCTCCCGAATGGCGTGGCGCACGCCCGGAGTGGCGGGTGCGGTCGCTGCCGAGGCCGGCGTGGCGGCAGCACCGTCCACCGGCCGCTCCCACCACGGCCGCCGCGCACCGGTCGCACCGGTCGCACCGGTCGCACCGGTCGCACCGGTCGCACCGGTCGCACCGGTC
>JBMFXC010000050.1:10831-19474 GCA_049964655.1 Acidimicrobiales bacterium
GCACCGGGTTCGGCGCCGGGACCGTCTCCGTTGGCGGTCACGGCCGCGGGTGCTTCGGCACCCTGTCCCTGGTCGAGCGCGGTAGTCGGGCCCTCGTTCGTGGCCGCGAGATCTTCGAGCATGCTCAGCGGGGAACGGACAGCCCGGGTGAGCGTTTCGGTCGACGGCAGGTCGGGGAACGTGCCCCGCACCTCCGACTCGATCCGCTGGCGGAACCGTTGGAATTCCGACCACAGGGAGCCGATCTGTCGAGCAACCTGGGGGAGCTTGTTCGGCCCCAGGACCACCAGGGCGACCACCAGGATGACGAGCACCTTGTCCGTGCTGAGGAACGGCACCGCGCCAGTCTACCGATGCCCAGCTCCGGCGCCCCCGCCGCTCCGGCGCCCCCGCCGCCGCTCCGGTCACGGACCTCGATCGGTCCTACCAGGGACCCCTGTTCGGGCCTGCCGGCGGCGAAGGGCGGCGGCGAGCACGGCGATCGCCACCAGCACGACGATGACGACGCCGAGCGCCACGAAGATGCCTGTGTCGTGACTGATCGGCCAGACGATGGCCACCATCTTGCCCACGATCAGGCTGCGGGGGATGGGACCGAAGTACCGGCTGTCTTGGGAGTCCTCGCGGTTGTCCCCCATCACGTAGTACTCGCCCTTGGGGATGACGACAGGGCCGGGTAGGTTGAACTGGGGGTGCGGATCGTCGGGGAGGGCCCCGGTGTAGGTGCCGGGCGGCAGCCAGGGCTCGGCCAACTTCTTGCCGTCGATGTAGACGGACCCGTCGTGCGAGGAGATCGTCTCACCCGGCAGCCCGATCACCCGCTTGACCAGGTCGGCGAAGTCCTGAGGCTCGAGCGGTGGCCGACGGAAGACGACGATGTCCCCCCGGTGGATGGCGTGGAGGTCGTAGCTCAGCTTGTCGACGATGATCCGGTCACCGATCTGCAGCGTCGGCTCCATCGACCCGGAGGGGATGTAGAACATCTCGGCGACGTAGGTGCGCACCACGATGGCCACCACGACCGCCACGATGGCGACAGCCAGCCACTCGACCGCCCACGGCACCCGTCGGCGCCCGGAGCGTCGTCCGTCCGGACCAGTGCCGTCCAGACCAGTGCCGTCCGGACCGGTACCACCGGGGCCGGTGCCGTCCGGACCCATCTCGCTGACCACAGACGGGCGCTCAGCCGCCTCTCCGGCGTACCCGTCGGTCGGTGGCAAGGACGCCGCTGCCGGCACGGACGGTGCCGGACGGATGCCCTCGCCGCTCCACGGGGCACCGCCGGGGTGCTGTGAAAGCTCCTCGTCCACAGTTCGGGCAGGCTAGCCCAGAGACGACCTTGGGTCGCGGGCGCGCCGGGCCCACCGTGCTCACAAGCTGGCGATCAGCTTCTCGACCCGCTCGTCGTGGGCCCGGAAGGGGTCTTTCAACAGGACCGTCCGCTGGGCCTGGTCGTTGAGCTTCAGGTGGACCCAGTCGACCGTGAAGTCGCGTCGGCGCTCCTTCGCCCGTCGCACGAACTCCCCCCGCAGCCGTGCCCGGGTGGTCTGAGGCGGACGAGACATGGCGGTGGCGATGTCGGCGTCGTTGGCGATGCGCTCGACCTGGTCCCGCCGCTGGAGCCGGTAGTAGAGCCCGCGGGTGCGGTCCACGTCGTGGTACTGCAGGTCGAGGAGGCCCACGGTCGGATGGGCCAGCGAGACCTGGTGACGTGCCCGGTAGGCCTCGATCAGGCGGTACTTGGCGGCCCAGTCGCACTCACGATGCAGGCCGAAGGGGTCGGTCTCGAGGCCCTTCATGCAGTGCTCCCACATGGCGAGCGCCCGGTCCTCCTGCGGGGAGAGCCCTTGGCGGTCGCGGAAGCGGATCGCCCGCTGGAGGTACTCCGACTGGATGTCGAGGGCGCTCATCTCACGCCCGTTGGCCAACCGGACCGGTCGACGGAAGGTGAGGTCGTGGCTGATCTCACGGATGGCCCGAATCGGGTTCTCGAGGGTCAGGTCGCGCAGGACCGTCTGGGGGTCCTCCAGCATCCGCAGGACGATGCTCGTCGTGCCGATCTTCAGGTAGGTGGCGTACTCGCTCATGTTCGAGTCCCCGACGATGACGTGGAGGCGTCGGTACTTCTCGGCATCGGCGTGGGGCTCGTCGCGGGTGTTGATGATGGGCCTGCTCCGCGTCGTCGCCGAGGACACGCCCTCCCAGATGTGCTCGGCCCGCTGGCTCAGGGAGAACACGGCGCCCCGGGCCGTCTGGAGCACCTTGCCCGCCCCCGCGTAGATCTGGCGGGACACGAGGAAGGGGATCAGCACCTCGGTGTAGTGGGCGAAGTCGTCCCGGCGGCTGGTGAGGTAGTTCTCGTGACAGCCGTACGAGTTGCCCGCCGAGTCGGTGTTGTTCTTGAACAGGTAGATGTCCCCGCGGATCCCCTCCTCCCGCAGGCGAGCCTCGGCCCCGTCCACCAGCGACGAGAGGATCCACTCCCCGGCCTTGTCGTGCACCACCAGCTGGGCGATGTCGTCGCACTCCGGGGTGGCGTACTCGGGATGGCTGCCGACGTCGAGGTAGAGGCGGGCGCCGTTCTCGAGGAAGACGTTGGAGGAACGGCCCCAGCTGACCACCCTGCGAAACAGGTACCGGGCGACCTCGTCCGGGCTCAGGCGGCGTTGGCCCCGGAGCGCACAGGTGACGCCGTACTCGTTCTCGAGGCCGAAGATCCGCTTGTCCATCGTCCACACACGGTACCGCCGCCCCGCCACGGCCGTGCGGACACCCGCTCCGGGGACGGTGGTACCTCAGCCGAGGAGCGCGTCGACCTCGCCAGCACTCAGGCGGCGGAAGCACCGCCGTCCGTTGCCCCGCTCGAGGACCGCGACCTCGAGCCCCTCGCCGCTCAGCGTCCGCTCCGGTCCGGCCAGGGCGGCCACGGCTGCCGTCAACGCCTCGCCCAGCGTCCAGTCCGCACGCCAGGCATCCCCCATCCGCTCGCCGATCACCTCGGTCTCCCCGCCCAGGACGGCGAACCGGTCTTCGTCGGTGATGGTCCCCTCGTAGGCCACGTGGTAGAGCTGCGTCGGACGCAGCTCGTTGCCCAGCTCGGCCACGAGGATCTCGACCTCGAGGGGTTTCATCTCGTGGGTGAAGACTTGCCCCAGGTACTGGGCGTACAGGTTGGCAAGGGAGCGGGCGTCGACGTCTTCGCGGCTGTAGGCGTACCCCTTGGTGTCGGCGTGGCGAACGCCCGAGACGCGCAGCTGGTCGAACTCGTTGTACTTGCCCACGCCGGCGAAGGCGATCCGGTCGTAGATCTCGCTGATCTTGTGGAGCGACCTCGACGGGTTGTCGGCCACGATGAGCACCCCGTCGTCGAAGGTGGTGGCGATCAGGGAGCGTCCCCGGGCGATGCCTTTCTGGGCGTACTCGGCCCGGTCCTTCATGACCTGCTCGGGCGCCACGTAGTACGGCATCGTCATGGCTGGTGGCCCTCCGCTCGGCGCCGGTCGATCAGTGCGGCAAACCGTGCCGCCACTTCCTCCTCGGCGACCGCGGCGAACCCTGCCGCGGTCACGGTGGCCACCAGGGGATAGATCCCCCGGACCAGGTCGGGACCCCCGGTCGCCGAGTCCTCGTCGGCGGCTTCGTAGAGGGCTTCGATGGCCAGCTCGACCGCGTCGTCGCGGGCCATGGCGTCGCGGTAGCCGAGCTTGATGGTCGTCCGGGCGTCGCGCCCACCCGAGCCGGTGGCACTGTGCTCGGTCTCCTCGTAGTGTCCGCCGGTGACGTCGTAGGTGAAGATCCGACCGACGCCCCGACCGACGTCGTAGCCGGCGAACAACGGCACGACGGCCAAGCCCTGCATGGCCATGGGTAGGTGCTCGCGCACCATCTGGCCCAGCTGGTTCGCTTTGCCCTCGAGGCTGAGGGCCACACCCTCGACCTTCTCGTAGTGCTCGAGCTGGGTCTGGAACAGCCGCACCATCTCGACGGCGGGTCCGGCCGCCCCGGCGATTGCCACGGCAGAGTGCCGGTCGGCCGGGAAGACCTTCTCCATGGTCCGGTGGGCGATGGCGTGGCCCTCGGTGGCCCGCCGGTCTCCTGCCATGACGACGCCGTCGGCGAAGCGCAGCGCTACCACCGTCGTGCCGTGGCGCACGGCAACGGTGCCCGCGGCCGCTTCCGGCACGACCGGCGTCTCACGCCGCTGCGGGTGCACCCGCCGGAGCAGGGAGGCGAAGTCCGGGCCGGGGTCGTCCAACGGTGCGAAGATCGGGAGCGTCACGGCGGCTACTCGCCACCCTTCTGGACGTAGTTGCGCACGAACTCCTCGGCGTTGTCCTCGAGCACCTCGTCGATCTCGTCGAGGAGGTCGTCGAGCTCGGCCTTGAGCTTCTCGCCCTTGGCCGACGCAGCAGGCACGTCCTCCACTGCCTCCTCGGGGCGGTCGCTCGCCGTCTTCTTCTTCAGCTCTCGTTCGGCCATGGTCTGCTCTCCACTAGCTGCTCAGTCGGTCCAGCAGGTCGGCTGGGCTCGTGCTCGCCTGCAACAGCTCGTCTACGTGCTCGGCGGTCCCCCGCAGAGGGTCCATCATAGGGACGCGCCGCAGCGGGTCGGTACCGACGTCGAAGACGAGCGAGTCCCAGTTGGCGGTGACCACGGCGTCCGGCCAGCGCTTGAGGCACTGGCCTCGGAACCACGCCCGGGTACGTCGCGGTGGCTCGGTCACGGCACGTGCCACCTCGTCGGCGGTCACCAGACGTTCGGTGTCCAGCCGGGCGAAGAGCGAGCGCGCCGGACGCAGGTCGTGGTACTGGAGGTCGAGCGCCGCCAGGCGAGGGTCGTCCCAGCCGCAACCGTGGCGGTCCCGGTAGGCCTCGATGAGCTGCAACTTGGCCACCCAGTCGAGCTGCCGGGCCAGCGAGGTGGGCTCGGTCTCGAGGGCATGGAGGACCTGTTCCCACCGCCGGAGCACCTCCTCCCCGACCGCCTCGTCGCCCATGCAGGCCAGGCCGCGCTCGTCCGCGTACTTGCGGGCCGCTCCGAAGAGCTCCCACTGCACGTCGAGCGCAGTGGCCGTCGTCCCGTCGGCCAGGGCCAGCGGATGACCGAGGGAGCGGTCGAGCGAGACCTCGTACATCGCCCGGACCGGATTGGCGAGACCGAGCGGGCGACGAGCCAAGGCGTCGTCCTCGAGCATGGCCAGCACCAGCGACGTGGTGCCCACCTTCAAGAAGGTGGCCACCTCGCAGAGGTTGGCGTCGCCGACGATCACGTGGAGCCGACGGTACCGCCGCGAATCGGCGTGGGGCTCGTCGCGCGTGTTGACGATCGGGCGTTTGAGCGTGGTCTCGAGGCCCACCGGCTCCTCGAAGAACTCGGCCCGCTGTGAGAGCTGGAACTCGACCGGGTGGCCGTCGAGAGTGGCCGTCTCGGCACCGACCTTGCCGCTGCCGGTGAACAGCTGGCGGGTCACGAAGTGGGGGGTGACGGCAGCCACCACACGGTCGAAGGGAACGGATCGGTCGACCAGGTAGTTCTCGTGCGTCCCGTACGAGTTCCCCTTGCCGTCCGAGTTGTTCTTGTAGACGACGAAGGTGCGCCCGTCGGTGACGGTGGCAGCCGCCGCCTCCATCGACCGCACCAGGATCTCCTCACCGGCGCGGTCGTAGCGGACGCACTCGAGCGCGTCGGCGCACTCGGGCGTCGAGAACTCGGGGTGGGCGTGGTCGACGTAGTAGCGGGCGCCGTTGGTCAGAACGGCGTTGACCAGGTGGGTCTCCACCTGGGGGGGCAGTGCGTCAGGCCCCGGTGCTCCCCGGGCGTCGTTGCCCGGCGACTCGTCCTCGAAGTCCCACCCGGTGCGCTGGCGGACCACCTCCTGCAGGTAGGCGTTGATCAGCACCGACGACGCGGCGATCGGATTGGGATCGCCACCCACGACGTGGATGCCGTACTCCGTCTCGATCCCGCAGACCTTGGGGATGGCCACGGCTCGACCCTATCCGAGCCGGAGCGGGCGACAGCCCGCATCCGCGACGGCAGCCGGGCACCCGCGTGGCCGGCTCGCTTGCCGTGGTCCGAGCCAGCAGGTCAGAGGTACTGCCCGGTCCCCACGCGCTCGATCGACCGACCGCCCTTGGTCTCGCGGTCCTCGCTGATGAGGGTCCGGATGTAGACGATCCGCTCGCCCTTCTTGCCCGAGATCTTCGCCCAGTCGTCCGGGTTGGTCGTATTCGGCAGGTCCTCGTTCTCCTTGTACTCCTGACGGATGGACTCGATGAGGTCGGCCGTGCGGATGCCGCGGCCCTCGCCCCGGATGGCCCGCTTGATCGCTAGCTTCTTCGCCCGCCGGACGATGTTCTCGATCATCGCCCCCGAGGAGAAGTCGCGGAAGTAGAGGACCTCTTTGTCGCCGTTCTGGTAGGTGACCTCGAGGAAGCGGTTGTCGTCGTCGGTCCGGTACATCTCCTGCACCGTCGCCTCGATCATCGCCGAGGCCGCCTTGGCCGCGTCCCCACCGCCGAGCGAACGCACCTCGTCGGCGTCGAGCGGCAGGTCTGCCGTCAGGTAGCGCCCGAAGATCTGGGCGGCGGCGGCCTCGTCGGGTCGTTCGATCCGGATCTTCACGTCCAGTCGACCCGGACGGAGGATCGCCGGGTCGATCAGGTCCTCGCGGTTGGACGCACCGATGACGATCACGTCGCGGAGGGCCTCGACGCCGTCGATCTCGGCCAGGAGCTGCGGCACGATGGTCGACTCCATGTCCGAGCTGATGCCCGTTCCCCGGGTCCGGAAGAGCGAGTCCATCTCGTCGAAGAACACGATGACGGGCACGCCTTCCTCGGACTTCTCCCGGGCCCGCTGGAACACCAGCCTGATCTGGCGTTCGGTCTCGCCGACGTACTTGTTCAGCAGCTCCGGCCCCTTGATGTTCAAGAAGTAGCTGCGGGCGTTGGTGTTGCCGGTCACCTCGGCCACCTTCTTCGCCAGCGAGTTGGCCACGGCCTTGGCGATCAGCGTCTTCCCACAGCCCGGCGGGCCGTAGAGCAGGATCCCCTTCGGCGCCGGCAGGCGGTGCTCGGCATAGAGGTCGCGGTGCAGGTAGGGAAGCTCGACGGCGTCGGTGATGGCTTCGATCTGGGCGTCGAGGCCGCCGACGTCGGCGTAGGTGACGTCGGGGACCTCCTCGAGCACCAGCTCCTCGACCTCGGGACGCGGGAGCTTCTCGACCAGGAGACCGGTCCGAGGCTCCATGAGCACGGAGTCACCGGCCCGAAGCCGCGCCCCCACCAGGCAATCGGCCAGCTCGGCCACCCGCTCCTCGTCCGCTCGGCCGTAGACCAGGGCGCGGCGGCCGTCCTCGAGCAGCTCCTTGACCACGACGACCTCACCGGACCGCTCGCCGGGTCGGGCGAGCACCACGTTGAGCGACTCGTTCAGGACCACCTCGTCGCCCCGCGACAGCTTCGACGGCTCGAGGTCCGGATGGAGGGAGACGCGCATCTTTCGCCCCCCGGAGAACACGTCGACCGACCCGTCGTCGTTGACACCGAGGTAGGTGCCGTACGCGGCGGGCGGTTGCGTCAGCTTCTCGACCTCCTCGCGCAGGTTGGCGATGTGCTCCTTGGCCGTCTGGAGCGTGAAGGTGAGCTTCTCGTTCTGGGAGACGGCCTGGGCGAGCTGGCCCTTCACCTCGAGGAGCCGCTCCTCGAGCGCCTGGACGCGCCGGGGGCTGTCCTGCAGGCGGCGTCGGAGCAGGGCGATCTCCGACTCGGCCTCCTCCAATTGGGCGCGCAGGCCCTCGGCGTCCTGGTCGTGCCCTCCGCCCAGCCCACCTCGCCTCCTGCCGTCTCCCCTGTCGCCGAAGTCAGTCGTCGCACTCACCCCTTCGCTCCGACGTCACCCGCTCAACGCGGCACGCTTTCCACCCCGGTCGGGCGACCGCGGGCCTCCTGGCGCGACCCTACTGCCCTCGCATCCGCTCCGGTGCCCATCGCGGCCCCGGCCCCGCTGCGTGGCCCCGACCCCGGGCACCTCGCCGCCCAGTTCGCCGGTGCGCCAAAACGGAGGCTTGCCTCGGTCGCGGCTAGCATGCGTCATGGGTGACCGGTCCGCCTGGGTCGGAGGCGCCTCCCACCGGTGCCGACCGCCCGTTGACGACGCACCCGGTCGCGCACGGTGGTGCCGGTCGGGCCGACTCTGGAGAGACGCGTACTGATGAAGGTCTGGATCGACCAGGATCTCTGCACGGGTGACGGCCTCTGCGAGGAGATCGCCCCGGCAGTGTTCACCCTCCTCGACGACGGCCTGGCCTACGTCAAGGACGGCGACAGCGTGAAGAACGACCCCGGTGGGGCCGCGGGCATGGCGGCGGTGCCCGGGGAGCTCGAGGACGCAGTGGTCGAGGCCTCCGAGGAGTGCCCCGGCGAGTGCATCTTCATCGAGCGCGACTGACGAGCTGCCAGACCCCACCTGCCAGGCCCCACCTGCCAGACCTGACCTGCCAGGCCCCACCTGCCAGGCCCCTCGGGTACCAACGGGCCCTCGGCCGAGGGCAGGACGACCTGCCTGGCGACTTCCGGCCCCGTCAGCTTCCGGCCCCGTCAGCTTCCGGCCCCGTCAGCTTCCGGCCCCGTCAGCTTCCGG
>JBMFXC010000051.1:0-19360 GCA_049964655.1 Acidimicrobiales bacterium
TCTCCCATCCCAAGGACTTCACCCCGGTATGCACGACCGAGCTCGGTGCCTTTGCCAAGGCAAAGCCCGAGTTCGACAAGCGCAACACGAAGTTGATCGGCTTGTCGGTCGACGACGTCGCCTCCCACCGGGCATGGGCCGGCGACATCGCCGAGACCCAGGGCACCGCCCTCAACTTCCCCCTCATCGGGGACCAGGACCGCGTGGTCGCCGAGCTCTACGACATGATCCACCCGAGCGCGGATGACACCCTGACGGTGCGGTCGGTGTTCATCATCGGCCCCGACAAGAAGGTGAAGCTCACCCTCACCTACCCGGCTTCGACGGGACGGAGCGTCCCGGAGATCCTCCGCGTCCTCGACTCGCTCCAGCTCACTGCCCAGTACCAGGTGTCGACCCCGGTGAACTGGGAGGAGGGTGGCGACGTGGTGATCTCGCCGGCCATCCCCGACGACGAGGCGAAGGAGCGCTTCCCCAAGGGGTTCACCACCCTCAAGCCCTACCTGCGGATGACGCCACAGCCGAACCGGTGAGCGGAAGCGACCCGGCCGCGTTGGCGGCCGGGCCGCCGAGGCGCGAACGATGCGCCCACCCGGCCCACCCCTGCTAGCATGAACCCGCTGGTGGACGTCACCACCAGCACGTCCACACGCCAGAGGTCCACCCACGTCATGCCCGACAAGCAGGCTACGATTGCCGAGTACCGGCTCCACGACACCGACACCGGCTCGCCCGAGGTCCAGATCGCGATCCTGAGCGAACGCATCGCCCACCTCACCGAGCACCTGAAGGTGCACAAGGGGGACCACCACACCCGGCGTGGGCTGCTGAAGCTCATCGGGCGTCGCCGCAGGCTCCTCGACTACGTGAGGAACAACGACGTCGAGCGCTACCGCGAGCTGATCGGTCGCCTCGGACTCCGCCGCTAGTCGGCACCGCCGCCCGGCTTCGTGCCGGGCGGTCGCAATTCTGCCCTGCCCGTCGCCTGTCGGCCGGCAGGGGAGGGACCCGGGTAACCGGGTCCGAGACGGTGCCGGGCCACTCCGGGCTCCGGACGACGTCCGGCGGTGTGGACCGGTGCACATCGAGAGACCGGGCCTCTGCTCGGTCAGTCACCAGTTGCCGATCTCCGGGGGGTCTCTGCCACCGGGAGGTCGACCACTGGGAACTGGCTCGGGAGGCCCCTGACCACCAAGGAGCGTCATGTCAGACGCCATCTCCGTGTCGGCCCCGATCAGCGGGACCGACCGAACGCTCACCTTCGAGGCGGGCAAGCTCGCCCAACAGGCCGACGGCGCCGTCGTCGGCCGTATCGGCGACACCGTCCTGTTGGCCACGGCTACCGCCGCCCGGTCGGTGCGGGAGGGGACGGACTTCTTCCCCCTCACCGTGGACATCGAGGAGCGGGCCTACGCAGCGGGGAAGATCCCCGGTTCCTTCTTCCGCCGCGAGGGCAAGGCTTCCGACCAGGCCATCCTCACCTGCCGACTGATCGACCGCCCCCTGCGACCGTCGTTCCCGAAGGGCTTCCGCAACGAGGTCCACGTGGTTGGCACCATCTTCGGCGCCGACCAGGTCAATCCCCACGACGTGCTGGCCATCAACGCGGCCTCGGCAGCCCTGATGCTCTCGGGCATCCCCTTTGACGGCCCGATCGGCGCCGTGCGGATCGCCTACGGGACCGACGGCCAGTGGATCCCGCACCCCACCTTCGAGGAGGGTGAGGGCTCGACGTTCGAACTGGTGGTGGCTGGTCGCGCCCTCGGCGAGGCCGACGACGCCGACATCGCCATCATGATGGTCGAGGCGGGCGGCACCGAACGGTCCTTCGCCTACTACGAGGAAGGGGCCCCCAAGGTCACCGAAGAGGTGTTGGCGGGAGGGCTCGAGGCTGCCAAGACGTGGATCCGCGAGTCGATCGTGCTCCAGCGACGTCTCGTCGACGCCTACGTGGCGGCACGTGGCCCCATCGAGACCATCCCGTTCCAGACGTTCTCCGACTACGGCGACGACGTCTACGAGCGAGTCGCTGCCGTCGGCACCGAGCGAGTCGCTGCCGCCAACGCTTCGACCGCCAAGGCCGAGCGCAACGCCGCCCTCGACGAGGTGACGGCCACCCTGGTGGGCGAGCTGGCTCCCGAGTTCCCCGAGCGCGAGCGCGAGATCAAGGCGGCCGTGCGTGCGCTCACGAAGAAGCTCGTCCGTCGGCGCATCGTCGAAGAAGGGGTCCGCATCGACGGCCGGACGACGTCGGAGATCCGGCCGCTGTCCGCCGAGGTCGACATCCTCCCGACGGCGCACGGCTCGGCGCTCTTCCAGCGAGGCGAGACCCAGGTGCTCAACGTCACCACCCTCGGGATGCCGCGGATGAACCAGCTCCTCGACACCATCACGCCGGTCACCTCCAAGCGCTACCTGCACCACTACAACTTCCCCCCGTACTCGACCGGCGAGACCGGGTTCATGCGCGGTCCCAAGCGTCGCGAGATCGGCCACGGTCTGCTGGCCGAGCGGGCACTGCTGCCGGTCGTCCCGGCTCAGGACGAGTTCCCCTACACGCTGCGCCTGGTGTCGGACGTCCTGTCGTCGAACGGCTCGACGTCGATGGCCTCGGTGTGCGGCTCGACGCTGTCGATGATGGCGGCCGGCGTGCCACTCAAGGCGCCGGTGGCCGGCATCGCCATGGGGTTGGTCCACGACGACGGCTCCTACGTCACCCTCACCGACATCCTGGGGGCCGAGGACGCCTTCGGCGACATGGACTTCAAGGTGGCCGGAACGGCGGACGCCGTGACGGCCCTCCAGCTCGACACGAAGATCGACGGCCTCCCGGCTGACGTGCTCGCCCAGGCCCTGCTCCAGGCCAAGGAGGCGCGTCTCGCCATCCTCAAGGTCATGGCTGCGGCCATTGCCGAGCCCCGGGCCGAGGTGGCGGCAACGGCGCCGAAGATCGTCTCCTTCGAGATCCCCATGGACAAGATCGGCGAGGTCATCGGGCCCAAGGGCAAGGTGATCAACGCGCTGCAGCTCGAGACAGGAGCGGACATCGCCGTCGACGACGACGGCATGGTCGGGACCGTGACCATCGGCGCCAAGGACGCCACGGCCGTCGAGGAGGCCCGGCGCCGGATCGCCACCATCCTCGACCCGCCGATGGCCGAGGTGGGCGCCACCTATCCGGGCAAGGTGGTCAACATCACGAAGTTCGGTGCCTTCGTGAACATCCTTCCCGGACGTGACGGCCTCTTGCACATCTCGAAGATCGGTCGAGGCAAGCGAGTCGAGCGTGTCGAGGACGTCCTCGAGCTCGGTCAGCCGGTCGAGGTGCGGGTGGACGACATCGACCCGCAGGGCAAGGTGTCGCTCTCGCTCGCCGGCGAGCTTCCCGAGGCCCCGGCCGGCGGTAGCGGTGGCGGGGGCACCAGCAGCAGTCCTGCGCCCCGCGCCGTCTCGTTCGAGGACGCCTTCGAGGCCGAGCTGGTCGAAGAGCTCGGAGACTTGGGGCCCGCCTCGGCGGGGACCGAGGACGGCGAGCGCTCCGGCGGCGGCGACAGCCGTCGGAACCGGAGCCGGCGCCGGCGCTGAGCACGCCCGCACCGGGCCGACCGCCGTCCCGACGGGTTCACCGTCGGGACGGCGTGCCGGCTGCGGGCCGATCCGTCTGCACGAGGACCCTCCGACCGTGATCCGTACCGACACGCTCCCGTTCGGGGCACGTCTGGCGACCGAGTCGATGGCCGAGTCGCGTTCGGTGTCCCTCGGCTTCTGGGTGGGGACGGGGTCACGTGACGAGACGGTCGAGCAGGCCGGGCTCTCGCACGTCCTCGAGCACCTGCTCTTCAAGGGGACGGCGGAACGCTCGTCTTCCGCCATTGCCGAGGTGCTCGACGAGGTAGGTGGCGACTGCAACGCCTACACCACGAAGGAGTACACCGCCTTCTACATCCGGTTGCTGGCCGAGCATCTCGAGCTGGGTCTCGACATCCTCTCCGACCTCATGTGGAGGCCGGCGCTCCGCCCCCATGACCTCGACGCCGAACGATCGGTGATCCTCGACGAGATCCTCATGCACCAGGACGAGCCCGCCGACGCGGCGGTGACGCTCAGCTCGGAGCTCGTCTTCCCTGGGCACCCCCTCGGCCGCGAGGTCCTCGGTACGGAAGCGTCGGTGTCGGCCTTCGAGGCCGACGACGTCCGGGCGTTCTTCGACCACCACTACCGTCCGGGCAATCTGGTGGTGGCCGCCGCCGGTGCGCTCGGGCACGACGAGGTGGCAGAGGGGCTGGTCGCCCGCTACCGGGGTCCTGCCGGCGGCGCGGCACCGCTCCGCCAGCCTCCGGGAGCACGCACGCAACCTCTGGGCGTGGTCCGCCGGTCGACCGAGCAGGCCCACTTGGTGGTCGCCGTGCGGGCCGTCGACCGGCACGACGACCGTCGTTATGCGCTCTCCGTGGTCGACCACGTACTGGGAGGCGGGCTCTCCAGCCGGCTCTTCCAGGAGATCCGCGAGCGACGCGGCCTGGCCTACTCGGTATGGTCCGAGCTCCTCCCCTACGCCGACGCCGGGACGCTCACCGTGGGCGTCGCCACGGCGCCGGAGCACGTGCCAGAAGTGCTCGGCCTGATCGGGGAGTGCCTCGCTGCCGTGGCCGACGCGGGCGTGACCGAACGCGAGCTGGCCATCGCCAAGGGCAACCTGCGGGCCGACACGTTGCTCGCCCACGAGGACCCTGCTTCGCGCATGGGACGCCTGGGGGCCGGGCTCTTGCTCCACGGGACCGTGCTCACGGTGGACGAGCAGCTCGAGCGGGTGGAACGGGTCACCCTCGAGGACGTCGCCGAGGTGGCCGCCGCCGTGCTCGGAGGAGACCGCACACTGGCGGTCGTCGGCCCGTTCGACCCGGACCGGTTCGACGCCAGTCCCGTCGGGATCGGCTGAACCTCGGACTGGGTCTCGGTCGG
This sequence comes from Acidimicrobiales bacterium, assembly GCA_049964655.1. Taxonomy (GTDB): domain Bacteria; phylum Actinomycetota; class Acidimicrobiia; order Acidimicrobiales; family RAAP-2; genus JAJZJT01. Next base: position 4,963 of record JBMFXC010000051.1, read on the forward strand.
TGCTCCGCTGGTCGGCGTTGCCGCAGTCGGCGCTCCGCTGGTCGGGGCGCCGATAGGGTGTCGGCGTGCGAGTGGGTGTGCTCGGTGCAGCCGGACGGATGGGGCGTGAGGTCTGTCGGGCCGTGGTCGACGCCGAAGGGCTCGAGCTCGTTGCCGCGGTCGACCCGGCGGCGGCGGGAACCTCCGTGGCGAACCTGGTCGGCCGTCCCCGTGACCTGCCGGTCGCCTCGGGTGACCGCGACCTGCCGGTCGCCTCGGGCGACCGCGACCTGCCGGTTGTCTCGGGTGGGCTGGACGTCCTCGTCGACGCAGCGTGCGAGGTCGTGGTCGACTTCACCCGTGCCGACGTCTCCCTCCCAGCCTTGCTGTGGTGCGCAGCGCGCGGCATCCACGCCGTGGTGGGGACCACCGGGTTCGGCGCCGACGACCTCGACGCGCTCGGCGCGGCCTTCGCCGGGCCGGCGGGCACTCCGCCGGGGCCGAACTGCATCCTGGCTCCGAACTTCGCCATCGGCGCCGTGCTCATGATGCGCTTCGCCGAGCTGGCTGCCCCGTACTTCGAGGGGGCCGAGGTCATCGAGCTGCACCATGCCGGCAAGCGGGACGCCCCCTCGGGGACGGCGGTGACGACGGCCGAGCGGATGGCGGCGGCACGTCGGGCCGTCGGGGCGGGACCGTTCCGTCCGGACGCCACCGAGGACGAGGTCGTCGCCGGGGCGCGAGGGGGAGCTGGCCCCGCTGGTATCCGGTTGCACGCCGTGCGCCTGCCCGGGTTGGTGGCCCACCAGGAGGTGGTCCTGGGCTCGGTCGGACAGACGCTGACCGTGCGGCACGACACGACCGATCGGGCGTGCTTCATGGACGGCGTGGTGCTCGCCATCCGCCGGGTGACAGAACGCTCCGGTCTCACGATCGGGCTGGATGCCGTGCTCGGCCTGTGAGCGAGGACGGGACCCGCTCCGAGGAGGTCCGCCAGCGCATCCTCGAGGCGACCTATGCCTGCGTGGCCCGGTGGGGCCTGGCCAAGACGACGGTCGAAGACGCCGCCCGTGAGGCCGGCCTGTCGCGTGCCACCGTCTACCGGTACTTTCCCGGTGGGCGTGACGAGCTGGTGCGTTCGGTCGTCACCTGGCAGTTCGTACACTTCTTCCTCCTCCTCTACGAGGAGATCAGCGACGCCGACAGCCTCGAGGAGGTGATGGAGCGGGGGATCCGCTTCGCTCACCAGGCCATCGTCGGCCACGATGTCCTCCAGCGGATCCTCGAGACGGAGCCCGAGCGCCTCCTGCCCACCCTGACCGTCGAGGGCGGACGGACCGTTGGTGTGATCGCCGACTTCCTCAGGCCCTACCTGCTCCGGCACGGCCTCGCTCCCGGCGTCGACGTCGGCCAAGCGGCGGACTTCCTCGCCCGGATGGTGCTCTCGTACATTTCGGCCCCCGGCCGGTGGGACCTCGACGAGCCCGACCAGGTAGCCCGTCTGGTGCGCAACGAGCTGCTGGCCGGGGTGGTGACCGGGGTGGTGGCCACCTCTGACGGCCCGGTCTGAGCGCCACTCGAGCACAGGCTGTCCTGGCGGCTGTTCTCACGAGTCTTACGGGTCCGCCAGCGCGCCACTCCGGGTCGCTACCGGGGTCGCGGCGGTGGGACCTCCTTGACGGTGAGACAACGTCCGACTTACTGTTCCAATTGTGGGAGCCTGGAGGGGGAGTGCAGGTGCACTGGACGAGGCTGTCCCGGCGCGGCCCGGCTGGCACGAGGACGACCTCGCTACGACGGCACCGGTCGTGGCACCTTCCCGCTCGGACAAGCCGTCCCGGCGGACGTCGGTGGTCGACGGTGCCCTCGCGTGCATCGCCCGTCTGGGGACGGCCAAGACCACCATCGACGACGTGGCTCGGCACGCCGGCGTGTCGCGAGCAACGGTCTACCGGGTCTTCCCCGGCGGCAAGGAGGAGCTGTTGGCTGCCGTCGCCGACACCGAGCGCGCCCGGCTGTTCTCTGCCCTGGGGGCGCGCATGGGTGCCGCCGACGACCTCTGCGACGTGCTCGTGGCCGGCATCGTCGAGGCGACGACCAGGATCCGCGACCACGCCGCGCTGGCCTACCTGATCGAGCACGAGCCCGGCACCGTCCTCGGCCATCTCTGTTTCGACGACGCCGAGCGGCTCCTGTCGACGGCAGCGACCTTTGCGGCGCCGTTCCTCGGCCGGTGGATGGACGAGGACGAGTCCCTCAGGGTCGCCGAGTGGTTGGCCCGGATCGTCCTCTCCTACACCGTCACGCCGTCGGACACCGTCGACCTGACCCGCGAGGCGGACGCCCGGTGGCTCGTCGAGACGTTCGTACTTCCGGGCATCGAGTCCCTCGGTGCAGCACCGAGTGCCTCCAGAGGCACATCCCGCGGCAGCGCGGCTGCGCCGACGGCCGCCCGCCCGCGTTCGTTCCACTGAGGTTCCCTACAGTCCAGACAGCACAGGGGGTTGCACCATGGGTGACACGCACGAGGCCGAGGAGGCCAGGAGGGCGACCGAGGAGATCATCGGCCGCAGCGACATCAACGACTTCGAGGCCATCCTGTCCGTCGTGGGCACGGAGGAGGCCGACGGCCGTCACGTGGTCCACTCGGAGTACGACTCCATCTTCACCTGGGACTACGAAAAGGGCGCACGTCCCAAGCTGCACAAGCTCTACGAGAAGGCCAAGTCGGCCCAGTGGAACGGCGAGACCGACCTCCCCTGGGACACCGACGTCGACCAGGAGAAGTTGGTGATGGAGAGCGCGGCCGCCGCCGGGGGCTTCACTGCCGGTTTCGACCTCACCGGGACGCCTGTGGAGAAGTGGACGGACAAGGAGTGGCTGCGCTTCGGCGTCGAGAGCCAGAACTGGACCCTCTCGCAGTTCATGCACGGCGAACAGGGGGCGCTGATCTGCACGGCGAAGATCGTCGAGTCCGTCCCCTGGGTCGACGCCAAGTACTACGGCGCCACCCAGGTGATGGACGAGGCACGCCACGTCGAGGTCTTCGCCAAGTACCTCGACGAGAAGCTCTCGGGGCACTACCCGATCAACGCCCACCTGCGCATGCTGCTCGACGACATCATCGCCGACTCGCGCTGGGACATGACCTACCTGGGCATGCAGATCATGGTGGAGGGCCTGGCGCTCGCTGCCTTCGGGTTCATGCACCAGATGACCGGTGACCCGCTCCTCAAGACCTTGCTCCGCTACGTCATGGCCGACGAGGCACGTCACGTCGCTTTCGGCGTGCTCAGCCTGCAGGAGTTCTACTCGGGCCTGAGCGCGGCCGAGCTCCGCGAGCGTCAAGAGTTCGCCTTCGAGGCCGCGGTGCGGATGCGCGACCGCTTCCTCCAGCAGGAGGTGTGGGACCGCATGGGTGTCGACCCCAAGGCGATCGTCCCCGTCGTGGCCCAGGCTCCCGACCGCACGGCGTTCCAGGCCTTGCTCTTCTCGAAGATCGTTCCCAACTGCAAGAAGCTGGGCCTGCTGGACGGGGCGGACGGCTGGTTGCGCACCAAGTTCACCGAGCTGGGTGTGATCGAGTTCGAGTCGTGGACGGACACCTCGGAGGAGTACGACGCCCTGGCGTCGACCCCGCCCAAGGACCGGGTTGCCTTCTAGGCCGGGCGCCGGGCTCTCCGTGGACGGCGAGACTGGCTGGTACGCTCGTCGCCGGTGAGCCCCGCCTCCACAGCCGTCCGTCTGCACAAGGCGACGTCATGAGCGGGGCAGGCGCGCCCTTCGGGTCGGTGGTCACGGCCATGGTGACGCCGTTCGACGGCGACGGTCGCCTCGACCTCGACGCGGCGGTCGCGCTCGCCCGTCACCTGGTCGACCACGGCAGCGACGGCCTGGTGGTGGCCGGCACGACCGGAGAGGGACCCACGCTCGCCGACGACGAGCGCCTCTCGCTCTTCCGGGCCGTCGCCGAGGCGGTGACCGTACCGGTCCTCGGTGCCACCGGGACGAACGACACTGCCCACTCGGTGGCGCTTACCCGTGCCGCCGTTGACACCGGCATCGACGGGATCTTGGTCGTGACCCCGTACTACAACCGCCCCTCGCCCGAAGGGCTCGCCGCCCACTTCGGAGCCGTTGCCGCAGCGACGACACTGCCGGTCATGCTCTACGACATCCCCGTCCGGACCGGACGTCGGATCGGCACCGACCTCACCTGCGAGCTGGCCCGGTCTCATCCGACCATCGTCGCTGTCAAGGACGCCACCGGCGACGTGGCCGGCGCAGCCCGGACGGTCGCCCAGGCGCCGCCGGGCTTCGTCGTGTACTGCGGAGACGACGCGTTGACCCTGCCCTTCCTGTCGATCGGAGCGGTTGGCGTCGTGAGCGTCGCCTCGCACTGGGCGGGGCCGGCCCTGGCCTACCTGGTCGAGGCCCACCAGGCCGGCGACGTGAGGACGGCTGCCGAGGTGAACCGAAGCCTCCTGCCCTCGTACGCCTTCGAGGCGACCGACCGCTTTCCCAACCCGATGCCGGCCAAGGCTGCCTGTCGTGCCCTCGGCCTGCCGGTGGGCCAGTGCCGCCTGCCGCACCCGCCCGCTCCGGCCGAGCTCGACGAGGCAGCGGCGGTGATCGTCGCGGCGGCCACCGCCGACGCTGCCGACCGGGCGTCCGTTGCCTGACCCGTCACGCAGTCCCGGCGGGTCCGGCGGACTGAGTGGTGCCGACGGAGGTGGGCCGGCCCCGGTCCGCATCGTGTTCTTGGGCGGGCTCGGCGAGATCGGACGCAACTGTGCCTGCATCGAGGTGGATGGGCGCATCCTCGTGCTGGACGTCGGGATCATGTTCCCCGACCCCGACATGCCCGGGGTCGACCTCGTGCTGCCCGACTTCTCCTACTTGCGCGAGAACGCGGCGCGGGTCGACGGGGTGGTGCTGACGCACGGGCACGAGGACCACGTCGGCGGGCTCGCCTATCTGGCCCGCGACTTCCCCTTGACCGTCTACGGCTCCGAGCTGACCCTCGGGCTGGCTCGCAACCGGGTCTCCGAGGCGGGGCTCGACGACCAGGTCACCTGGGTGCCGGTCGCGGACGGGGAGCGACGGAGGATCGGACCGTGCGACGTGGAGTTCATCCCCGTCACGCACTCCGTCCCCCACGCCTTCGCCATCGCTTTCCATACTCCTCAGGGTGTGGTGCTCCACTCGGGTGATTTCAAGCTCGACCTGCACCCCGTCGACGGTCGCCGGACCGACCTGACCCGGATGGGCGCGCTCGGAGCGGACCCCGGCGTGCGCCTGCTCCTGTGCGACTCGACCAACGCCGAGGAGCCGGGGTTCACCCCGTCGGAGACCACCGTGGGGGAGACGCTGCGCAAGGTGTTCCTCGCCCGGCCCGGTCGCCGCTTCGTGGTCACGAGCTTCGCCAGCCACCTGCACCGGATCCAACAGGTCGTCGACGCCGCCATCGCCGGGGGTCGCAAGGTGGCCACCCTCGGGCGCTCGATGCAGAAGAACGTCGCCTTGGCGCGTCAGCTCGGCGTCCTCACCATCCCCGACGAGTCACTGGTGGACATCGGCGAGGTCGAGGACCTTCCCCCGGGGCAGGTCTGCGTCATCTCGACCGGCTCGCAGGGTGAGCCGATGTCCGCCCTGGCCCGGTTGGCCACGGGGGACAACCGCTTCTTCCGCCTGCGTCCCGACGACGTCGTCGTGATCAGCGCCCACCCGATCCCCGGCAACGAGTGGTCGGTCGGCAAGGTGATCGACGGCCTGCACCGCCTGGGCGTCGAGGTGGTGCACTCGGGCGTGGAAGCCGTCCACGTGAGCGGCCACGCCCGCCGGGGCGAGCTGGCGACGCTGCACTCGGTGGTCCGTCCCGAGCACGTCATCCCGGTCCACGGCGAGTACCGACACTTGGTCAACCACGCCCGCCTGGCCGAGACGATGGGCAGTTCCTCTGATCGGATCGTCCTGTGCGAGGACGGTGACGCCGTCGTCCTCGACGAAGGAGGACTGCACCGTGACGGGACGGTGCCCGGTGGCTACCTCTTCGTCGACGGCTCGACCGTCGGCGACGTCGGGCATGGCCTGCTGCGCGACCGCATGGTGCTCGCCGAGGAAGGCGTGGTGATGGTCGTGGCGACGGTCGATCTCCGGGCGGCCGACGTGGTGGGCGTCCCCCAGGTGGTCACCCGGGGTTGGGCCGTCGACCCGGTCACCGAAGCCGTGCTCGAGGAGGCCCGGACGGCGGTGGCCGACGCCCTTGCCCGCGCCCTCGCCGAAGGGAACCAGGACCACGAGTCGCTGTCGCGGACAGCCCGGAAGGTGCTCGGACGGATGATCGGCACGCGGACGCGACGACGTCCCATGATCGTTCCGGTCATCGTCACCGTCTGATCGCGAGGCGGACGCGTGGTCGACTGCCCGGCCTAGGCCTCCGGTGGTCCTCGGAACAGGCGGTAGACGGCGGTAGCCTGGGCATACCGTGCGCACTGCGACCACAGGCCCATCCCGCCGGCCCGGCTCGGCGCGACCGAGGTCCGGCTCGTCTGCGACGTCCCGCGGCACGACCCGGGCGACCCGGGCGACCCGGGCGACGCCGTCACGGAGCGGCCCCCCTGCCCACCGATCGACGGCGCCCTCACGGACGCGCGGTCGGTCGACGGCTGCTGCCCGCCGTTCGCCCGCCGCCGAGCTGGTAGCTGCTCACGCCGCCGACCTGTGGGGGATCGGGCTGGTGACGCTGGGCCTGTTGGCTGCCGTGGCCGTCTACGCCAGTTCACTCGGGCCGGTCGGGCGGCTGGTGCGAGTGGCCCTCGGCGACCTGCTGGGCTGGGGCCGGTTGTTGGTACCGGCCGTCGTGCTGGCCGTCGGCGTCCGGATGGTCGTCGGCCGGCGCGAGGACGGGCAGGGCAAGGGTGAGCCGGTGCGTGCGGTCGTCGGTGGATCGCTGGCGCTCGTCGCCGTGGCCGGCCTGGCCAGCCTGGCCGGGGGCTCCCCGGGGATCACGGCGTCTACCAGGCTGGTGGCCGGAGCAGGCGGGTGGCTCGGCGCGGTGGTGGGTGACCCGCTTCGTGCCGGCCTGGAGGGCGTCGGGGCAGCCACCGTGCTGGTGGCCGTCCTGGTCGTCGCCCTGGTGTTGTTCACCGGTGTCACCGTCCGACGGGCCGTAGCGGCGTTGCTGGCAGCGTCCGGCGCGGTCGCCGCCGCCGCCCGCCCGGGCGACTCGATGGTGCCGTCAGCGGGAGACGGCGCCGACGGCGGCGCGGTCGACCGTCGGACCTCGGCTCCGTTGCCCGGCGTGCCCGCCTGGATGGGCCCCAGGGGCTCCGAGGCCGAGCGCCCCTCGGGTGCCAGCCAGGGGCTCGACGAGGGGCTCGATCCCGCTCGGGCGGAGGTGCCGCCGGGGATCGCCGACGGCACCGACCTGTTCGAGGTCGTCGACGTCGCTGTCAGTGCTGCCATCAGTGAGGACGCAGCCGGTGACGGGGCAGCCGGTGACGGGGTAGCCGGTGACGGGGTAGCCGGTGACGGGGCAGCCGGTGACGGGGCAGCCGGTGACGGGGTAGCCGGTGACGGGGTAGCCGGTGACGGGGTAGCGACGAGCGATCCGGTCGCTGTCCCCGCTGAGGCGGCTCGCCCTGGTGGTGGCGACCAGCTCGAGCTGCGCCTCGGGCCGTCCGTGGGGGAGTGGCGCCTCCCGCCGGCCTCCCTGCTCAAGCGGTCCCGTGCCCGGGCCGTCGACAGCGCAGAAGTGGCGGCGGGCGGGGCGACGCTGGTCGCGGCGTTGGCTGCCCACGGGGTCGACACTCGTCTGGTGGGCCAGACGGTGGGTCCGTCGGTCACCCGGTACGAGCTCGAGCTCGGTCCAGGGGTGAAGGTGGCCCGGGTCACCTCGCTGGCCAAGGACGTCGCCTACGCCATGGCGTCACCGGACGTGCGCATCCTGGCCCCGATCCCCGGCAAGTCGGCCATCGGGGTCGAAGTCCCCAATCGTCATCGTCAGCTCGTCTCCCTCGGGGACATCCTCTCCTCACCCGAGGCGGCCGCTGCCCACCACCCGCTCCAGGTGGCCCTCGGTCGTGACATCGCCGGCCGGCCGGTGCTGGCCAATCTCGCCGAGATGCCCCACGTGCTCGTCTCCGGGGCGACGGGCTCGGGAAAGTCGTCCTGCATCAACGCCATCTTGACCTCGATCCTGGCCCGGGCGACCCCCGACCAGGTGCGCCTCATCCTGGTCGACCCCAAGCGGGTCGAGCTGGGTCAGTACAACGACCTTCCCCACCTGCTGACCCAGGTCGTGGTCGACCCGAAGAAGGCGGCGAACGCCCTCGCCTGGGCGGTCAAGGAGATGGACCGCCGCTACGACCTGCTCGCCGAAGTCGGGATGCGGGACATCACCGGCTACAACCGGGCCGTCGACCGTGGGGAGCTCGCCGAGGCCGAAGAGGCGTACCGACGCCGGACGGTCGGCTCGGATGCCGGCCCGGGGTCCGGGGTCAGCGAGACCGGTGAGGCCGGGGGCGGCGACGCCGATGATCTCGAGCATCGGTACCGGAGACTTCCCTTCATCCTCGTGGTCGTGGACGAGCTCAACGACCTCATGATGGTGGCGGCGCGCGACGTGGAGGAGTCGGTGTGCCGGATCGCCCAGATGGCGCGAGCCGTCGGGATCCACCTGGTGCTGGCCACCCAACGTCCTTCAGTCGACGTGATCACCGGGGTGATCAAGGCCAACGTTCCCTCGCGGCTCGCCTTCTCCGTCTCCTCTCTGGCCGACAGCCGGGTGATCCTCGACCAGCCGGGTGCGGAGCGCCTGATCGGCAAAGGAGACATGCTCCTGCTCACCGCCTCGTCGTCGGTTCCCCAGCGGCTGCAGGGGCCGTGGGTGAGCGAAGAGGAGGTCCGGGCGGTGACCGCCCATTGGCGACGCCAGCGCTCGCTCGAGGTGGTGGCGGGGATCGAGGAAGCCGTCGTCGGCGCAGGAGCGAGCGGGGAGGCCGGTGACGACGACGACGTGCTGCTCGGCCAGGCCATCGACCTCGTGGTGCGCTCCCAGCTCGGGTCCACGTCGATGCTGCAACGCAAGCTCCGGGTCGGCTTCGCCCGAGCCGGCCGGCTGATGGACCTGATGGAGCGCCGGGGGGTGGTGGGGCCGTCGGAAGGCTCCAAGGCCCGCGCCGTCCTGATGACGCCCGAGGAGCTCGACGCCCGCTGACCGGGACAAGCGGGTCCGAGGACGAAGCGCGCTCGGTCGAGCCCGAACCGGGACGTGCTCCCCGCCGTCGCCGGTGGCGGTGGGCGGTGTGGTCGACAGTCGTCGTGGTGGCGGTGGCCGGCCTGGCGGTGACCGCAGTCGTCCGGGCCGGCACGCCCGGTCCTGACGGTCGTCTGACGCTCGACGTGTCCGCCCGGGTGACGGTGGGCGGAACTCGGCCGGTGCTGCCGTGGCCCGCCACCGGTCAGGCCGCCGTCGCCGTGCCTGCCCTGGGCTTTGCCGCCCAATCGGGCCCCGAGCAGCCCGTCCCCATCGCGTCCCTGACCAAGCTGACCACTGCCGTCGTCGTCTTGCGCGACCATCCGATGCCGGTCGGAGGACCGGGGCCCACCATCACCATGACGCCTGCCGACGTCGCCGCCTACGACCGCGACCTCGCCGGGGACCAGTCGACGGTGCCGGTCAGCGTGGGGGAGCGCCTGACCGAGTGGCAGCTGCTCGAGGCACTGCTCACGCAGTCGGCCAACAACGTCGCCTACGCGCTCGCCGTGTGGGACGCCGGCACGCAGGCCGCCTTCGTCGCCAAGATGAACGCCCTCGCCTCGTCGCTGTCGATGACCGGGTCGCACTTCGTCGACGCCAGCGGCGTCGCCCGTGGCAGTGTCTCGACGGCCGCCGACACCCTGAAGGTGGCCGCTGCCGGCATGGCCATCCCTGCTTTCCGGGCCGTCGTGGCCATGCCCGTCGTCACCCTGCCACTGCTCGGAAGGGCGGCCAACCTCGTCCCCGAGGTGGGGACCCGCGTCGACGGTGTCCCGGTTGTCGGGGTCAAGTCGGGTTTCACCGCCGAGGCGGGTGGATGCTTGGTGCTGGCAGCCCGGGTGGCCGTGGGCGAACGCACGGTCACCGTGCTCGCAGCCGTGCTCGGCCAGCCTTACCCTGCCGGGGTGCCCTTCCCGGCGCTCACCCCCAGCGGCTCGTCGAGCCCGACCACCGCTGGCACTGGCACTGGCACTAGCACTGGCACTGGCACTACGGGAGGAGGCTCATCGACGTCGCCGACGGCACCGCTCTACATCCCCGATCCCCTCCGTGACACGCGACCGGTCACCGACCGGCTGCTGGCCGGGGCGGTGAAGGCGGTGGTGCCCGACACCGTGCTTGCCGGCGGCCTGCGAGTGGGAACGGTGCGGGCGACCTGGGGCGGCGTCTCCCATGCCGTCGCCGTCGTGGTCTCCCTTCCGGCGCAGGTGGCCGGGTGGCCGGGCCAGGTGGTCGACGTGACGGTCGAGCACGAGCGGTCGATCGTCCGCGGTCGACGTGGGCAGACGGTGGGGACCGCCACCGTCCGGCTCGGCTCGGAGACAGCGACCACCCCCCTTCGTCTGGCGGCCACCGTCCCTCGGCCGGGCTGGTGGTGGCGGGCGCTCCACGGCTGACGCCGACCGGTGTCGGTCACGCGGGACGCCGCATGGGTCGCCGGTCGACGGCTACCCTCTGGGCGTGCGTGCACGAGCCCCAGCATCGTCGGCCAATCTGGGCCCCGGGTTCGACACCTTGGCCGTGGCGCTCGACCGGTACGTCGAGGTCGAGGTCGAGCCGGCCTCCAAGCTCATCGTCCGTTCGGAAGGCGAGGGCGCCGGGCTGTCCGACGACCCCTCGCACCTGGCCGCCCGGGTGGCCATCGAGGTCGCCGGTACGGACCGGCTCGCCATCACCGTGCGTTCGGAGGTGCCCGTAGGTCGGGGCCTCGGTTCGTCGGCGGCGCTCGCTGCCGCTGCAGCGGCAGCAGCCGGAGCGGCAGACCCGCTCGCCGTGGCAGCCCACATGGACGGACACGCCGACAATGCCGCTGCGTCCGTGGTCGGTGGACTGGTGGCGGCTACCACCGTGCGGGGCGCGGTGCGGGCCGTACGGTTGCCCCTCGATGCCGGACTGGTGTTCGTCGTCGTGGTGCCCGACGTGTCCCTGCCGACGGCCAGGGCCCGCCAGGTGCTGCCGGCGACCGTCACCCGCGAGCATGCCGCCTTCAACCTCGGACGGATGGCGTTCCTGCTGGCCGGCTTGGCAGACCGCCGGCTCCTGATTCCCGAGGCGACCGAGGATCGGCTCCACCAGGACTACCGCAGTCCGTTGTTCCCGGCCGCCCCCAAGCTGCTGGGGCACCTGGCTGCCGCCGGCGCGCTCGCCGTGTGCTGGTCGGGCGCGGGTCCCTCGCTGCTCGGTATCTGCGCCAGTGCGGACGGGTCGCGCGTGGCCGGTGCGGGCAACGAGGCGCTCGCCGACGCCGGCGTCGCCGGACGGGTCCTGCTGCTCCGGCCAGATGTGACCGGTCTGGTCGTGGACCGGGACGGATCGGTCGACCTGTGGAGCGAGCGCCCCCCGACCTGGTTGTCGGGTGTCGACGGCGGGGTAGGGGGCACCCCTCGACCCGGGGCGGGACCCCGGGTGCCGGGCTGAGCCGTGCCGTCGTCGCCGTCGCCCGTCCTCGAGGTGGTCGACAACCCCTACCCCGGTCGCGACTACGAGGTTCGTTGCGAGACTCCGGAGCTGACGTGTGTCTGCCCGCTGACCGGGCAGCCCGACTTCGCCACGGTCACCATCACCTACGTTCCCGACCGGCACCTCGTCGAGCTGAAGTCGCTCAAGCTGTACCTGTGGAGCTACCGCCAGCAAGGTGCCTTCCACGAGGACGTCACCAACCGGATCCTCGACGACCTGGTGGCCGCCGCCGCACCCCGGCGAGCCACGGTGGTGACGGACTGGTTGGTACGCGGCGGGATCCACACGGTGGTGACCGCTCGAATGCCCTGACTGCCGGAAGCTTCCTGCGGCTGTCGTCGACAGGCGGGGCCGTCGGCTCGGGTGGCCGTCGGCATCGGGCAGCACCGGCCTCGCGTCGGCCCGAGTGGCCGTCGGCTCGGCCCTAACCTGTGGGGACCATGGACCAGATGCCTCGTACCCCGTCCGAGGAGCCCGGCACCGGCACCGGAGCTGGCGCCGACCGGGCGCCACGGACGTTCGCCGTGCGCACGTTCGGCTGCCAGATGAACGAGCACGACTCCGAGCGCCTCTCCGGGCTGTTGGCGGCCGACGGGCTCCGGCCGGTCGACGACCTCGAGGACGCGGACGTCGTGGTGGTGAACACGTGCTGCATCCGCGAGAACGCCGACAACCGCTTCTACGGGCACCTGGGCAACCTCAAGGCGCTGGCCGAACGCCGCCCCGGTATGCAGATCGCCGTGGGAGGGTGCCTCGCCCAGCTCGACCCCGAGGTCATCCGACGGCGAGCCCCGCATGTGGACGTGGTCTTCGGCACCCACAACCTCGAGCGGGCACCGACGCTCCTGCGGCAGTCGGCACAGCGCGGCGAGCCGGTTATCGAGGTCCTCGACGGCCCGCCGGCCGACGGTGGTGGCGAGGGCGCCCAGGCACTCGCCCTCGGTGCTGTGCGCGACCTGCCCTATGCGGCCTGGGTGACCATCCAGACCGGGTGCGACAACTCGTGCGCTTTCTGCGTCGTCCCGTCGGTACGTGGCCCCGAGGTGTCACGCCCCATGGACACCCTGGTCGCCGAAGTCGCCGACCTGGCTCGGCGTGGGGTCACCGAAGTGACGCTCCTCGGTCAGAACGTCAACTCCTACGGCCGCGACCTGACGCGCCGACGGCCCCTCTTCGCCGAGCTGCTCGCCCGCGTGGGAGCCGTCGAGGGCATCCGACGGGTTCGTTTCACGAGCCCGCATCCAAAGGACCTCCGCCCCGAGACGATCGCCGCCATGGCCGACGTCCCGGCGGTGTGCAACCACCTCCACCTGCCGCTCCAGTCCGGTAGCGACGCGGTGCTCACCGCCATGCGGCGCGGGTACACGGCAGAGCGCTACCTCGAGCGGCTGGCTGCCGCCCGCCGAGCCGTGCCCGACCTGGCGGTGAGCACCGATCTCATCGTCGGCTTCCCAGGGGAGACCGACGCCGACTTCGAGGCCACGCTGGCCGTGGTGGCCGAGGCGTCCTACGACAGTGCCTACACCTTCGTCTTCTCGCCACGCCCCGGCACCCGGGCGGCCACCATGACCGACCGGTTCGTGCCGGCATCGGTGGTCACCGAGCGGATGGAGCGCCTGCGGGCGGTCGTCGAGCGCTCGGCGCTGCGGGCCAACCAGGCCCGGGTGGGCGTCGTCGAGGAGGTGCTCGTCGAAGGGCCGTCCAAGCGCGACTCGTCGGTCGTGACCGGTCGGACGAGCCAGAACAAGCTCGTCCACTTCGATCCAGAAGGCTTGGCTCCCAAGGCTGGCTCGTACGCCCGCATCCGGGTGACCGAGGCGGCTCGCCACCACCTGCTCGGCACCCTCGAGGCGGTGACGGACCCGCCGAGGCATCGCACGCGGATCGCCGTTGCCGCCCGCTGAGGCTCGTCGACCAGCGGGGCGCTCGTCGGTGGACCCTTCTGAGACGGGGCTCCTCGGGGTGGCCATCCTCGGGGTCACGGCGTCGGGCAAGTCGGCGGCGGCTCACCGGGTGGCCCGTGCCTGGACGGGGGGTCGAGTGGAGGTGCTCTCGGTCGACTCCATGGCGGTCTACCGCGGCATGGACGTGGGGACGGCCAAGCCGACGGCGACCGAGCGGCGTGAGGTGCGCTACCACCTCGTCGACCTGGTCGACCCACGCGAGACGTTCACCGTCGTCGACTTCCAGCGGGCGGCGGAGGCCGCGTTGTCGGCGGTGGCCGAGCGCGGTTCCCTGCCGCTGTTCGTCGGAGGGACGGCGCTCTACCTCCGAGCCGTCGTCGACCGCCTGCGCTTCCCCGGTCGGTTCCCCGAGGTGGCCGCCGCGCTCACTGCGTCGCTGGATCAAGCCGGTCCCCCCGGGACGCCGGAGCGGACCGAACGTCGTGCCCAGCTCCACGCCCGGCTCGTCCGCCTCGATCCGGCCGGTGCCAGCAGGGTGAACCCGACGAACGAGCGCCGGCTGGTGCGCGCCCTCGAGGTGTGCCTCGGAGCGGGGCGTCCCTTCTCGGAGTCGGGCCCGGGGCTCGACGAGCACCCTCCGGTGCCGTACGTGCTCGTGGGGATCCGCTACGACGCCGAGCGTGCCGGTCGTCAGATCGCAGCACGGTTCGACCGCCAGCTCGCCGATGGTTTCCTCGAGGAAGTCGGCGTGCTGGCGGCCGCCCCTGGTGGGCTGTCCCTCACGGCGGGCCAG
>JBMFXC010000052.1:0-2523 GCA_049964655.1 Acidimicrobiales bacterium
GTCACCGATCTCGAGGTCGTCGAGGAACCGGCCTTCGGACAGGCAGGCGTCCGGCAGCAGGTACCGCCGGTCGTCGCCCCGGCCGGCCAGTGCCCGGGCCACGTCCGAGCCGGTGAGGAGCCCGGCGACGCCGATATTGCCCCCGAAGTACTCGTTGGCCACGGCGAGCACTTCGACGTCACGGTGACCGTGGTCGTCGAGCACTGGCCGGAGGACCTCGGCACCATAGGTGCCCGTCACCACCGTCACCGGCCGGGCCGCCGCCGGGACGTCCCTTCGGCCCGCCTGTCCGGAGGGTGCAAGCGCACGGGGTGCCCGGTACCCGGCGGCCGGTGCGCCGTCGACCCAGGCGAAGAACCCCGGGCGCACGCCGAAGGCAGTGGCATCGTCACCGGCGAACGCCGCCTCGAACGCCCGGGCCATCCCGATGCCGTTCTCGTGCTGAGGGAACCCGTCGTAGTGGTCGGCCGGCGGGAAGGGCTCGCCGGCCGACAGGTAGTACTCGTCGGCGGCGTACACCATCCTCCGCCCCACGGCGGACATGAAGACGTCCTGCCACGCAGCGACCTGGGACACGATCGCGGCCGCCTCCCTCGGCGTGTGCGAGCGCATCGACGGCTCTCTGGACGAGCGGCTCACCCCGAGCGGAACGCACGCCACCGTCGCCAGACCGGGATAGCGATCGAGCACGCCGGCGAAGGTGTCCTCCAGCACGTCGCCGTCGTTGACACCGGGGCAGACGACCACCTGTCCGTGCACCTCGATCCCGGCGTCCAACAGGGCGGCCAGCCAGCGGAGGCTCGTGGCCCCCCGCCGGTTCCGCAACAGCCCGGCGCGCACGTCCGGGTCGGTGGCATGGATCGAGACGAAGAGCGGGCTGAGGCGCTCGGAGACGACTCGCTCGAGGTCCATCTCGGTGAAGCGGGTGAGCGTGGTGAAGTTGCCGTAGAGGAACGACAGCCGGTAGTCGTCGTCCTTGAGGGACAGGCTCCGTCGCATGCCGGGGGGCAACTGGTGGATGAAGCAGAAGGCGCAATGGTTGTCGCACGTGCGAACTCGGTCGAAGACAGCAGAGGACACCTCGGCGCCGAGCGGTTCGCCGGCCTCTTTGGCGACGGTCACCGCACGGACCGCACCATCCCGCCTCACGCTGAGGGTGACGTCCGGCTCGTCGGCGAGGAGCCGGAAGGCGATCACGTCGCGTGGCACCTCCCCGTTCAGCGAGAGGATCTCGTCGCCCGCCACCAAGCCAGCACGCGCCGCGGCCGAGCCGGTGCGCACGGCAACGACCCGGGGTGGCGTGGCGCCCCGGGACGAAACCGGTTCCCGGGTCGACTGCATGCACCTAGGCTACCCGGGCCTCGGTCGTCGCCCGGTACGCTAGCGACGTGGCCGTCGACCGAGTCTTGCTCGCCGAGCCCCGGGGCTTCTGCGCCGGTGTCGAAAAAGCCATCAAGGCCCTTGCCTGGATGGTCCGGGTCTTCGAGCCGCCCGTCTACTGCTACCACGAGATCGTCCACAACCGGCACGTCGTCGATGCCTTCGTCGCCCAGGGCGTCGTCTTCGTCGATGACGTCGACGACGTGCCCGACGGCGCGCCGTTGATGCTCTCGGCCCACGGCACGGCCCCCGCCGTGGTCGACGCGGCGCGCCAGCGAGGCCGAGTGGTCGTCGACGCCGTCTGCCCGCTCGTCACCAAGGTCCACCACGAGGTCCGCGTGCGGTCGCGCAAGGGGTACACGGTCCTCTATGTCGGTCATGCTGGTCACGAGGAGGCCACCGGCACCATCGCCGTCGCCCCGGAGGCGGTCCGGCTGGTCGAGCGCCCCGAGGACATCGATGCGCTCGAGGACCTCGATGCCGACACACCCCTGGCCCTGTTGGCCCAGACCACGCTCAGCCACGACGAGTGGTCCGACATCGTCGAGCGCGCCCGCCAGCGCTTCCCCGACCTGTGGATGCCAGGACGCAGTGACCTCTGCTTCGCCACGACGAACCGGCAGGCCGCCCTGCGGGCGCTCGTCCCCAGGGCTGACGCCGTCGTCGTCATCGGCTCGCCCAACTCGTCGAACACGGTGGCCCTCACCGCCGTGGCGCGCTCGCTCGGGTGCCCCCGGGTGGTGCTCGTCGACGACGCCTCAGAGCTGCCCGACGACCTCACCGGCACCGTCGCGGTAACGGCTGGAGCGTCGGCCCCCGAGGCCGTGGTCGACGCCGTCCTCGAGCGGCTCATGCCGCTCAACGGCGTCGAGACGGTCGCGGTGGTCACCGAGGAGGAGTACTTCCCGCCGCCACCCGAGCTCCGCGAGCTCCTGCGGGCCGTCGAGACCACCGTGTCGCTCTTCGCCGGACGACCGGCCGAAGCGACCGACACGCCGCCCGCCGATCGCCGCCTGGCTGCCGCCCGCGTGCTCGAGGCGCTCCCGCGCTGACCGCGTCACGCCGGAGCCTCCTCCAAACCCTCCCCCACCTACGACACAGGGAGCGTGGCCACCAGACCAGTTGCGTGGCCACCAGACCAGT
>JBMFXC010000052.1:2623-19299 GCA_049964655.1 Acidimicrobiales bacterium
ACCTACGACACAGGGAGCGTGGCCACCAGACCAGTTGCGTGGCCACCAGACCAGTAGGGTACGCCGGTGACGAACGCGTACGCTGCCGACGAGCACCCCGGGCAGGGGCCCGCTGCCCGGGCAACGAGGATCCACATGACAACCTTCACCTTGCGGGGTACCACGACGGTCGATCCACAGACCGTCCTGCGCTCCGGAACGAGGACCCAGCGTGCGCTGGTCGCCGACCAGCTCGCCGACCAGCTCGCCGACCAGCTCGCCGACCAGCACCCGACCGACCAGCCGCACTCGGCCTGATGGCGACCCAGCGCCACCGTTGGCTCACGCTTCCCGACAGCCGCGACCGGCGCCGGGTTGCCGCCATGCGGGCCCACATCCTCGACGAGGCCCGTCGCGACTACGCCCAGCGCCACCCGGATGCCACCCTCGCCCCGGTCGTCGTCCTCATTGCCGCCTACGAGGAGGAGGCCAACCTCCCCGACGTGCTGGCGGCCGTCCCCACCGAGGTCGCCGGCCTACCCGCGGCGACACTCGTCGTGGTCGACGGCGGCGAGGACGGCACGGCTCGCGTCGCCGAGGAGGCGGGCGTCCACACCTGCGTGCTGCCGGTCAACCTCGGCCAGGGCGCCGCCCTCCGCCTCGGCTACGAGCTGGCCCTCGACGGTGGCGCCACGATCATCGCCACGCTGGATGCCGACGGGCAGAACGACCCCACCGAGCTCGACGCCATGGTCCGACCCATCGTCGACGGCGAAGCCGACTTCGTCATCGCCTCGCGCCGCCTCGGCGTCGACCAGACGACCGACCGGTTCCGCCGGGCCGGCGTGCGCCTCTACGCCACGCTGCTCAACGCCATCGTGGGCCAACAGTTGAGCGACAGCTCGAACGGCTACCGTGCGTTTCGTGCCGAGCTCGTCTCCGACCTGCTCCCCCGGCTCCGCCAGGACCAGTACCAGACGGCCGAGGTCGTGATCGTCGCCGGCACCCGCGGCTGGCGCATCACCCAGCGACCCACCGTCTGGCACCCTCGGGCCTCGGGAGCCTCGAAGAAGGGCGGGAACCTCGTCTTCGGCTTGCAGTACCTCCGGGTCATCCTTACCACCTGGGCCCGGGTGCGGCTGAAGAACGACGCCCGGGCCTGAGAGACACCGGTCGACCACGGTCGGCCAGCTCGTAGTGACCCTTCAGTACCGCCCCGTCCGCTCCACCGACCGGTCGTAGAGGTCCTGGACCGCCTCACGCAACTGGGCCGTCGCCGAGCGGAGCTGCGAGCGCGGCACCCGACCGGACGGGGTCCGTGCCATGGCCGGCAGTGGTGCCCCCACCACGACGTGGACGTGCCGGGGACGAGGGAGGCGCGAGCCCTTGGGCATGACCGAGGCCGAGCCGCCGATGCCGACCGGGACGACAGCCGCGCCCGTGCGGGCAGCCAAAAAGGCCACCCCTTCGTGGAGGTCCTCGACGACTGGACCGCTGCGGCGGGTGCCCTCGGGGAACAGGACGAGGACCTCGCCGGCCTCCAGCACCCGCTGGGCACGGCGCATCGCCTCACGGTCCGCCCCACCCCGGTGGACCGGAAAGGCGCCGATGGAGAGCAGGAACTTACCGGCCCGCGGGTGCTTCCACAGGTTGTCCTTGGCCATGTAGTGGAGCTTGCGGCCGGTCACCTCCGACACGACGAAGAAGTCAACGAAGGACCGGTGTACCGGAGCGACGATGACCGGTCCCTGCGCGGGCACGTGCTCACGGCCCTCGACCGTGGTGCGGAAGAGCAGCCGGTTCAGGCCGTGGGCGAGCAGGCGCAGGAACCGGTAGATCGGTGACGTCGCGGTGTCGACGCCCACGTCCATTCCCGCCGTCACGCCGACGTCGTCAGCCATCCCACGATCTCCTCCACGATGTCCTCGACCGTCCTCCCCGTCGTGTCGACCACGTGCGCCCCCTCGGCAACCGTCAGCGGCGACGCCGACCGGTTCCGGTCGAGCTCGTCCCGTCGAGCCAACCCGTCGGCCTGCTCGTCGGAACGCCGCCGGGCCCGCTCCTCCGGCGTGGCGTCGAGGTACACCTTCACGTCGGCGTCGGGAAGGACCACCGACCCGATGTCCCGCCCTTCGACCACCGCACCACCGTGGTCCTCGACCCACCGGCGCTGCCGTTCCACCAGTGCGCTCCGGACCTCCGGGTGGGCGGCCACCACCGACACGCCAGCCGACACGTCCGGCGATCGGATGGCCGCGGTGATGTCGGTGCCGTCGGCCACCACCCGTTCCCCGATCTCGAGGTGGCCGTCACGGGCGAGACGCCCGAGCGCCGTCCCGTCAGCGAGGTCGACCTTGCGGGCGAGGGCCAGCCAGGTGACGGCCCGGTACATGGCCCCGGTGTCCAGTCGGCCGACGGCCAGTCGTGCCGCCAGGGCACGGGACACCGTCGTCTTGCCCGACCCTGCTGGTCCGTCGATGGCGACGAGCGGGCCCCGCCGCCCGTCCCGACCCGCCGCGGTCACGGCCGTCCCCCCGTCGTGCCAGTCAGCCGATCGAGGTCGGCGAGGAACGCCGGATAGCTCGTCGCCACGGCCTCCCACCCGGTGATCGCAACCCCACCCGAAGCTCCCGGGGCACCGGCGGTGGCCATGCCGGCGACCGCCGCGGCCATGGCCATGCGGTGGTCGAGCGCGGCGTCGACCGACGTCGAGCGGAAGCTCCCTCCACCCCCCAGGTCGACCCCGTCGACGACGAGGTCGTCACCCTCCACCGACGCCCGGGCACCGAGCGCCCGAACCAGTGCGGCCGTCGCCGTCAACCGGTCCGACTCCTTCACCCGCAGCTCGCCAACATCCCTGAACCGCGACCGTCCCGCCGCCGCCGCCGCGGCGACGGCCAAGATGGGGACCTCGTCGAGCGAGGGGATCTCCGCAGCCGACACCTCGGTGCCAGACAGTCGAGCCGGAAGGACCCGGAGGTCGGCCACGCCGGGCCCCCGACGCTCGACCGCCACGCGAGCACCCATCCGGTCGAGGACGTCGAGGAACCCGGTTCGCTCGGGGCTCACGTGGACGCCCCTGACCGCCACCTCGCTGCCGGGGACGAGTGTGGCCGCCACCACCCAGAAGGCTGCCTGCGAGGGGTCACCGGGGACGACGACGACGAACGGTCGTAGCAGGCCGGGCCGGAGCGTGACGACCACTCCCCCGCCAGAGCGCTCGACCGACACGTCGGCCCCCGCCGCCGCCAGGAGCTCTTCGGTATGAGCCCGGGTCGCCACCGGCTCGCGAACCACCGTGGGCCCCGCTGCCGCCAGGCCGGCCAGCAGGATGGCCGACTTCACCTGGGCGCTCGCTACCGGCGGGGTGTAGTCGATGCCGACCAGCCGGCCTCCCGTCACCGTCACCGGCGGCAGGCACCGCTCACCCGCCCCAGAGGCCGTCGCCCCCATCAGTGCCAAGGGACGCGCCACCCGGTCCATCGGACGCGACCGGAGGGACGCATCACCCGTCAGCGTCGTCGACCCGGACAGGCCCGCCACCACCCCCATCAGGAGCCGGAGCCCGGTGCCCGAGTTGCCGAGGTCGAGCGGTCCGGCCGGCACGTGCAACGTCCCTCCGGTCACCCGCAGCGAACCGTCGACCTCGTCGATCCGCGCTCCCAGAGCCTCGACAGCAGCCCGCGTCCGGGCAACGTCGTCTCCGTTCGAGAGCCCGGTGACCGTCGAGGTCCCCGGGACGAGCGCCCCGACCAACAGGGCACGATGGGAGATCGACTTGTCGCCAGGCACCTTCACTGTCCCCACGAGTGGCCGACCGCCGGGGACGCGGACCACACCCGTGGCATCCCCGGGTGCCTCCGGACGAGAGGAACGGCCCTCGCCGCTCACCGTCCCGACCCCACCGGCACCGCCGTCGCCGCATGCCCGCGTCCGACGAGCGCCTCCACCAGCCTGGGTGCCACACCGCCGTCCACCACCAAGACGAGCACACCGAGCGATCCCTCGACCGAATGCGCGAGGTCGAGGTCGACGATGTTGACCCCGAGGTCGGCCGCCAACGTCGTGACTTCGGCCAGCACGCCGGGTCGGTCAGGCACCGGCACCCGCACCTCGGCAAGCGCCTCGGGAGTCGCCGCCCGGTCGGCAAGGGCCCGCCGGGCCACCGAGGCGCGCTCGAGCACCTCGAGGAGCGAGGCCCGGTCACCCTCGTCCACCCGTCGCCGCATCGCCGACAACGCCTCGATCAGGCTGTCCAAGGTGGCGACGATGGCCGGGGCGTTGTCTTCGCAGATGTCGGGCCAGATGCCCGGGTGACCAGCGGCAACCCTCGTCATATCGCGGAACCCACCGGCGGCGAGCGGCAGGAGGGCGGCGTGGCGCTCGGCCACCCCGGCAGCCAGATCCATCAACGCGGCAGCCGCCAAGTGCGGCACGTGCGACACCACGGCTACCAGGGCGTCGTGGTGGTCCGGTGCCAGGGCGATCACCTGAGCGCCGAAGCCGGCCAGCACGGCCCGGACGCGAGCGTAGGCGGACGGGTCGGTGACGTCAGTGGGGGTGAGCACCCAGCTCGCCCCCACGAAGAGGTCGGAGCGGGCCCCGGCGACGCCGATCTGCTCCGAGCCCGCCATCGGATGCCCGCCGACGAAGCGCGGGTGGTCGACCTCCTTCACCAGGGAACCTTTGGTCCCTCCGACGTCGGTCACCACCAGGTCGTCACGGCGTGACGGGTCCTCGAGCAGCCGGCGGACCACGCCGGCGATCGCCCGGACAGGGGTCGCCACCACCGCCAGGGTCGCAGCGGGGTCGTCGCCGTCGCGATCGATGGCCCCACGCCGCAGGGCGTCGGCTGCCACCCCCGGCACGAGGTCGACCCCGCTGACGCTCCATCCGGCCTGGCGAAGGGCAAGACCGACCGAGGCGCCGATCAGCCCGGTCCCGACGACGAGCGCCCGTTGCCGGCCACCCCCCTCGACCGCGTCCTCGCTCGTCGCTCCCGGTCCGCCGCTCGCCGTGGCCTCAGTCGGGGAGGTCGTCACGGAGCCCTTTCGCCCCGGCCAGGTAGACGTGGTGCACCTCGGAGCGCGACCGGTCGGTCTCCACGTGGAGCATCACTCGGATGCAGCGCGGCACCGAACCGACCACAGCCAGCTCGCGGGCACAGATGAGGGGCACGGCACCGAGCCCCATGGTGCGCGCCGCGGTCGCCGGGAACGTCGAGACGATGTCGTCGGTGGCGGTGAAGAGGATCGAGATCAGGTCGTCCTCGGTCAGCCCGTTGCGTTCGAGGATGGTCGTGAGCAGGGTCACCACGGCCTCGTTGATGGCCTCGGGGGTGTCCCGATCGACAGTGGTGGCCCCGCGGATGGCGCGGACGGAGGCGTGGGTCGGCACGGGGGCATGTTACCCAGGGGCGACACGCCGCCCGGGCGGCACGTCCGACCCATCCGAGGGAGCGGGCGCCGAGGCGGCGGCCAGGAGTGCCCGAACCTCCCCGACAGCAAGGGGGCGCCACGCCCCCGGCGGGAGGCGTCGGTCGACGACCGGGCCGATGCGAGTCCTCACCAGACGGCGTACCGGATGCCCGACCGCCGCGCACATCCGTCTGACCTGCCGATTTCGACCCTCGTGGACGACGATCCGCAACAACGACGGTGCGACCACGGCCACCTGGGCCGGTGCCGTCATCCCGTCGTCGAGCTCGACCCCCTGGCGCAGGGCACGCACGGCCCCAGGGGAAGGGGTCCCCTCGACCTCGGCCAGGTACTCCTTGTCCACGCCGAAGGACGGGTGGGTGAGCCGGTGCGCCAAGACGCCGTCGTTGGTCAGGACGAGCAGGCCCTCGGTATCGAGATCGAGGCGGCCGACCGGGAACACCCTCGGTTCCTCCGGGACGAGCCCGACCACCGTCGGCCGTCCGTGGGTGTCCGACGCCGTCGACACCACGCCGGCCGGCTTGTTCACCAGGTAGTGCACGAGCCCCGGAGCGGTGGGCACGGGCACCCCGTCGACCTCGATCCGGGCGATCGACACGTCGACCCTCCGCCCGAGCCCGGCCGACACACCGTCGACGGTCACCCGGCCGGCGGCGATCAGCTCCTCGCACGCTCGCCGCGACCCGATCCCGGCCCGGGCCAGCACCTTCTGCAGGCGCTCGCCGTCGTCGAGGCCGACGTCGGTCACGGCCGAACCAGCCGGTGCGCCGTCACCGGTCGCCGGTCGGGAACCGTTCCTCCTCGAGCGCGGCCACGCGGTCGGGGCCGGGGAGGAGGTCCTCGGCCGGCGGGAGCTGGTCGAGGGTGTCGAGCCCGAGGCGCTCGAGGAACGCGTCGGTGGTGGCGTACAGCACGGCCTGGCCAGGTCCCGACGCCCGGCCCACCGGGGCGATGTAGCCGCGGTGCTCGAGCAGGCGCACCACGCCGTCCACGTTCACGCCCCGAAGACTGGCGATCTGGGCGCGCGAGACCGGCTGCCGGTAGGCCACGATGGCCAACGTCTCGAGGGCGGCTGCCGACAGGCGCGCCGAGACGCCCACGTTGGCGAACCGCTCGACGTAGGAGGCGAGGTCGGGACTGGTCTGGACGCGGTAGCCACCGGCCACCCGCACCACGTCGAACCCGCGCCCCTCTTCTCGGCACGACTCGGCCAGCTCGCGGCAGAGCGGCTCGACCCGCTCGACGGCGATCTCGAGCAGCTCGGCCAACAGACCGGGAGGGACAGGCTCCACGGCGGCCATCAGGACGGCCTCGACGGCCCGCGCCTCGGGCGACAGCATCGCTCTCCTACCCCTCGTACTCGTCGGGCACCTGGCCCGAAGCCACCATTGCCCCCTCGCCTTCCTCGTCTGCCGACCGGTCGCCGGCCACCCAGGTCACCTCGAGCTCCCCGAAGGTCCGCCCCTGTTCGAGGCCGACCCGGCCCCGCTTGTAGAGCTCGAGGACGGCGAGGAAGCGCACGATCACCTCCATGCGCGTCCGCAGGTGGCCGGTGAGCTCACGGAACGTCGCCCAACCGTGGCGGGGCAGGCGGACCTCGAGCTCGGCGACCGCCTCGGCCACCGAGACGGCGTCCACCGTGACGTGGGAGAGGTCGACGACCGGGACTGGTCGAGCCGCCGTGGCCCGCCGGTAGGCGGCGGCCAGCTGCTCGAGGGTGACCCCCTCCAGCAGGTCGGGGGCGTGCACCTCGACCGACTCGTCGAGCCCGGCCGTCCGCGGCACGCTCCGAGCCGCCCGTTCGAAGAGCGTGGCGAACGCATCGCCGGCGGCTGCGTACGCCTGGCACTCGAGCAGGCGCGCCAGCAGCAGGTCTCGCTCCTCCCAACCGACGAGCTCCTCGTCCGGCTCGACGTCGTCGGGCCCGGGAAGGAGCCGGCGGGACTTGAGCTCGACCAGCACCGAAGCCACCACCAGGAACTCCGACAGCTCGGCGAGCTCGACGACGTCGGCGGTGGCCAGCACGGCCAGGTAGTCGTCCACCACCTGGGCCAAGGGGACGTCGTAGAGCTCGACCTGGTGGGAGGTGACCAACTGCAACAGCAGGTCGATGGGCCCCTCGTAGGCGCCGGTCGAGACGGTCACGGCCATGCGCCGACCCTACCGGAGCTGCGGCTACACCGGGGTACCCCGGAGGGGACCTACGATGGCGTCCCATGCCACGGGTCTTTTCCGGCATCCAACCGAGCGGTGAGCTTCACCTGGGCAACTACCTGGGTGCCATCCGCTCGTGGGTGCACTCCCAGCACGAGGCCGACGCCTTCTACTGCATCGTCGACCTCCACGCCCTCACCGTGGAGACCGACCCCGACGAGCTGCGCTCCCGGACTCGGCAGACCGCGCTCGAGCTGGTGGCCGCCGGGCTCGACCCGGACGCCTGCACGCTCTTCGTGCAGAGCCATGTGCCCGAGCACCCTCGCCTCACCTGGCTCCTCGAGTGCACGGCGTCCATGGGCGAGCTCCGCCGGATGACGCAGTTCAAGGACAAGAGCGCCGGGGCCGAGTCGGTCCGGGTCGGCTTGTTCACCTATCCGGTCCTCATGGCCGCCGACATCCTCCTCTACGACACCGACCGGGTACCGGTCGGTGACGACCAGCGCCAGCACCTCGAGCTGGCCCGCGAGCTGGCCAGCCGGTTCAACGCCCGGTACGGCACGACCTTTGTCGTGCCCGAAGCCGCCGTTCCCCCGGTCGGGGCCCGGGTGATGGACCTCCAGCACCCCGAGCGCAAGATGTCGAAGTCGGTGAGCTCGCCGCTCGGCACCGTGCTGCTCTTCGACGAGCCGGCCGACATCGAGCGGAAGGTCAGGAAGGCCGTCACCGACACCGACGGCGAGGTCCGCTACGACCCCGAGGCCAAGCCGGGCCTCGCCAACCTCCTCGAGCTCCTGGCCGTGGCCACCGACCGGGCCCCGGTGGCAGTCGCTGCCGAGTACCACCGCTACGGCGACCTCAAGCGCGACGTCGCCACTGCCCTGTGCGACCTGCTCGCGCCCGCCCGCGCTCGACGCGACGAGCTCGCGAACGACCCCGGTGCCATCGACGCCGTCCTGGCCGACGGAGCCGCCAAGGCTCAGGCCATCGCCGCCGACGTCTACCACCGGGCGGCATCGGCCATCGGCCTGCTCGCTCCGGCCTGAGCCCTCGACCCGTCGCCGCTCCCCGCTGCCACCAGGCGGCCTCCTCGCGGCGGGGTGGCGAGGCAGCAGCGTCAGCGGCTCACGTGGCTCAGGCGAACACCCCCGACCACCACCCGAGCACCGTCGACATCAGGTGCTGCCACTCGGGCTCGAAGAGCAGGATGAGCACGAAGGGCAGGAACATGAGCAGCGGCTGGATGCGATAGTAGTCGGGCAGGACCCGGGCGGGCAGCAGCCGTTCGAGCACGGAAGCCCCGTCGAGTGGCGGACAGGGGATCAGGTTGAAGACGGCGAGCACCAAGTTGGCCAGGCCTGCCATGAAGAAGATCTCGCTGACCAGGGAGGTCG
Organism: Acidimicrobiales bacterium; assembly: GCA_049964655.1. GTDB lineage: Bacteria > Actinomycetota > Acidimicrobiia > Acidimicrobiales > RAAP-2 > JAJZJT01. Next base: position 11,589 of record JBMFXC010000052.1, read on the forward strand.
AGGGTGGGAACCCACCGTAGACGTGCACGATCTGGCGCACGATCGTCGGGGTGGTCGCGGCGTAGGCGAACCCGCACAGGATGGCGAGGGCGATGTTGGTGAAGGGCCCGGCGAGCGACACGACGACCGTGTGGTTCCGCGGACTGCGCAGGCGGCTCGGGTTGACGGGAACGGGCTTGGCCCAGCCGTAGGCACCGAGCCCCGACAGGGACAGGATGGCCGGGACGAGCAACGTGCCCACGGGGTCGACGTGCCGGAGCGGGTTCAGGGTGAGCCGGCCGGCGCGCTTGGCGGTGTCGTCACCGAAGGCGAGGGCCACCACCCCGTGGGAGACCTCGTGGAGGATGATCGACGGGATGAGCACGAGGAAGTAGATGACCTCGAGCTCGCTCAGCCGGTGGGTCCGCAGCAGGAGGATCACCAGGGCCACCACCACGACGATGATCACCCGGGTCCGGGTCGAACCTGGCAGGCTCCGTCGAGACGGCTGCTGTCGGCCGCCCCCCGACCGGTCGGGGCCCCAGCTGCTCACGTTCGCCGCGTCCGCTCAGTGCCGCGTGGCGTGGGCGATGCAGAACCGGGTGGCCGGCATGGCTTCGAGCCGCGCCTCCGAGATGGGCCCGCCGCACACCTCGCACCGTCCATACGAACCGTCGTCGAGCTTGGCCAGGGCGTGCGCCACGTCGGCCAAGCTATCCCGCAGCTTGGCGGCCAGCACTTCGACCTCACCACGCTCGGCGGTCACCTGGCTCGAGTCGGCGAAGTTGGCGTCGTAGTCGAGGCCAGCACCCTCATCGTCACCGAAGCCCAGCTCCGCGAGCTCGGCGAGCAGCTGGGAGCGCTCGTCCTCGAGCAGGCGGCGATAGTCGAGAGCCGGAGCGTCGCTGGGCACGCCGGCCATCCTACCCCCCGAGGCCGCCTCGGGCCCGCGGATGGGCCTGGTCGTAGGCCCGGACCAGGTGCTCCGTGCCGACCTTGGTATAGAGCTGCGTGGTGCCGATGGACACGTGCCCGAGGAGCTCTTGGACCACCCGGATGTCAGCCCCGCGGGCGAGAAGGTGGGTGGCGCACGAGTGTCGGAGCACGTGCGGGCTGACCCGCCCGGCGAGGCCGACCGACTCGGCTCGCGACCGCAGCACCGCCCAGGCTCCCTGTCGGGTGAGCCGACCGCCCCGGAGATTGAGGAAGACCGCTTCGGCATCTCCCCGGTGGGCCCATCGGGCCGGTACCAGCTGCTCGCGACCAGCCGGCGCCAACCAGGCCGCAAGGGCGACCCGCGCCGCCTGTCCGAGCGGGACGAGCCGTTCCTTGTCCCCTTTGCCCCGCACCTTGACCAGCGCGCCGACGTCTGCCACGTCGGTGAGGGTCAGCCCGACCACCTCGGAGATGCGCGCTCCCGTGGCGTAGAGGACTTCGAGCAACGCCCGGTCGCGCCGGTCGACCGGGCTCGTCCCGCCGACGGCGTCGAGCAGCCGGGCCACCTCGTCCTCACCGAGGGCCTTGGGAAGCCGACGGGGCACCCGCGAGGCTGCCAAGTCCACAGTCGGGTCCTCCCGGCTCAGCCCTTCGTCGACGGCAAAGCGGTACCGGCCGCGCAGCACGCTCGTCCGGCGAGCCACCGTCGCCGGGCTCAGCCCCTGACGCCTGAGCTCGGAGACGTAGCGCTCGAGGTCTCCAGCCGAGGCTGCCTCCGGGGCGACGCCGCCGGAGGCGCACCAGGTCTCCCAGGCCACGAGGTCGCGGCGGTAGGAGCGCAAGGTGTTGGGCGACCGGCCCCGTTCGACCCCCAACCACGACAGGTACTCCTCCGATCCGGTCGACAACGCCTCGAGCAGCGCCTCGTCCGGAACCTCCTCGGTCGCTCCAGCCCGGTTCACCCGGTCCCGTCCGGTCCGGCCCGCCCAGCCAGGCGTCGCCGGGCCAGGCCCACGCCGAGGATGGTGACCGCGTCCACGATCGTCCCGTCGTCGACCAGCTGGTCGAAGGCGTCGAGGTCCACCTCGACCACCTCGAGATGCTCCTCCTCCACCCCGGTACGTCCGTCGGCCACCGGGGAGAGCCCGGTGGCCAGGAAGACCGCGGTCTCTTCGTCGCAGAAGCCCGGGGTGTTGAACGTGCGGACGAGGAGCTCGAACCGTTCAGCGGCCAGGCCCACCTCTTCGGCCAGCTCGCGCCGGGCGGTCACCTCGAGTGCCTCACCGGCGACGTCTCGCGTCCCGGCCGGCACTTCCGCCACCCACCGGTCAACCGGAGCCCGGTACTGACGGACGAGGGTGACCGTCCCCGCCTCGCTGACCGGTACGACAGCAACTGCTCCCGGGTGGCGGACGACGTCTCGGTCGAACCGTTGACCGTCCGGCGCGACGAACACGGCGGTCACCGTCGAAAAGACGTGCCCTCGGTAGACGACCCGCTCGCTCAGCCAGTGGAAGCCGCCGGTCTCGCCGGTCTCGCCGGTCTCGCCGGTCTCGCCGGTCTCGCCGGTCGAGTGGCCCGAGCCCCGCCACGACGGGGGCATGACCGCGTCAGACCTCGAGCAACCGGGGCGTCCGGCCTTCGGCACGGTCGAGGGCGGCCCGCAGCAGCTCGGTGAAGAGGGGATGGGGCTGGTCCGGGCGGCTCTTGAACTCCGGGTGAGCCTGGGTGCCCACCCAGAACGGGTGCCCGGGCAGCTCGACGAACTCGACGAGACGACCGTCGGGCGACGTTCCCGAGCACAGGAGCCCGGCATCCTCGAGGTCTCGCCGGAACCGGGGGTTCACCTCGTAGCGGTGTCGGTGCCGCTCGGAGACCACGTCGGTCCCGTATGCCTTGGCCACCTGGGACCCCGGGAGGAGCCTGGCCTCGTAGGCACCGAGCCGCATGGTGCCGCCCTTGTCCACCACGTCGGCCTGGTCGTCCATCAAGTCGATGACGGGGGCCTCCGTCGTGGGGTCGAACTCACGCGAGTTGGCGTCGGGCAGCCCGGCCAGGCTCCGCGCCACGTCGATGACCATCACCTGCAGGCCCAGGCACAGCCCGAGCAAGGGGATCTGCTTCCTGCGCGCATAGCCGGCGGCGGCGATCTTGCCCTCGATGCCGCGCTCGCCGAAGCCGCCCGGGATGACCAGGCCGTCGAAGCCCTCGAGGTGCCCGTCGTCGAGCAGGTCGGGGACGTCGGCAGCTTGGACCCACTCGATGGCGACCCGGGCACCCAGCTGGAAGCCAGCATGGCGAAGCGCCTCCACCACCGACAGGTACGCATCGGGGAGGTCCACGTACTTGCCGATGATCCCGATCCTGACCGGCCGCTCTGCGGCATCGACCTGCGCGACGAGGCGCTCCCACCCCGACAGGTCGGCAGGGTGGCTCGCCTCGTCGATGCGCAGGGTCCTGAGCACGTAGCCGTCGAGCCCCTCGTCGTGGAGGACCAGCGGGATCTGGTAGATGCTCGGTGCGTCGACCGCCGAGATCACCGCCTCGACGGGCACGTCGCAGAGGAGCGAGATCTTCCGCTTGAGGCCCTCGGAGATGAAGCGGTCCGACCGGCAGACGATGACATCGGGCTGGATGCCCCTGCTTCGGAGCTCGGTCACCGAGTGCTGGGTCGGCTTGGTCTTCTGCTCGCCGGTCGGGCCCAGGTAGGGCACCAGGGTCAGGTGCACGTAGCAGACGTTCTCCCGTCCCACGTCACGGCGAAACTGGCGGATCGCCTCGACGAAGGGGACGATCTCGATGTCGCCCACCGTTCCACCGATCTCGACGATGACGACGTCGACGTCGTCGGTGCCGAGCGCCCGCACCCGCTCCTTGATCTCGTCGGTGACATGAGGGATGACCTGGACCGTCTTGCCGAGGTAGTCGCCGCGGCGCTCCTTGGCGATCACCGACGAGTAGATGAGACCGGTGGTGGTGTTCGACCCCTTGGAGAGGTTCTCGTCGATGAACCGCTCGTAGTGGCCGAGGTCGAGGTCGGTCTCACCACCGTCCTCGGTGACGAAGACCTCGCCGTGCTCGAAGGGGTTCATCGTGCCGGGGTCGACGTTGATGTACGGGTCGAGCTTGCACATCGTCACCTTGAGCCCTCGGCACTTGAGCAGCCGACCGAGCGACGAGGCCGTCAGGCCCTTGCCGAGCGACGACGACACGCCGCCCGTGAAGAACACGTACTTGGCGGCCGATCTCGCCCGCTCGGAGGCGGACGCCTCGCCCGTCTCGTCACCTCCGGTGTCGTCGCGGGGCACCTCGTGAGGTTAGTAGAACTCGGGCTGATTCCCGACGGACACGTGGCTCACCCCGGGGAGCTGGCCCGTCCCAGCAGCTCACGGGCGTGGGCACGGGCGACGTCGCTGTCGGCGTCCCCCGACAGCATCCGCCCCAGCTCTCCGACCCGCTCCTCGCCGTGGAGGGCGGTCACCGTCGACACCGTGCGCCCGGACCGCTCGGCCTTCGACACGCCGACCTGGAGCACAGCCCGTGCGGCCACCTGGGCGAGGTGGGTGACCACGATGACCTGTGCTCGCTCCCCCAGACGGGCCAGGGCGCCGGCCACCGCGTCGGCAGCACGACCGCCGATACCGGCGTCGACCTCGTCGAAGACCAGGACACCGGCCGCTCCCCCGACGGCCAGACGGACGGCGAGCATGGTCCGCGACAGCTCTCCCCCGGACGCCGCCTTGGCCAGCGGCAAGAACGGCTCACCCCGGTTGGCGGCAAGCCGGAAGACCACGTCGTCGGCGGGACCCGGTCCGTCCACGTCCACCTGCACCCGTGCGCCGGCCATGGCCAGCTCCTGGAGCGTCCGTTCGACCTCGGCGGCGAGCCGCGGGGCTGCACTGCGGCGGCCGGCGGCCACGGTGGCGGCCGCTTCGTCGACCGCTCGACGGGCCTCGGCCACGGTGGCCTCGAGGGTGGCGGCCCGGGCTTCGACCGCTTCGAGCTCGTCCAGGCGGTCGCGGGCGCGTGCTCCGGTCGCCAGCACGCCATCCAGCCCCGGGCCGTACTTCCGAGCGAGGTCCACCAGCAACTGCCGGCGGTGGCGCACCTCGTCGAGGCGAGCCGGGTCGTCTTCGAGCGTCTCGGAGAGGCGGCGGAGCTCGGCGGCCACGTCCGACACCTCGGCCATCAGCCCGCGCACCCGTGCCGCGGGCCCCGAGAGCCCGCGGTGGCCACCGAGCAGACCGGATGCCGCCGCCAGGACGTCGGTCACGCTGGCACCCCCGGCATCCACCAACAGGTCGACGGCCCCGGCCGCCGCCTGGCGGTGCTCCGCCACGCTCGAAAGCGCTTCCTCCTCGGCGGCGAGCTCGACGTCTTCGTCCGCCGACGCGATCTCCGCCGCGGCGATCTCTTGGACCACGTAGCGGAGCAGGTCGGCCTCCCGTTCCCGCTGCGCGACATCACCGCCCAGTGCCGCCAGCTCCTCCTCGAGCCGCGCCAGGCGCCGTCGCGCCGCTGCGAGCGGACCGGTGTCTATCCGACCGAAGGCGTCGAGTGCCTGGCGCTGTGCCGCCGCCGACACGAGCGCCCGGTGCTGGTGCTGCCCGTGCAGCTCGACCAGGCCGGAACCGACCTCCGCCAGGGCGGCAGCCGTCACCATGCGACCGTCGACCTCGGCTCGTGAACGTCCGGTCGCCGAGACGCTCCGGGCGAGCACCAGCTCTCCGTCGCCTTCCTCCTCGACGAACCGCCCCTCGACCACCGCCTCGTGTGCCCCGGAGCGGACGACGCCCGCATCGGCTCGGCCACCCAGGAGCAAATGGAGGGCGCCCACGAGCAGCGTCTTGCCGGCGCCGGTCTCTCCGGTCAGGACGTTGAGACCGGGCTCGAACCGCACGGTCACGTCCTCGATGACGCCGAGGTCACGCACCCGCAGGTCGGCGAGGAACCGTCGCGGCTCCCCGGTCACCACCCGCCCCCCGTCACCGGTCCGCGAGATGGAACTTGGCGCGCAGGATGTCGTGGAAGTCGTGCCCACCAAAGGTCACCAGCCGCGCCGGCTCTTCGGCTGCCGAGCAGGTGACCGACGCGCCGGGCTCGAGCGGAGCGACCGACACGCCGTCGAGGACCAACACGGCCGGACGTGGCTCGAGCACGTCGAGCCGGACCTGTTCGGACGGGTCGAGGACGAGCGGGCGGTCGAAGAGCATGTGGGGCGACACCGGGGTCATCACGAGGGCACGCAGACGCGGGGAGACGATGGGCCCCCGGGCCGACAGGTTGTAGGCCGTGGAGCCGGTCGGGGTCGCCACCAAGAGCGCGTCGGCGGCGAAGGTGACGAACGGCCGCTCGTTGATCGACGCGGCCACCCGGACCGTGTGGCCGGGCACGGTCTTGTCGATCACGGCCTCGTTGAGGGCCAACCGGGTCGTCCTGCCGTCGCCGTCGCTGCCGGCCGCCACGACCGAGAGGACCATGCGCTCTTCGATGCCGTAGTCGCCGGCGACGAAACGTTCCAAGGCACCGGCAAGCTCGTTTGGCTCGACCTGGGTGAGGTACCCGAGCCGGCCGATCTTCACGCCGAGCACGGGAACCCCCTCCCCTGCCGCCACCGAGACCGCCCGGAGCAACGTCCCGTCTCCTCCGATGCTCACGAGCAGGTCGACGTCGGCCCCCAGCCCTGTCTGGTCGCGGTCGACCTCACGAGCGACGTGCCCCCGGGAGGTGAGCCAGGCGATCGAGCGCTCGACCAGGGAACGGGCTTCGGGTCGATCGGGGTGGCTGGCAAAGGCCACGACCGCCACGTCGTCAGCCCCGCTCCAGGGCCGGGCCGGACCTGTGTGCCTCGGAGACCGCCGCCTCGAGCAGGCCGGTGACAGCGTCGGGAGCCGGCGCCCCAGGTTCGACGGGCGGCCGGCGGGCGTGGAGGAGGAACTCGATGTTGCCGGAGGCACCAGTGATCGGCGAGGGCATGGCCCCCATGATGACCGCTCCGTGCTCCACGAGCGAGGACGCCACCGTGGAGAGCGCCCGGTAGTGGACATCCGGGTCCGTGATCACGCCCCTCCCGCGGGACGCCTCGGCACGTCCGGCCTCGAACTGTGGTTTCACCAGGAGGACCGCGTGCCCACCGGGAGCGAGCGCCGTGCCAAAGAGGACGGGGACGGCGCGGGTCGCCGAGATGAAGGCCAAGTCGGCGACGACGACGTCGACGGGGGAACCGCCGAGCAGCTCGAGGGTGACCGACCGGACGTCGCACCGCTCCCGACACACCACTCGCGGGTCACGCCTCAGCCGTTCGTGGAGCTGGCCGTGCCCGACGTCCACGGCCACCACCGACACGGCGCCCCGCTGGAGCAGGCAGTCGGTGAAGCCTCCGGTGGACGCACCGGCGTCGAGCGCCCGGGCCCCGTCCACCGGAACGCCGAACCTCTCCAGCGCGGCATCGAGCTTCTCGCCGCCGCGGCTCACGAAACGAGGCGCCGGGCCCAACAGCTCGACGGGCTCTCCCCGGGCGACCAGCCGGGCCGGCTTCTCCACCAGCGCGCCTCCCACCGTCACCCGACCGGCGGTGACGAGCTCCGCCGCCTGCTGACGGCTGACGGCCAACCCTCGCTCGACCAGGACCCGGTCGAGGCGGCGACGATCCGAGCCGCTCAGGCGGACGGTCCCTCCGTCGGGCCGCTGCCCTGGGTCGGGACCTCCACCGGCGGGGCGGCGGGAGCGGCAGCCTTCTTGGCCGGGGCTCGCTTCGCCGGGGCCTTGGCGGCTCCAGCCTTGGCGGCAGCGCCAG
>JBMFXC010000053.1:0-14079 GCA_049964655.1 Acidimicrobiales bacterium
CGACCCAGCCCTCGACGACCCAGCCCTCGACGACCCAGCCCTCGACGACCCAGCCAACTCCGGTCGGACAGCGACAGGCGAGCTTCACCGGAGAACCTGGTCGGTCGTCGTGGCTGGCATGGTGCTCGGTGTCGCTCCCTTCGTCGCCGGTCTCGTCATCGACGTCGCCCATGGATGGCTGCCGCTCGGCGACGACGCCGTCATCGCCGACCGCAGCTGGCTCGCCCTCGGGAGCCACGGACCGCTCCTTGGCCAGGTGACGCTGGCGACCGCTCACGGACACCCCACCTACGACCTCGGCCCGCTCCTGTACTGGCTGCTCGCCGTTCCCGTCCACGTCGACCCGGTCCACGGGGCCCTGTGGGGGGCAGCACTGTGGTCCACCGTCGCCGTAGCAGTGACGGTCGTGGCTGCACACCGGACGGCGGGACCCGTCGGTGCCCTGGTGGCCGGCGCTGTCTTCCCGGTCCTCGCCGCCGGGATCCCGTTGGTGGCCCTCGACCCCACCTGGAACCCGAGCATCGGTCTGTGCTGGTACGTCGCCGCGGCGGCGGCCGGTATCGCCACCGCCGCCGGGAACCGCTGGTGGTTCCCCGTCCTCGTCCTCGCCGGTTCCGTCGCCGCCCAGTGCCATCTCTCGCTGGCCGCCAGCCTGCCGCTCCTCTTGCCGGTCGCCCTGGTCGTCGGTGTCGCCGGGGAGCGGCGGGGAGTGCGACGGGCATGGCTCGCCCCGATCAGTGCCGGTCTCGCGGTCGCCGTCGGCTGCTGGGCCGCCACCGTCGTCCAGCAGCTCACCGGGCACCCCGGCAACCTCACCGCTCTCGCCACCGCCACCGGGCACGGCGCCGACCTCGGCTGGGTAGGCGCCCTGCACACCCTCGGGACAGCCCTCGGCATCCCGCCCCTGTGGTGGCGCCAGATCGAGCGTTTCACCTTCCACGAGTTCGTCGCCATCTACACCACCGGCAGCATCCCCGTCGCCGTCGCTGCCGAGGCTGCCGTCGCCGCGACCGCCGTCTTCGCCTGGCGCACCGGTCGGCGTGCCCTCGCCGCCGCCGCCGTCGTGGCACTGACACTGAGCGCAGCGGCCGTCGCCGTCGTCGCTCACTTCCCGCTCGCCGACATCCTGGCGCTCGGCTACACGGTGCGGCCCGCCTACGTGGTGGGCATCCTCACCTGGGTGGTCTTGTTCTGGGCTGTCGTCGTCGCCGTCGCCGCCCTACTTCGGCGGGCTCGGCAGGCCCGACGACACGGGCGCCCGGTGAGCGCGCCGTCCGGGCCGGGTGCCCGCGGGCGGGCGCGGGAGCGAGTCGCCGTGACGACCGTCGCCGGCACCCTCGCCGCGGTGGGCCTCGTCACCGTCGCCGTCCTTGCCGAGCGATCGGACGCCAGCGTTCCTGTCCAGGCTGAGACAGCCACCCAGGTGCGGGCGGTGGACGCGGCCATCCGGCCGCTCGCCTCCGGGCCCGTCGTCCTCCACGTCGCTCCCGACCCGTCGCTGCCCCCCGGGGGCCTCGAACAGCTCGCCCTCGACTTCGGGGTGCTGTGGCTAGCCCACACCCAGGGGTACTCCGTGCGACTGCCGAACGTCGCTGCGAACAGCATCGGCCCTGAGGCCGCACCCGCCGCCGGCATCCCGTCGGTCACCGTCACCTTCGCCCACGGGCGACCGGTCGCCTCGTCGACCGCGTCCGCCAGCTCCGCCACCTGAACCGGACGAGCACGGGAAGCGTGGGCGGTGCCGGTGCGGCTGGGCCGTCCGGTGCCGTCAGCCAGCCGCCCGGTACCCGGTCGGCAGGTTGATGGTCTTCTTCTCCAAGAAGAGCTCCAGCCCGTCCTCACCGAGCTCGCGGCCGATACCCGACTCCTTGAACCCCCCGAAGGGCGACGAGAAGTCGATGGGGACGTTCGAATTGACCATGTAGGTCCCGGTGCGAACCCGGCGCGCCACGGCGAGGCCCCGGTCGTCGTCGCCCGTGAACACTCCGCCGCAGAGCCCGTAGTCGGAGTCGTTGGCGATCGCCACGGCATCCTCGTCGTCGTCGTAGGGGATGACCGACAGGACGGGACCGAAGATCTCCTCACGTGCGATGCGCATCGAGTTGTCGACGTCGACGAACACCGTGGGCTCGACGAACCAACCGCGGTCCATGCCGGCCGGACGCCCTCCCCCGGTGGCCAGCTTGGCCCCCTCCTCCTGACCGATGCGGATGTAGTCCTCCACGCGGTCGCGCTGGCGTTCGGCGACGAGCGGCCCCACCTCGGTCGCCGGGTCGAGCGGGTCACCCACGGTCAGCGCCCGGACATGGTCGACCAGCGCCTCGGTCATCTCGTCAGCCCGGTTCCGAGGAACGAGCACCCGGGTCAGGGCGATACAGGCCTCCCCGTTGTTCATCAGGGCGTTGGGCAACAGGAGGGGGATGACCTGGTCGAGATCGGCGTCGTCGAGGAGGATCGCTGCCGACTTGCCACCGAGCTCGAGACTGAACCGCTTCAGGTTGGCTCCGCAGGCGGCGCCGATCTTCCTGCCTGCCGCTGTCGAACCGGTGAAGGACACCTTGTCGACGCCAGGATGGCCGACCAGGTGCTGCCCCACGTCGCGGCCGGCCGGCACCACCGACAACACGCCCTCGGGCAGTCCGGCCTCCATCAGCAGCTCTGCGAAGCGGTTGGCGTCGAGCGGAGTTTCGGGAGCGGGCTTGAAGACGACGGTGCTCCCCGACAGGAGCGCCGGCGACAGCTTGGCGGCAGCCAGAAAGAGCGGGACGTTCCACGGCGTGATCGCGGCGACGACCCCCACGGGCTCCTTGCGCACCATGACCGGGCCGAGCAGACCGTCGCGCACCGACTCGAAGGCGTAGCCGGACGCCAGACCGGCGTAGTAGTCGAGGATCATCGACGGGGCCAGCACTTGGGCCATCTGGGCCCACGACACGGGCGAGCCCATCTCGGTGGTGATGAGCTGGGCCAGGGGAGCCACCTCGTTGCGGACCGCCTCGGCCACCCGGCCAAGGACGGCCCCGCGCTCGGCAGCCGTCAGACGCGGCCAGGGGCCGTGGTCGAAGGCGTCGCGGGCGACCGCCACCGCCCGGTCGACGTCGGCCTCCTGTGCCTCGGGCACGGTGCCCACCACCTCCTCGGTGGTCGGAGAGATCACCTCGATGACCGAGGACGACGAGGGCTCCACCCAGGCCCCTCCGATGAAGAGGCGGTCGTAGGACGTCATAGATCCTCCCCTGTGCGCGGCCAGACTGCGCCCGCGCTCTCCGGCGATCGTAGTCAGGGTCGCCGGCGGCTGCCTGGCCATCGAGGCCACCGAACGGTCACCGACCTGGCCGGTCTTCGCGGTCGACGCCCGAGCTGCCCGACGTGCCACTCGCCTGGTCCCCCACCGCACTGTCGAGGTCCCAGCCCGTCCGCTCGACGCACCACGCCCACAGCGCTGCCCGTGCCTCGGCGTACTGTCGAGGCGGCAGCCAGGTGGTCGGAAGCCGGTGCTCGCCTCGCCGGTGGCGGTCGAGCCAGAAGCCGCCGGTCGACCCGGCGCCCTCGGCCGAGGCGGCCAACCACACCACCGTGTCGGCGCCGTCGTCCGGCTGCCGGAGCAGCGGCCGCACCAACCGTCGGAACCCCGGCAGGCCGCTGGCCAACCCGGGGGTGTCCACCCAACCCGGGTGCATGACCTGGAACGCCGGCCCGCCGGAGCCAAGCCGCTGGGCCCACTCGTGCGCCACGAGCAGTTGGGCTCGCTTCACGTGTGCATAGACCTTCACGCCGTCGTAGTGCAGCGGATCAGGCTCCAGCGCGGCCATCGAGAACCGCTCGGCGTAGAGCCCACCCGAGGAGACGGTGAGCACACGGGCCCGCTCCGGCCCTGCGTCGAGCACTGGCAGCAGCAGGCCCGTCAGCAGAAAGGGCGCCAGCAACTGCACACCGGCGGTGAGCTCGACGCCCTGAGGGGTGGTGGAGACGTGCCGGTTCAACGCTCCGGCGTTGTGGACCAGCACGTCGACGTGACGATGGCGAGCGGTGACCGCGTTTGCCAGCTCTCGCACCTGGTCGAGGTCGGCAAGGTCGGTCAACGAGGAGGAGACCGTGGCGCCTCGGGCCGCCTCGGCGACGGCGCGGACGGCCTCGTCCAGGCGGCGCGGCTCACGTCCGACCAGGTGCACGGTGCCCCCCAGCCGAGCCAGCCCGATGGCGGTGGCGAGCCCGATCCCGGAGGTCGCGCCGGTGACGACCGCGGTACGACCTTCGAGGGAGGGAGGGTCGACCCATCCCTCGCATCGACGCCGGACGTCCGGCCCGATGCGGGAAAAGCTGCCCACCACCGACGCCTCGAGGACACCGTCGACAACACGGCAGACCCACGGTGGCAGTCGACGACCCGACGGGGCCGCCACCGTCACCGACGGGTCGGTCCTGCTCATCGGAGGCGCTCTACGTGCCGGACTGGTCGCGGGCCGGACAGCACACGGCGCAACCCGGCGATGCCTCGATCACCGATCCGCCGGAACGCCGGCCCGAGCAGGGGAGCAGTCAGACGAGCCAACCTCCTGGGCGTCAGCTCGGCGTGGTAGTGGAGACGTGCGCCGCCCTCGGGGCGGGTGTCGACCGTCACGGTGTCGACCGAGCGGACCCAGCCGTTCTCGCCAGCCAGCACCACCCGTCTCGGGGGGTCGAAGGCGACCACCCGGTAGTCGATGGGCGTCGTGCGCCCGCCAAGGCGGACCCACAGGCGGAAGACGCTGTCCACGCCCACAGGACCGGCACCGAGCCGTTCCCCTCGGGCCACACCCGGATCCCACTCGGCAGCCAGCGAGAACTCGGCGAGATAGGCGAACGCCTCTTCGGGCGCCCACTCGGTGGTGATGTCGGCGTCGTAGGTCGGCACGGCCGCTCCTTTCAGAGACGACACCTGAGCCGGGGAGCCGGGCCGGTGTCACGTATTTAGCACTAATTATTAGGATAGGGGGACGACCACCAGCCCCGTCCGCCGGCCGGCACTGTCGAGACGGACTCGACAGGCCCCGTCTGGGCGCCATCTTCGAAGGAGCACCCGACGTGCGCATCGCCATCGTGGGGACCGGTGTGGCCGGCCTCGTCGCTGCCCATCTGCTCGGCCACCGCCACGACGTCACCGTCTTCGAAGCCGACAGTCGCCCCGGAGGCCACGCCAACACCGTGCGCGTCGAGGTAGACGGACGCACCCACGACGTCGACACCGGGTTCCTCGTCTACAACGACCGCAACTACCCGGGGCTGGTCCGGCTGTTCGACCGCCTCGGGGTGACGACCAAGCCGAGCGACATGAGCTTCAGCGTGTCCGACCAGACGAGCGGGATCGAGTGGCGGGGAACCTCCCCGTCGACCGTGCTGGCGCAGCGCCGGAATGCCGTCCGTCCGGCTTTCCTCCGTATGCTCGCCGACGTGGTCCGCTTCAACCGGACAGCCCGCGCCCTGCTTGCCGACGGCACGGACGCCCGGTCGCTCGACGAGCTCCTCGCCCAGGGAACGTGGTCACGTGGGTTCATCGAGTGGTACCTCCTCCCGATGGGATCGTCGATCTGGTCCGCCGACCCGTCCACGTTCCTCGACATCCCGGCTGCGACCTTCGCTCGCTTCTTCGACAACCACGGGCTGCTCTCCCTGGGTGACCAGCCTGCCTGGCGCACGGTGGAGGGGGGGTCTCGCCACTACGTGGACGCCGTCCTCGCCCCGCTCGGACGGCGCGTGCGACTGGCCACCCCGGTCTCCAAGGTGACCCGCTTGGCGGAGGGGACGGCCTGGAGCGGCGTCGAGGTGCTGACCGGCAACGGCCCCGAGCACTTCGACCACGTCGTGCTCGCCTGTCACAGCGACCAGGCGCTCGAGCTGCTCTCTGACCCGTCGGACCTCGAGCGGGAGGTCCTCGGGGCGATCCGCTACCAGCCCAACCTCGCCACGCTCCACACGGACGAACGGCTGCTCCCCCGGAACCGCAGAGCGTGGGCCAGCTGGAACTACCACCGCCTCGAGGACCAGCCCCACCGCGCCACTCTCACCTACCGGCTCCGGAGCCTCCAGGGGGTCGACGCCAGCCGCGAGCTGCTGGTCACCCTCAACCGCGACGAGGACATCGCCCCCGACGCGGTGCTCGGGCGCTTCGCCTACGCCCACCCCATCTTCGACCGCGCCGCCGTCGCTGCCCAGCGCCGCTACGACGACCTGGTCGGCGAGCGTCGCCGGACGTGGTTCTGCGGGGCCTACTGGGGCTATGGCTTCCACGAAGACGGCGTGGTCAGTGGGGTGCGGGTGGCCCGGGCTCTGGGCGGGGACCCGCTGTGACGGCGATGTCCTGGCGATGGCGCAGGGGAGCACGACGGACAGAGCAGGAGCCGCTGCACAGCGCCCTCTACGAGGGGACCGTCGTCCATCGCAGGCATGACGCTCTCGGGCACCACTTCCGGGCTCCGCTCTTCATGGTGGCCCTCGACCTCGACGAGGTCGAGGCACTGTGCCGGCGACATCCGCTCTGGTCCGCCGAGCGGCGCAACGTCGTGTCGTTCCGGCGCTCCGACCACCTCGGTTCCCCGGAGGTCCCGCTCGCTACCGCGGTCCGCCGGCTGGTCACCGAGCGCACCGGACTGACGGCAGACGGGCCCGTGGTCCTCCTCACCCACCTGCGCACGTTCGGCTGGCTGTTCAACCCGATCAGCGTGTACTTCTGCTACGACGGCGCAGGCAAGGAGGTGGTCGCGACGGTGGCCGAGGTGACGAGCACCCCATGGCACGAACGCACGGCGTACGTGGTGGAGGGAACGGGCCCGCAGGCGCTGCCCAAGCAGATGCACGTATCTCCGTTCCTCCCCATGGACCTCTCCCACCGCTTCGCCTGCACCCCGCCCGGCGAGCGGCTCACGGTCCGGGTGGACGACGTGCGGAACGCCAGCACCGACCACGGCGACGGCGAGACCGTCTTCAGCGCCACGCTGACGCTCACCCGGACCGAGGCAACCCGCTCGGCCATGAGCCGGGTGCTCGTCCGCTACCCGCTCCTGACGGTGCGAGTCTCTGCCGGTATCTACTGGCAGGCGCTCGTCCTGTGGCGGAAGGGCGCACCGTTCCACCCCCACCCCGACGCCGCCGAGCGGTCGGCCAACCGGTCCCGAGCGGGCCGAGGCCGCTGCCCCGGGCACGTCTCCGGTCGGAGCGCCAGCCCGGTCCACCCTGCCCGACGGGCCGGCAGGACGATCGGGGGCGATCGGGCGTGACGGCGACCAACCGGGCCTCGGCTCGCGCCGCCCGCCTCCTCGCCCGGCGCGTCCGAGGCGGGACCCTGGTCGTCGACGACCGCCTCGGCACGCACACCTTCGGCGCCGGTGCGCCCGAAGTCCGGGTGCGAGTCGCCGACGATGCCGCCTACGCCGCTCTCCTCCGTCACGGCTCGGTGGGTCTCGCCGAGTCCTACGCCGACGGGCAGCTCACCTGCGACGACCCTTGCGGGCTCATCCGGGTGCTGTCACGATCGACCGCACCGCTCACCGCGATCTCGGACCGCCTCGGTCACCTCGGCGCCGTGCTGGGCGACCCCTTCCGACGCCTCAGCCCGCCCTCGTTAGCGGACGACCGGAAGAACGTGCGGGCTCACTACGACCTCTCCAACGACTTCTTCGCCCTCTTCCTCGACGAGACGATGACCTACTCGTGTGCCGTCTTCGAGCAGCCGGGGGCGACGCTCGTCGACGCCCAACGGGCCAAGCTCGACCGGCTGTGCACCAAGCTCGACCTCGGACCCGACGACCATCTCGTCGAGATCGGGACCGGATGGGGTGGCCTTGCCCTGCACGCAGCCTCCCGCTACGGCTGCCGGGTCACGACGACGACCATCTCGGCCGCCCAGTTCGACCTGGCCCGTCGTCGCGTCGAGGCCGCTGGCCTCTCCGACCGGGTGACGGTGCTGGACGGCGACTACCGCGAGCTCGCCGGGACCTTCGACAAGCTCGTCTCCGTCGAGATGGTCGAAGCCGTCGACTGGCGCCGCCACGACACCTTCTTCGCCACGTGTGCCCGCCTGCTCCGTCCGGGTGGGCTGGCTGCCATCCAGGCCATCACCATCGACGACCGGAGCTTCGACCGGGCGAAGAACCACTCCGACTTCATCACCGAGGTCATCTTCCCCGGTGGGTGCATCCCGTCGGTCGCCTCGTTGGTCCAGTCAGTCTCCCGATCCACGCCCATGACGGTGGTCGACATGGAGGACATCGGTCGCCACTACGCCGAGACCCTGTCCCGTTGGCGGGACAACCTCCGGGCCAACCGGCAGGCCGTCAGCGCGCTCGGCTTCGACGAACGGTTCCAACGCCTGTGGGAGCTCTACTTCGCCTACTGCGAAGCGGCCTTCCTCGAGCGCCACATCAGCGACGTCCAGCTGGTGCTGGCGATGCCGGGTTGGGACCCGCCCCTGCTCACCCGGGTCCGCTGAGGTCCGCTTGGGCGCAGGCCAGGCTCCTGTCGGCGCACGCCAGGTTCACGACCGCTGCACCCTCCCGCCGACCTGGGCGTCGACGGCGGACACCGCGTCGAGCGCCGTCCTGCCGGTGAACCCGTCGGCCCCGAGGTCGGCGGCATGCCGGGCGTCGGGCACCGCTGCACCGCCCGCCAGCACGGTTGCCCCGGCCGTCCGCGCTGCCGTGACCGCCTCCCGGGCGGCGTCGAGATGCTCGGCGACGGTGACACCCACCAGCACGACGGCACTCCGTCCGGCGGCACGCTCCTGCCCGACGGCATCGACGAAGGCCACCGGTGGCACGTCAGGCCCGAGGTCGACCACCTCGTAGCCGGCGGCACGCAGGAGGTCGGCGACCATCGCCACGGGGATGCCGTGGCGCTCGCCGGACGGCGCGCCGACCACCACCGACCCATGGCGCCGTCCTCGACGGGCGAAGCGAGGGCTCAGCCGTCCGATGAGCCGAAGCGCCACCGCGGTCGCTCGGTGCTCGTCCCCGACGCCGAGGGTGCCCGCCTCCCAGCGATCGCCGACCTCGGCAAGCGCCGGTGCCAGAAGGTCGACGTAGACGGCGGCAAGCTCGACGCCAGCCACCTGGGCATCCTCGAGGATGGTCCACGCCCCCACCTCGTCGCCGGCGACCAGCCGCGAGGCCAGACGGCTGTGGCGGAGGGGAACCCGGCGGCGGCCCGCCACCTCGGCTTGGCCGGTGCCCATGGCCGCCCCGCTACCCGCGGCTCGGCCGGTGGTTGCCGCCCGGCCAGTGGCTACCGCGGGGCCGTTGCGGTGAGCGCCGGCGACAAGCGCTTCCACGTCTCGCACCTCGATCTGCCAGCGGCCGGCCCGCCGTTCGGCAGCCAGGCGACCGGTGCGCAGGTACCGGTAGGCAGTCATGTAGTGGACGCCAAGCCGGGCAGCCGCCTCGGACAGCCCGATCACCTCGGAGGAGGCTCGGTGGCGTTGCTCGCCCGAGGCGACGGGGGTCGGATGCTCGTCGTCAGACGTCGGCATGGCGATCTCAGGCTATGGCCCCGACAGCCGCTCTCGACCGCCGGTGAGGCCGACCGCCGGTGGGGCCGACCGCCGGTGGGGCCGACCCGGTCGGCAGAGCCGGACGCCCTGCCCCTACACTGGGTTCCGCCGTCAGGAGCCGTGCGACGCCCTCGGGACTCCACGTGTCCGCGCCGAGGGACCTGACGGTCACGAGCGGCCGGCAGCCGGACGCACCCAGCGCGCGGTCCGGCGCGCAGTGACCATAGGGTGCGCCGGGCGGCCCGGGCGGCGACAGGTTCGTCCAGCGGGACCGGCGGGCGGGCGACCACGGGAACGACGAACAAGGGAGCAGGCGATGGAGCTTGGCATGGTCGGCTTGGGCCGGATGGGTGCGAACCTGGTGCGTCGTGTCCAGCGGGCAGGCCATACGTGCGTCGTCTACGACGTGGACACGGCCGCGGTCGACGCGCTCGTCGCCGAGGGCGCTACCGGCGCGTCGTCGCTGGCTGACCTCGCCGCCAAGCTGTCGGCGCCTCGGGCGGTCTGGGTGATGGTCCCTGCCGGCGAGATCACCGAACGGACCGTGGCTGAGCTCGCCGACCACCTCGAGGCGGGTGACGCCATCATCGACGGCGGAAACTCGTCCTACCGCGACGACCTGTCCCGAGCCGCTGCCGTCGGACCGAAGGGGATCCACTACCTAGACGTCGGGACGAGCGGGGGCGTTTGGGGGCTCGAGCGCGGCTACTGCCTCATGATCGGGGGTGACGACGAGGTCGTCGAGCGGCTCGATCCGATCTTTTCCGCCATCGCCCCGGGGGTCGAGGCTGCCGAGCGCACGCCTGGCCGGACCGGCAAGCCGTCACCTGCCGAACTCGGCTACCTCCACTGCGGGCCCGTGGGTGCCGGCCACTTCGTCAAGATGGTCCACAACGGCATCGAGTACGGCATCATGGCTTCCTACGCCGAGGGGCTCAACATCCTGCGCCACGCCGATGCCGGAACAGCGACCCGCACCGCAGACGCCGAGACGGCACCCCTGGAGCACCCCGAGCTCTACCAGTACACCCTCGACATTCCCGCTGTGGCCGAAGTCTGGCGACGGGGAAGCGTCATCGCCTCGTGGCTCCTCGACCTGACCGCCGCCGCGCTGGTCGACGCTCCCGACCTGCACGAATTCGCCGGACGGGTGTCCGACTCCGGCGAGGGCCGCTGGACGGCCATCGCAGCCGTCGAGGAGGGGGTCCCTGCTCCGGTGCTGACGGCCGCGCTCTTCTCGCGCTTCGCGTCGCGCGACCTCGACCACTTCGGAAACCAGGTGCTCTCGGCCATGCGAAAGCAGTTCGGCGGCCACGCGGAGAAGCCGACCGAGTGACCGCTCTCCCCGACGCCCCGACCGGCGCCGGAGACGGAGACGGAGCCCTCGGCCCGGTCCTCGCCGAGGCGGCACGGCGTCGCACGTTCGCCATCATCAGCCACCCCGACGCCGGCAAGACCACCTTGACGGAGAAGTTCCTCCTCTACGGCGGGGCGATCCTCGAGGCAGGAGCCGTGAAAGCCCGAGCCGGCCGCAGGCGGGCGACGTCGGACTGGATGGCCCTCGAGCAGCAGCGCGGCATCTCGATCACCTCGACGGTGCTCCAGTTCACCTACCGAGGCCACGTGGTCAACCTGCTCGACACGCCCGGGCACCGCGACTTCTCGGAGGACACCTATCGGGTCCTCACCGCCGTGGATGCCGCGGTGATGGTCCTCGACATGGCCAAGGGGATCGAGCCCCAGACCCTCAAGCTCTTCGAGGTGTGCCGGGCCGAGCACGTGCCCATCCTCACGTTCCTCAACAAGGCCGACCGTCCCGGGCGCGACCCGCTGGAGCTGCTCGACGACATCGAGGCCCGCATCGGCCTCCGAGCGACCCCGGTCACCTGGCCCGTCGGCGATCCCGGCGACCTGCGCGGCGTCGTCGACCGACGGGACGGCACCTTCGTCCGCTTCGTGCGCTCGGCACACGGCGCCACCGAGGCCGTCGAGGAGGTCGTCGACCCGGACCGGGCGGCTTACGAGGAGGGCGCAGCGTGGAGCCGGGCCACCGAAACGTGCGCCCTGCTCGACGAGGTGGGCGCCGACCTCGACGTGAAGACGTTCCTCGCCGGCGAGTCGAGCCCGCTGTTCGTCGGGTCGGCACTCACCAACTTCGGCGTTCGCCACCTGCTCGACGCCGTGGTCGACCTCGCCCCGCCGCCGGGTGCCCGGCTCGACGTACACGGGGTCCCTCGCCAGCTCGACGCACCCTTCGCCGGGTTCGTCTTCAAGATGCAGGCCAACATGGACCCCGCCCACCGCGACCACGTCGCCTTCGTCCGGGTGTGCTCGGGTCGCTTCGAGCGGGGCATGGTGGCCACCCACGAGCCTTCGGGGAGGCCCTTTGCCACCAAGTACGCGGCGGCCCTCTTCGGCGCCGAGCGCACGACCATCGACGAGGCGTACCCGGGGGACGTGGTGGGACTGGTCAACGCCTCGGAGCTGCGCATCGGTGACACCCTCTACGCGGGGGAGCCGGTGGCGTTCCCGCCGATCGTCTCGTTCGCGCCCGAGCTGTTCGCCACGGCGCTGAACGTCGACACGTCGCGTGCCAAGCAGTTCCGGCGCGGTCTCGAACAGCTCGAGCGGGAGGGCGTCGTCCAGGTCCTCGCCGATCCCCGGGGTGACACCACGCCGCTGCTCGGCGCGGTCGGCCCCATGCAGTTCGACGTCGCCGTCCACCGCATGGTCAACGAGTTCGGCACCACCGTGGCCCTCGAGCAGACCGGCTTCCGCGAGGCCCGGCTGACCGACGCCATGACCGCCGACGCGCTGTCCGGCGAGCCGGGCGTGCGCGTGGTCAAGCGCCGCGATGGTGCGCTCCTCGCGCTCTTCGAGAACCGCTACCGCCGTGAGCGCCTGGCCACCGAGCACCCCGACTGGTGCCTCGACCCCGTGGTGGGCGACGGGTCGTAGGGCGAGACCAGAGGCTACGAGGCGCGCACGTCCGGCCGGGGGCCGTGCTCGACATAGGCAGCAGGAACGGGTCGGCCCAGCAGGTACCCCTGGACGACGTCACAGCCGAGAGACGCGACGGTATCGAGCTCGCCGGTCGTCTCGACCCCCTCGGCCACCACCTCGAGTCCGAGGTCGTGGGCCAGACGGACCACCGCGGCCATGATGCGGGTGTCGCCGTGGGCTGAGACGTCTTGGACGAAGGCCCGGTCTACCTTCAGCTGGTCGACCGGGAAGCGTCGGAGGTAGGCGAGGGACGAGTACCCCGTGCCGAAGTCGTCGATCGAGAGCTGCACGCCGAGCGCCTTCAGGGCCGTCAGGACTTCCTCGTAGCCACACTGGTCACCGAGCAGGATGCTCTCGGTGATCTCGAGCATCAGGGCCTCGGGCGGCATGCCGGTGGCGGCGAGGATGGAGGCGACGTCGTCGACGAAGGACGGGTCGTCGAGCTGGCGGCCCGACACGTTGACGGCCATCCGGAGAACCCGTCCGGACACGGTGCTCCAGGCCATGGCCTGACGGCACGCCTCGCCGAGCACCCACTTGCCGATGGTGACCATCAGGCCGGACTCCTCGGCAACCGGGATGAACTCGAGCGGAGGGATCGTCCCACGCTCGGGGTGCTCCCAGCGCAACAGGGCTTCGAACCCGAGGACAGCACCGTCGTGGGAGTCGCACACGGGCTGGTAGTGGAGGCGCAGTTCGTCGCGTTCGAGAGCCTGGTGCAGACCGCTCGCCATGGCGAACCGGACGGGACCGGGCTCGTTGCCGACCTCGACGACAGCGACCCGGTTGCGTCCGGCTCGCTTCACCCGGTACATGGCGCTGTCGGCCTCGGCCAGCACTTCCTCGCTCCGGCAACCCTCCGTCGAGACAGCGGCCACTCCGGCGCTGATGGTGAGGTACAGCGGCTGACCGTCGACGGTCATCGGCTCGCTGACTGCGGCACGCAGGCGTTCGCCCATCCGCTGGCCGTCGCCGACCGGATCGGCGAGGTCCTCGAAGAGGACGACGAACTCGTCGCCGCCCATTCGGGCCACCAGGTCCTCGGGTCGGACCTGGTCGGTCAGCCGCCTGGCCGTCTCCACCAGCACCGCATCGCCGGCGGCGTGCCCGAGCACGTCGTTGACCACCTTGAAGTTGTCGACGTCGATGAACACGGCGGCCAGGCCGACAGGATGACGGGCCAGCCGGGCGAGGGCGCGTTCGAGGCGCTCGACGAGGACGGCCCGGTTGGCCAGCCCGGTCAGGGCGTCATGAAGAGCCAGGTGGGCGAGCCGCTCCTGGAGCACGCACAGCTCGGTGTCGTACCGTTTGGCCATGTCGACCAGGCTCGCTTGACAGCTCCGCACCACCATGGAAGAGGCCTCGGCGACCACGTCGTCGGGCACGCCCAGGCGGGCGCCCTCCTCGGCAAGGGCGGCACAGGTGGCGTCGCTCCACCAGAAGTTGAGCTTGGTGAAGAGCGCCACCGACAGGTGACGGGACTCCTGGCGCCGCTCGTCCGTCCCCGACGTGACCGGTCGATCGGATGCGCCTGCATCCGGGCCGGCCACCGAGGC
>JBMFXC010000053.1:14179-19231 GCA_049964655.1 Acidimicrobiales bacterium
GCGGGAGCAGGGGTGGCGGCTGGACGGCCCTGGCGCGGCTGGGGACGACCGATCGCCCGCCCCGACGGACCGTCGACGACCTCCGCCTGTCGGGCGGCGGCGTCACCGACCGAAGCGATCTCGGCCCGCTCGTCGGCGTCGGCCGCTACCCCGGTCTGGAGCCAGCGAGCGATCGAGGTGGTCGCCAGCGAGGTCACGTGCCACAGTGGGTCCCCGACCACCTCCTCGAACTCGAGCTCGGGGTTTGCCTTGTGATAGCGGCGCTGACAGGTGGAGGTGATGTCGACCGCACGAGCAGCGAGCGCGCGTCCGAGGGCGTCACGATACGCCTGTCGGGCGATACCGCCACCACCCTCCGCCGGCACGCCTCGCACCCGCCCCCGCTCCGTCTGCCTCATCGTCTGTTCCACCACGGGTTTCATCGGCATCGAGCGGTCCGACTTGAGCAGCTGTTGTGACTCCGGTGTGATCGCGGCCTCGCCGCCGTCTTCGTCCGGGCCGGCCTGTGCCCACCAGGGCGGGTGGTCAGCCAGCGGCAACCCCGTGCTGGCGTAGGCGGTCGGCGACCCAGGAAACCGAATCGGGACCAGGCATCGCCGCCTGCCATCCCTCGAGGACCCGTTCGAGCTCCTGGCGGGTCGCCACGTGGCCCACCACCCGGACGAGGAGCTGGTCGACGGGGACGCTCTCGACCTCGATGTCGCCGAACGGCGTCCACGAGTCGGCCTCGGGCACTCGCTCGAGCATGACGTAGAGCTCACCGGTGTCCTCGACCCACGAGAGCTCGTAGCGATTGCCCCGGGCGTCGTGCCACTCCGTGCCGAGCTCGACCTCGGCGGAGCGCCGTCGTCGTTCGTCGGCACTGTAGAACTGCTCGATGTCCATCTGGCTCCTGTCCCGCCGGTCGTCCCGGCATGCCGTCGCGTCCGGCGGCTGCTGCACCTGCGCGCCTGCTCCACCTGTCCGAGCTGGACGGCCCTACGGTAGCCGGGGCGCACGGCCACCCCGATGACCTCCTGGCCATAGCCGCCGTCGGCCCCGCCTCTAGAGGCGCTGTCACCGGCTGCTCGGCGGCTGGACGCCCTTCTCCGGCTGCTCAGCCCGGCCGTGTCGGCGGCAGGGGCCCTCGGTCGGGGCCGACGGCACCTGCCCTCGGTCGGGGCCGACGGCACCTGCCCTCGGTCGGGCCGTCAGCTGACCGGCTCGGCCAACCCCGTCGTCTGCTTGGTGGCGCCTCCAAGGGCGGCGTCGGGGACGCGCCCGGCAACGCGTCGCCACACGACGGGGAGGCTGGCCGTCGCCAACACGGCGCCACCAGCGGTCGCCACGAAGGGCGCCCAGGTAGCGACCCCGAACAACATGCCGCCGAGCGCTGCGGCCACGGCGACGGCACCGGTCTGACTGGTCGAGAACAGCCCCTCTACGGCGCCGAGCGCGGCCGGGCGGGCCCCCTGCGTCAGCAGCGACTGGGCCGAGGGCAAGGCGATGGCCGCACCCAGCGCCTCGACGGGGCCCAGCGCCAACAGCACGATGACCGGGTGGACGAACGGGTACAGGGAGCAGAAACCGATCGAGGAGGTCAGCGACCCGACCACCAGCCAGCGACGGTCGGCGTGGTCGGCCAACCATCCCCCCGTTCTCGACATGGCCGCGAACGGGAGGGCGAAGAGCGTCCAGCTCAACCCGATCTGCCACGACGTCGCGTGGCGACGGAGCAGGAGCAGCGTCCAGCACGACTCGTAGACCCCCATGGTGAGCCCGAACGCGGCAGCGGCGACCAGCGCCCCCAGGGCCGCGGGCGGGATGCTCCGCCGGCCGGTCGCCCGTGCGTGCCCACGACTTACCGACGTCGACGCACCCCGAGTCGTGGTAGTCCGCTCCGGCCACCAGGCAGCATCGCCGGCGACGTCCTTAGGGCGACGTGCGACGACTCCCGAACTTGCCGCTTCAGCGCGGCGAGGCGGCGCTCCGTACCGCCCGACGCCGGCCGTTGCCACGATCGGCACCCCGGCTGCGAGCGCTACGAGCGCGGCCCCGGCGAAGGTCGCGTGCATCGCCCCCAGCCCGGCGATGCTGCCGGCCAGAGGACCGATCGCCAGCCCGCCGAGCTGACCGGCGTAGATCGAGCCGAACGACCGTCCCCGACGGGAAAGTGGCACGGCGGTGGAGACCATGGCCAGCGCGGCCACCTCGGCCGCACCGGCCCCAACCCCCTGCAAGGAGCGGAAGGCGATGTCGGCGACCGGCCCGAACGGCGCCAGGAAGGCAGCGCTGCCGAGGGCGTAGCACCCAAGGCCACCGAGCAGGACTCGACGTCGACCGACTCGGTCGGCAAACCGGCCTGCTGGGTACTGGGAGGCCAGGGCGGCGACGAAGTACGCCGCCATCACCAGGCCCACCACAGCGTCGGAAGCACCACGGCGGCGCACGTACTCGGGGAGGAGCGGGAGGATGGCGCCAGCTCCGAGCCAGAGCAGGAAAGTGGTGCCGGCGAGCGTGCGGACCAACCGGTCGCTGTCGTCCGTCGCGGTTCGCGCCCCGCTCATCCCTGGTCCCTTCTCACCGTCGCACCGTCTCACCGACCGAGGCACCCTCCGGCCTTCGGCCTTCGGACGACGTCGGACCCCGTCGACGCTACCGGTCGGTCCACGACGCGGCGTGGGGGAGCCCGCAGCGCCAGGCCCGAGGTCACGAGCTCCTCAGGGCAGCAGTCAGGTCGGCCAGCGTGGCCGCGTCCGGCAACGCCGTGACGGCATCGACGATCCGTTGCGTCGCCCGGTCGTCATAACAGCGGCCGAGCAGCTGGAGGACCTTCTCCTTCCGGTCGTCCTCGGTTGCCGGAAGCCGCGAGGTGCCCCTCGGATAGACCACCTCCTCGACCAGCGTCCGGCCGTCGCGAAGGTGGACCGTGACCCGCCCGGGTCGCCCCTCGGGCACGAGCTCGTCCATGGCCGGGTCGTGCCGGACCGCGATCTTGGCCATCAGGGGCCGCAGGGCGTCGAGGTCGACGAGGCCGTCGTCGTCGAGCCGTCCGTGCACGATGGCCGCGGCCACCGTCGCCCGGACGCTGAATCGGGCCGCCAGGTCGTTCTGCGGGTCGCTGGCGTCGATCCGAACGCCGTCGCCGAAGATCCCGACGTCCACGCTGTCTACGTCCTCCTCGCCCACGGCAGCCCTCTCCACCACCAGCGCCACTGCGTCGTTGACCCCGTGGAGGTGGGCACAGCTCGGGTGGAGCTTGAGGTAGCCGTCGAGCAGCTCGTAGCGGTCCCATCGCCCCGAACGGTCGATCCCTTCGGTGAGGCGGTCCGCATTGGGCTCCTTGCCCAGGTGCGGTGCGTAGAAGCGCTCGAGGCTGCCCGGCAGCGCCGAGAGACCTGCGGCCGCCCCCTGCGCCACAGTGAACGCGACGAGCGCAGCCGACGCAGGGTAGAGGTGGTGCATCGTCGCCCCTGCCGCGGTGGTGAAGCGGTCGAACGACAACGCGAGCGACGAGGCTCCGTCGATCGCTGCGGCGATGGTCGCTTCGTCCCGGTCACCGAGCAGCGAGGCCGTGGCGGCGCTCACCCCGATGGTCACCCAGTTGCCGATGTCGTGCAGGTGCTCGGGGACACCGCCGAGCGCCACGCCGACCCGCGCGGCGACCTCGTACCCGCCGAGAAAGGCAGTAAGGAGCTCCTCACCCGACAGGTGACGCGTCTCCGCCACGGCCAGCAACGGCGGCAGGAGCTGGCTGGCGGGATGGCCCTTGGCGTGGGCGTAGCCGTCCTGGCGCTGGAGCACCGTGATCGCCGCACCGTTGAGCAGGACGGCGCTCATGGTGTCGGCGCCCTCCCGGCAGGCGACGACCGTGGCCGGCCCGGCGGTGGGTGCGGTTGCCTGCCGCAGTCTGGTCATCGTCTCGTGGGCCGCCCCACCGGCGATCACGGCGATCGCGTCCGCGACCAGCTCGAGTGCCTTGGCCCGCACGGCCTCCGGGGCTGCGGCCCACGTCGTCGTCGCCACGGCCCGGGCGAGGACCTCGGAGGCGGGAGAACGGGGCGGTGCGGGTCGCTCGCTCACGGCTCCGCTCCCTGCTGCCAGTCGTTCGGCCGGGGAGGATCCCCCCGACGGATGTTCTGCTGGCTCACGATCATGGCACGCCCCCTCCTCGACCGACCGGACGGGGCAACCTCACCGGACGCCGCCATCGGCCGGACGCGGGTCGCACCCCGGAACGTCGTGTGCTGACACCGTCCGCCGACGACCTGCGGCAGACCACACCATCATGCACGCGCTCGGCCTTGGCGTGGGAGAAGCCAGCGACCCCGACCAGCGGGGCTCTATCGCTCTGTCCGGACCTGGTCCAGCGGGAAGCCGCTCACGTCAACTCCGCGCAGGATCACTGGTGCCGCAAGCTCCGTCCGGTGACCACGTACCGGAAGCTGGTCCGTCGCTACCGACAGTTACGGTTAGCCATCGGCCTGCCGCGCGCTCAGCTCGCCCGGTGCCGAGTTGCTCTCGGCTGAGTGCTCGGCGGTGACCAGCAGCTTGGCCGACGGCATCACTCGGCCGTTGATGTAGCTGGAGGGCCTCGACTGCGAGGTTCCGAGCAGGGCGGCGAACTGGCGCTGGCTGAGCCCGGCGGAAGCGAGAGCGGCAGCCATTCCGGCCCGCCACGGTCGCTGCCGGGTCGAGTGGCCGCCGCGTGGGCCGCTACCGCTCCTTCGGGTCGGCATGCTCAGACGGCAGTGAGTCCGGCCAGAACACGCAGACCCAGAAGTTGCGGACCGACAGCGGCAGGGTCCGCATCCCGAAGTAGTCGCGCTCGATCACGCCGATGACGACGTCTCGGCCGTAGGTGGCGAGCGCCCTGGACCCGCGTCCCGTCGGGCTTGTTCCCGACGTAGACCCGCAGCTTCCAGACATCCGGCCGTCGTTCCGTCTTGGTCCCTCGCCAGTCCAAAACTAGTCCGAGCTGCCACCCCCGGTTCCCGGTCACGGGAGACACACCCACTCTGACCTGGCCTTTCTTGTGGGGCAGGCGGGGATCGAACCCGCGACCGAGGGATT
>JBMFXC010000054.1:0-11968 GCA_049964655.1 Acidimicrobiales bacterium
ACGGCCTTGCCGGCAGCATCGATCGGCGGGCGGGCCAACGAGCCCTCAGTGGCCTGGTTCGCCCCCGTCAGGTACGCCATCGCCTGATGGACGCCGTGCAAGGCCCTTCCGGGGATGGAGAGGTCTCGTGGAACGGTGGCGCCGGTGGCGAGCAGCACGGCATCGAAGTCGGCGCGCAACGTGGCCACGTCGACCGTCTCCCGGCCGCTCGACGTCAAGGTCGGGCAGAGGGCCCCCCAGGTCCCGACGCTCACGCCGCAATGCAACTCCACCCCTTCGGCTGCGAGCTGGCCGAGGCGGCGATCGATCACGCGCTTCTCCAGCTTGAACTCGGGGATGCCGTAGCGCAGCAGGCCGCCGGGACGCGGGGCGCGCTCGAAGACGACGACAGCGTGCCCGGCTCGGGCGAGCTGCTGAGCCGCAGCAAGGCCGGCCGGGCCCGACCCCACGACAGCAACCCGACGACCCGTGCGCTGCGGCGAGCGCCTCGGTCCGAGCCAACCCTCAGCCCAGGCCCGCTCGACGATCTCGTACTCGATCTGCTTGATGGTCACTGGCTCGGCGTTGATGCCGAGCACGCACGACGCCTCGCACGGTGCGGGGCACAATCGTCCCGTGAAGTCGGGGAAGTTGTTGGTGGCGTGCAACCGCTCGCTCGCCTCGAACCACTGGTCGCGGTACACGAGATCGTTCCACTCGGGGATGAGGTTGCCCAACGGGCACGCCTCGTGGCAGAAGGGGATGCCGCAGTCCATGCAGCGGGCTGCCTGGCGTCGAGCAGAGTCGGCGGGAAACGGTTCGTACACCTCGCGCCAGTCGCGAACCCGGACCGGGACCGGCCGGTGGCGTGGGAGCTCGCGGTCGTACTTCAAGAACCCACGAGGGTCAGCCATGGCTTGTCTCCCGCACGCGTCCCTCCACGCCGGTGACCCGGACCGAGCCCGCGGCGAAATTGGTCATGGATTGCCCGCCTCGCCGGGCGGTCCCCCAACCGCGCCCGCCGCCGACCTTTCTTGCCGCGCCTCGGCGGCCAGTTCGGCGCGCACCTGGCGGGCAGCTACCACCATGTTGGCAAGCGCCTCGGTGACTTCGGCGTAGCTGCGGGTCTTGAGGCCGCAGTCGGGGTTCACCCACAGGCGCTCGGGTCCGACGACCTCGACCGCCCGGCGGAGGAGTGACGCGATCTCGTCTTCTGCCGGAGCTCGGGGCGAGTGCACGTCGTAGACACCGGGCCCAACGCCGCCCTGGTACGTGGCGCCGCCAAGCACGCCAAGGAGCGTCATTGCCGAGCGTGCCGCCTCGAACGACGCCACATCGACATCGAGGTCTGCGAGCACGTCCACCACGTCGGCTAACTCGGCGTAGCACATGTGGGTGTGCACCTGGGTGGCCGAGACGGCTGCCGAGCTGGCCAGACGGAAGGCTCGGGTCGCCCACGCCAGGTACTCAGCTCGGTCGCCGTGGCGCAGCGGCAGCGCCTCGCGGAGCGCAGGCTCGTCGATCTGGACCACCGCGATGCCCGCGCCCTGGAGGTCGGCCACCTCCTCGGCGAGCGCCAGGCCGAGCTGGGCGGCAACGTCGCCCCGAGGCAGGTCGTCGCGGACGAAGGACCACGAGAGCATGGTGACCGGCCCGGTGAGCATGGCCTTCATGGGCCTGGTCGTGCGGGCGGCCGCATAGCCGGTCCACTCCAAGGTGAGCGGGGCGGGTCGGGCGACGTCGCCGAAGAGGATCGGTGGGCGCACGCAACGAGAGCCGTAGGACTGGACCCATCCGGCTTCGGGCAGCACGAAGCCGCTGAGCGACGCGGCGAAGTACCGGACCATGTCATCGCGTTCGGGCTCGCCGTGGACGAGAACATCGAGACCGAGCTCCTCCTGCAGGGCGACGACACGGTCGATCTCGGCTCGAAGCGCCTGGCGGTACTCCTCTTCGCTCGTCTTCCCGGCCCGCCATGACGCCCGCACGGTCCGTAGCGCAGCGGTCTGGGGGAACGAGCCGATGGTGGTGGTCGGAAGCACCGGCAGGCCGAGGCGCGTCGCCTGAGCGGCGGCCCGCTCGGTCGGCGAGCCAGTCCGGCGGGGATCGGCGGGTGCCGTGGTCATCGCGCGCCGGACTGCGGGGTCGCGCACTCGCTCAGACGCTCGACGCGCTGCCAGGGCCGATCGGTTGGCGTCGAGCTCGCCGGCGATCCGAGCAGGACCGTGCTCTGCGCCCTCGGCGAGGATGCTCAGCTCCCTGAGCTTCTCCTCGCTGAACGCCAACCACGAACGGACCCCGGGATCGATCGCCGTCTCGGCTCCCAGGCTCACCGGGACGTGCAGCAGCGAGCACGAGGTTGAGACCACGACCTCCGAGCTATAGGAACGCAGCCGATCGAGCAGTTCGAGCGAGGCATCGAGATCGTTCAACCAGATATTCCGTCCGTCGACCACGCCGGCAAAGAGCACCCGCTCGCCGATGCCCCGGGCTTCTTCCAGAAGGGCGAGGTTTTCTGGCCCTCGACAGAAGTCGAGGCCGATACCCTCGACCGGCAGGTGCGCCAGGGTCGCCATCGCTGCGCCGACGTGGCCGAAGTACGTCGAGATGGCGAGGCTCGGGCGGTCCGAGGCTTCGCCGAGCCGCCGGTAGGCGTGGACGAGAGCGTCGAGCTCAGAGGGACTGCGGTCCTCCACCAGAGCAGGCTCGTCGAAGCGCGCCCAACGGACGCCAGCCGCCGCGAGCGCCGCGAGCAGCTCGACATAGACGTCGCCGGTTCGTTCGATCAGCGCAACCGGGGAGAACCCGGGTAGCACCGCCGCGCTGCGCAGCAGAAAGGTGAACGGGCCGAGGAGCACCGGCATGGTCTCGACGCCGAGGGCAGCGGCCTCGTCCAGCTCACCGAGTGCTTTGGACGGGTCGGGTGAGAACGTGGTGTCGGGGCCGACTTCGGGCACCAGCTGGTGATAGTTGGTGTCGAACCACTTGGTCAGCTCGAGCGGAGGGATCGCCACGCCGCGTGCTTCCGTACCCCGAGCCATCGCGAAATACCGCTTCAAGGACCCAGGAGGTCCGACCGTGTCGAAGCGCGGTGGCACAGCACCGAGCGCGACGGCAGCGTCGAGCACGTGGTCGTAGAGCGAGAAGTCGTTCGAGGGGATGAAACGCACCCCGGCTGCAGCCGAGGTGCGCCAGTTGTCGCGCCGGATGCCGGCCGCCACGTCCAAGAGCGCCTCCTCGGCGCAGCGCCCGGCCCAGTAGTCCTCGAGGGCCCACTTGAGCTCCCGGTGCCGCCCGATACGGGGCATGCCGTGCACTGCAGTCCTCATTCGCCTGCTCCTGTCTGTACGGGTGGCTTCTCGACAGCCCGTGGCTCATCGGTCGTGACATCGAGGTAACCGGCTCCGGCGAGCCCGTCGAGGAGGAGGTGGAAGTAGACGAGACCACCGTACGGCCACCAGCTCCGGGCAAGGGCGGCAACGTCGTCGTAGCCGGCAGAAGCTGGCAGCTCGAAACGACGGCGCAGGTTGTTGCGGGCGCCGACGTCGTCTCCGGGAAGGACCCCGAGGCGTCCGAGTCCCCGCAACAGCACGTACTCGGCACTCCAACGACCGATCCCCGGAAGACTGACGAGCGTGGAGACAGCGTGCTCGTTATCGGCCTGCTCCAACGCCTCGAGGTCGAGGTCCCCCGAGCAGACGCCCCGGGCGAGCCCGATGATCGTCCGGGCCTTTGCCAGGCTGAACCCGAGGTGATGCAGCTGGGGTGGCTTCGCTGCGGCGAGGCGCTCGGCGGTCGGAAACCCGGACGTGGCGCCCCGGAGCGCGACCTCGGGTCCGTAGACGGCGGCCAGGCGGTCGAGGAGGTGAATGCCGACGGTGAGGGAGAGCTGCTGGCAGGCGACGGCGTTGACGAGCGCCTCGAAGACGCTGGCAAAGCGTGGGGGCCGCACGCCGAGGAAGCGCTGGGCAAGCCCAGCGAGGCGCGGGTCAGAGGCTGCCAGCTCGTAGAAGTCGGCGAGGTCGACATGGAGCCCGAGCATCCGCTCGATGGTGCAGCGGACCTCGGCGATACCGCCCTCGCTCGGGGTCTCCCCGCGACGACGCACCTCGACGCCGAGGCGCGTGCGCTCGGGGTTGCCGGCGTGGTCTTGGCGGACTGCGACCTGCACCGGGACACCGTCGGCGACGAGCGTCCTCGTGTAGGTGGTGCCGTCCCACGCGTCGATCGTGTTGTGCGGCCGGCGTCGCAGCGCCCAGACAGTGAGGTCCAGGCGAAGCGGCGGGCGACCCTCGATCGTGAAGCGTACGGTCCCCACGGGCTATTTACCTCTTTCGGTCACGAGAACGTCGGCGAGCACTGCTGCCCCCGAACGCTCGACATCACGCGTCGCGGTCAACAGCACGAGCCGGCCGTGGCCGCGGGCGAGCTCCCGGAGCCGCTCGACGATTGGCGCGCCTGGCTCGCAGTCCAGCTCGGCCTTGTAGCGTCGGGCGAACTCGGCGAAACGCTCGGGGGCATGTCCGTACCAGCGGCGCAGCTCGGTGCTCGGCGCCGCGTCCTTCGCCCACTCGTCGAAGTCCAAAGCTGCCTTCCGCACACCCCGGGGCCACAGCCGGTCGACGAGCACCCGGTGCTCACCGGGGCGTCGACCGGGATCCTCGTAGACCCGGACCACCTCGACACCCCCCATCGGAGCCGACGGGGTCACCGTGCCCGGAACCCGAGCGCGCGTGCCGCGTCCTCGTCGATCATGGCCGGGCTCCACGGTGGGTCCCACACCACCCGCACGTCGACCTCTACGGCACCGTCGACGGCGTCGGCGATAGCGGCACGGGCCATCTCGGGGAGCACCTCGGATGCCGGGCAGCCCGGCGTAGTCATCGTCATCTCGACCACCACGGCGCTGTCTTCGGCCCGGACGTCGTAGACCAGCCCGAGCGACACCACATCGAGGTACAGCTCGGGGTCGTAGACGCCCCGCAAGGCGTCCCATGCGCCGTCCACCAGGTCGCGAGCCGAGAGCCGCAACCAGCTGCCCACGTCGACCGGGGTGCCGGGATCGTTCGCTCCACCTGGCACGCCGGTGGTCACGACGGCCGCCGGAAGGTGACCCGCCAGTCGCCGCCACCGAGGTCTTCGGCTTCGTAGGAGAAGCCCTGCGAAGACAGCACCCCTTCGAGCGGCACCGGCTCGAAGGGAGCCAGGACCACCAGCTCCTCGCCGTCTTCGAGGCCGCTAGCCGCCGCCATGATCGTCTCGAACGGCTCGTCGCCCGACGCGATGATCGGACGAGCATCGACGGTCGCCATTGCTTTCTCCCTTCCAGGCGCCGGCCACATCCCCGGTTGGCCCTGTTGTTCTGCTCTGTGCTAGAACTTATCAGGATGCGGCGCTCCCCGGAAGTCCGGTCTCGGCGAGGGACCCATCGACCCGGCAGCTCTCCGGCAAGCAGCAGGCCGCCCGGGTGCAGCCCGAGCTCTCGTCTGGTGCCATGAGCGACCCGGTCGAACCCGAAGTAACCGACCTCAGCCCGACGGTCGCTGCCCGGAGGGGTTTGCGAACCGGGTGGACCACCGGGACTTGCGCCTCGGCGGCCGCCAAGGCCGCCTACCTTGTGTTCGTCTCCGGTCGGCGTCCGGAGTGGGTGGAGGTTGCGCTGCCCTCGGGGCGGCGGGTGGGCTTCCCCGTCGAATGGGACGGCGACGACCGGGCCGTGGTCGTGAAGGACGCCGGTGACGACCCGGACTGCACCGATGGTGCCCGCATGACCGCCGAGGTGCGTGGCGGGGGAGCCTACGGCAGACATCTCCTTCATGCCGGCGAGGGGATCGGGACCATCACCAAGCCCGGCCTCGGCCTGGCGGTGGGCGAACCGGCGATCAACCCGGTGCCGAGACGCATGATCATGGCTGCTCTCGCCGAGGTCGGCACCGAGCCGGTCGACGTCACCTTCTCGGTCCCCGGCGGAGAGGCGATGGCCGAGCAGACCACCAACGCCCGCCTCGGGATACTGGGAGGCATCTCCATCCTCGGGACCTCGGGCATCGTCCGTCCCTTCTCCACCGCCTCCTACCGAGCATCGGTGGTCCAGCAGATCGACGTGGCCGCAGCCCAGGGTGAGCAGACCGTGGTGCTGGCGACCGGCGCCCGCTCGGAGGCGGCAGCCGCCGCGCTCTACCCGAGACTCGACCCCGTCTGCGTGGTCGAGGTGGGCGACTTCACCGGGATCGCCCTGCGGCGCGCCGCGCACGCCGGCATGCGCAAGGTCGTCTTCGTCGGGATGGCCGGCAAGCTGGCCAAGCTCGCCGCGGGGGTGATGATGACCCACTTCCGCCACTCCGAGGTCGACACGGGGCTGCTCAGAGTGCTGGCGGTCGAGGCCGGGGCTCCCCAGGCGGTGGTGGAGGCGGCCACCGAGACGGCGACGGCTCGCCACTTCTTCGACGCCTGCATGGCTCATGGGTGCCTGGCACCACTGGCCCTGTTGTGCGAGCGTGCCCGCGCCGCCTGCCTGGCGCACGCGGGGTCGAGCTTCGAGCTCGAGGTGGTCCTCGTCGACTATGAAGGATCGGCCGCCCTGTGGCGGGCCGGGCCGGCCGGCACCGCGAGCGGCGCTGCTCGTGACGCCCGTCCTTGAAAATATGCTATCTGGTAGATATACACTGGCGGCGTGGAGCATTCGAGCGTGGTGACAGCCGAACGGTCGGGAGGCCCACGGCGATCCCGAGACGGGGCCGCACCGGCGTGGCAGGAGGCGACGGTGGCCGCGGTGATCGACGAGGCGCCCGACGCCGTCACCTTGCGTCTCCGGCTCGGCGAAGCGACCGGTTTCCTCCCGGGCCAGTACTACAACGTGCGAGTTTCGGTCCCCGGGCGACAGCGACCGGTGCAGCGGGCTTACTCTGTGGGCTCGTCCCCGATGCCGGACCCTTCGGTGATCGACCTGGGCATCCGCGAGGTGCCCGGGGGTCTGCTCTCCCCGCTGCTGGTCGGCCTTCGCGTCGGCGAGCGGCTGTGGGTGCGAGGTCCCTACGGCCGGTTCACCTGGGACGGCCGTGACGGGGGGCCAGTGCTGCTGGTCGGCGCGGGGAGCGGGATGGTGCCGCTCATGTCGATGCTCCGCCATGCGGCGCAGCGGGGCCGGCGCGACCCGGTCGTGCTGATCTGCTCGGCGATCACCTACCCCCACGCCTTCTACTGCGACGAGCTCGCAGAGCTGGTGGCACGCCATTCCTGGCTGCGGGTCGTCTACTGCATCACCCGTGACCCAGGAGAACCGCGCGCCCACTACCACCGGCGGGTGGACAAGGCCGTGCTGTCGGAGAGCCTGGAGGGGATCCACCCGTACGCTGCCTACCTCTGCGGAGCCCCGGTCATGGTCGAGTCGACGGTCGAAGCCCTGGTCGGCCTCGGTGTCGCACCCGGGGCCATCTCGACGGAGAAGTACGACTGAATGCCTGCAGAGACCCACCAGCACGGCAGGACCGCAGACGCCGAGACCATCTCGATGTTGCTGTGTGCGCTGCTCAGTGACGAGGACGAGATCACCGAGGACGATGTGTTGTCAGACCTCGGGGTCGGCGCAGACGACTTCGGCGCCCTGTGGGACGCGGTGCGCGAGGAACTGGCCGAGCGGACCGTGGGGCCCGACCTGGACCGGGCCGACCTCGACCCCCAAATGACCGTCGCCGAGGCGGCGGAGGCCATGGCGGCCCTGCTCGCCGGAGCCGGGGGCGGGAACGGGGATGGGAACGGGAACGGGAACGGGAACGGTGATGAGTAGCGGTAACGGACTCGACGAGGCGAAGGCCACCGGCTCCTGGGCGGCTCGGCCGCCGGGGGTGCCCGGTGCGGTGCCGCCGCCGTCGGTACCGCTGTCGTTCCTGGCCGCGGCCTCACTCGGCCTAGTCGCGTGCGGCGTCGCCTGGATCTGGGTGCGTTCCGCGGCCACCGTCGACCCCAACAGCGATCCGGCGATCGCCGCGGTGCACTTCGGCGTGCTCGCAGCGTTGACCATGGGCATCCTCGGCGCCACCCACCAGTTCACCCCTGTCATCACCGGCCGTCCGCTGCGGTCGGTCCGCCTGGCTCGAGCCACCTTCGTGGCCTGGCTGGCGGCATCGTGGGCGCTGCCGCTCGGGGTCGGCTTCGAGAACGTCGGAGTGACCGCCGCCAGCGGTGCGCTTGCCCTGTTGGGACTGGTACTGCTCGCCTGGAACCTCGCCGCGCCGCTGTCGGTACGAGGCAAGGGCGCCCCGGTCACCGCCCTTCGCCTCGCCCTCCTCGGTGCGGCGGCGACCACGCTCCTCGGCGCGACCTTCGTCGGTGACCGCCAAGGGAACTGGTTCGTCCTCTCCGCCCACGTCGACCTGGCGATGGGCGTGCTCGGCCTGTTCGCCTGGCTCGGGGTCACCTACATCGGCGTGGCACAGAAGCTCTGGCCCATGTTCATGCTCGCCCACCTGCCCGGTCGCCATCGCGCCGGCACGGTGGCGGTATGGGCGACGTGGCTCGGCGCCGCCGTGCTCGCAGGCGGGCTGGCGCATGGGGCTCCCGCCGCCGAGTGGGCGGGCGCCGGCGTGCTCGGCGTCGGCCTCGGCGCGCACCTGGCCTCGCTGTGGGCGCATCTGCGTCATCGTCGCAGGAAGGCCGACCTGCACCTGCTCTTCGTGGCGACGGCGGCGGCGTGGCTCGTCGTCGCTGCGGGGCTGGCGCTTGCCGGGGCGATGCT
Organism: Acidimicrobiales bacterium; assembly: GCA_049964655.1. Taxonomy (GTDB): domain Bacteria; phylum Actinomycetota; class Acidimicrobiia; order Acidimicrobiales; family RAAP-2; genus JAJZJT01. The sequence continues at coordinate 8,714 of JBMFXC010000054.1, forward strand.
GCTCCCGCACCACTACCGCCTCGGGGTCGCCCTCGTTGCCGCTGCCATGGTGGCGTCCGGCGGCTGGCTGCTCGAGGCGCTCGTCGGCCACGCCCACAAGGTCGTACCGTTCATCGTGTGGTCCCTGTTGCGATCGGCGGGGACGCGGAACGGACCGTCGGGCAAGCCGCTCATGTTCGCCGACCTGTACCACCACGGTTGGGCTGGCGCCACCTACGGGACCGTCACCACCGGCATCGCCGCGCTCTGCGTCGGTCTGGGTGCATCGTGGGCGCCGGCGATCGCTGCGGGCGGGGCGCTCTTGGTGGCAACGGGCGTCCTCGCGGCGGCCAACCTCTCGGCGCGCCCGCTGCACCTCCTCACTGCTGTACGAACGGGCGCCGATCTCCCCGCCGCCGCGACCAGCGAGCGGCTCGAGCCCGCCGAGCGACCGACGTGACCTGATGCTGTCCGGTGCGGGCTTAGCCCGGCTCACCGTCGGCGGGAGCGCCGCGTGAGCAGCGACGGGCGCCGGCACCGCATCCTCGTCCTCGCTGCCGATCGTGCGCGTTCGGTGCCGAGCCCGCCGAGCCCGCTGCAACGCTCTGCGCTCACTCGGGCTGAGACCGCCCCAGATGCCATCCTCAGGGTTGGCGACGAGCGCGTAGGCGAGGCAGTGTAACCGCACGGCGCAGCGTGCACACACCTGCTTGGCCGCGGTCGTCTGGGTGACCGCCGCTTCGTCGCGCTCACCCGCTGGGAAGAACAGCTCGGACCCCATCTGCCTGCACGCGGCGCGGCGGCGCCAGTGGCCCGCGTCCCACAGGACCCGGGTGCGGCGGCGTTCGAGGCGCAAATACACCGACGCCGGTCACTCCTCGATGAAGATGCACTCGCCCGGGCATTCGTCGGCTGCTTCGCGGACCGCGTCCTCGTAGCCGTCGGGGACCGCGGCGAGACCTTCGGAGCCTCCAGGGTCGCTCAGCACCCGACCGTCTTCTTTCACGTAGGCCAGGCCGTCCCCCAAGAGGGTGAACACCTGGGGGCAGATCTCCTCGCACAGCCCGTCGCCTGTGCAGAGGTCCTGGTCGATCCATACTTTCATCGTGTCACTCCTTGCCAGCTCGTCCGGCGTCGATTCGTCGTGCCCGTTGTCGCCGGCGCAACGGTGTCACCACATGCCGAGCTGCAACCGGGCCGCCTCTGACATCCGCCCGAGGTCCCATGGGGGTTCGAAGACGAGCTCCACCTCGGCATCGGTGACCCCGGGGATCTCGAGGATCTGCTCGGCCGCCTCGGCTCGCAAGATGTCACCCATCCCGCACCCCGGGGCGGTCATCGACATCCACACGGCCACCCGGTAGCCACCTGAGTGCGTCGGGTGGATCTCACAGCCGTAGATCAAGCCGAGGTCGACCACGTTGACGGGGATCTCGGGGTCGTAGACGCTCCGCAGCCGATCCAGCACCACCTCGACGTCCGGGGTGTGCCCGCCGACGGCCTCGCTCCCCGACGGCGGCACCTCCCGGCCACCGGTAGCTTCTTCCCCGCCACCATCTTCATCGACACCGGGTGCCTCGATGCCCAGAGCATCGGCATCAGCCCCTGCGACTCGCGCCAACATCCCGCGGCCGGCCTGTACGGTGAAGCTGCCGCCGAGACGCTGGACGACCACGACCTGCTCCCCCGCGGCGAGGACGGCCCGGCGGCCGCTCGGGACGAGCACGACCGGGCAGTCCCGTCGCACCTCGACCGTCTCGCTCACCCGCTCGCTCATGTCCGGGGACCCCGGGGGAGGACGTTGGCAGCCTCGGCGGTGACGGTCCTGTTCTCTCCCGGATCGTGGCGGTGGTCGTCGAGGACGACGACCCCTGCCGACATCGCCAGCTGCTCGGCACGCTGGCGGATCGGCCCCGGAACGAAACGGTCGAGGACCTCCCGTGCGAAGCCGGAGACGAGGATCGTCCGCGCCTCGCGCTCGGGAACTCCCCGTGAGCACAGGTAGAAGATCGCGTCGGGATCGAGCTGGCCGACGGCCGCTCCATGGCTGCAGGCCACGTCGTCGGCATTGATCTCGAGGCGCGGGCGGGTGTCCACCTCGGCGCGCTCGGAGAGCAGCAGGTTCTTGTTCACCTGCGCGGCGTCGGTCCCGTCCGCCCCGGGGCGCACCACGATGTGGCCGTTGAACACGCCATGGCCATCGCCGGCCACGACCCCCTTGTAGAGCTGCCGGCTCGTGCAGCCAGGGACGGCGTGGTCGACGAGAAGAGGGTTGTCGTGGTGCTGGCCCGAGCCGGTGAGGAACAGCCCGTCCAGGTCGACCTGCGACCCCTGGCCGGCAAGGACGATGTCCACCTCGTGGCGGCCGATCCTGCCGCCGGTGGCGAGGAGCCGGGAGCACAGCCGGCTGTGATCTGCCAGGCGGCCCTCGAGTGACGAGAAGTGGAAGCTGTCGGTGCTCTCACCCTGCATGACGTAGTGCACGATCTCGGCACCAGCTCCGAGCTCCACCTGGGTGAGGGCGTTGGTGACTGTCGGGGTGCCCGCCACCCCCAGGTAGGTCTCGACCAGCGTGGCGCGGGCCTCGGCCCCGGCCATGACGATGAGGCGCGGATGCGACCAGCGCGCTGCCCCGGCGCCCATGGAGATGAGGAAGACCTCGATCGGGTCCTCGACGACGGTCCCCGCTGGAAGGTCGATGACGACTGCGTCGAGCGCAGCGGCGTCGTTCAGGGCGCGAAGCGCATGGGGATAGCCACCGACGCGTCTTGCCCACGACTGTTCCAGGCGTCCGTCAAGCCCCTGCAGGGCGCCGGCCAGCGACTCGACGCGTATCCCGCCGGGAACGGCCGCCCCGATTGCCGACAGGTCGGGGACGACCCGCCCGTTCACCACCACCACCCGGGAGCCACCCAGGTGGGGTACGGGAAGGTCACTCGACGAGACCGAGCCCGGGCCGTCCTCGGCCGCTCCCCCAGAGGGCGCGACCAGGGGCACGGCGAGGGCCGCGTCGAGCTTGGTGTAACGCCAGTCCTCGTGCTTGGTGCTTGGGAAGCCGTTGGCATCGACCCATGCCGCTGCTCGCCGGCGCGCCGCTTTGAGCCACCCGGGCTCCGATGCTCGCTCGGGAACCTGCACTCCCATCCCGACACCGATGCCAGACAGCGGCCTTCGCATCGTGGCGGGACGCACCATGGCGGTCATCGGACAGTGCCGGTCGAGACAGTGCCGGTCGAGACAGTGCCGGTCGAGACAGTGCCGGTCGAGACAGTGCCG
>JBMFXC010000054.1:12068-18398 GCA_049964655.1 Acidimicrobiales bacterium
GTCGAGACAGTGCGCGGCTCTACGGCCGGGCCGTCAAGGGTGGCATATCCGTGGGCCTCGAGCTCCACGGCGAGATCGGGACCGCCGGAGCGAAGGATCCGCCCGCCGGCGAGGACGTGCACCCGGTCAGGGACGAGGTGGTCGAGCAGACGCTGGTGGTGGGTGATGAGCAGCGCCGAGCGATCCGGGCCCCGCAGCGTGCTGACACCGGCTGCCACGACTCGCAGTGCGTCGATGTCGAGGCCCGAATCGGTCTCATCCAGCACGGCTAGACGCGGTTCGAGGATCAGCATCTGGAGGATCTCGTTGCGCTTGCGCTCCCCGCCGGAGAACCCGTCGTTGACCGCACGGTCCAACAAGGCGCGCTCCATGTCCACCAGGCGGCGTTTGGTGTCGACCAGGGCGAGGAACTCGACGGGCCCGAGCTCCTCTTCGCCGCGGGCCCGGCGCTGCGCGTTGAGCGCCGTCCGCAGGAAGTACATGGTCGGCACGCCGGGGATCTCGACAGGATGCTGGAATGCAAGGAACACCCCCGCCGCAGCCCGTTCCTCGGGGACCATGGCGAGCAGGTCGGCACCGTCGTAGAGGACCCGCCCTGCGGTCACCTCGTAGGGGTCCCGGCCGGCGAGGACGTGTGCCAGGGTGCTCTTCCCCGACCCGTTGGGACCCATCACCGCGTGGATCTCTCCGTCGGGGACTTCCAGGCTGACCCCGTGGAGGATCTCGCTGCCGTCGATCGAGGCGTGCAAGTCGTCGATGAGCAACATCAGCCCACGGCCCCTTCCAGGCTCACCGACAGCAGCCGCTGGGCTTCGACGGCGAACTCCATCGGCAGCTCACGAAACACCTCCCGGCAGAAGCCGTTCACGATCATCGAGGTCGCCTCTTCCTCGGGTATGCCACGCTGGCGGGCGTAGAAGAGCTGGTCGTCGGAGACCTTGGAGGTCGTCGCCTCGTGCTCCACCTGGCACGTCGGGTGCTTCACCTCCACGTAGGGGAAGGTGTGCGCCCCACAGTCGCCTCCGATGAGCAGCGAATCGCAGCGGGTGTGGTTCCGGGCACCGGTCGCCGAGCGCAGCATCTTCACCAGCCCCCGGTAGGTGTTCTGCCCGTGCCCGGTCGAGATCGCCTTGGACACGATCGTGCTCTTGGTGTCTTTGCCGATGTGGATCATCTTGGTGCCGGTGTCGGCCTGCTGGTGGCCGGCGGACACCGCGACGGAGTAGAACTCGCCGACCGAGCTCTCGCCTTGGAGGACCACCCCGGGGTACTTCCAGGTGATCGCGGAGCCCGTCTCCACCTGGGTCCACGAGATCTTTGAGCGCGCGCCGGCTGCCCGGCCGCGTTTGGTGACGAAGTTGTAGACACCGCCTTTGCCCTCGGCGTCACCGGGGTACCAGTTCTGCACCGTCGAGTACTTGATCGTTGCGTCGTCGAGTGCCACCAGCTCCACTACCGCGGCGTGCAACTGGTGCTCGTCGCGCATCGGGGCGGTGCAGCCCTCGAGGTAGCTCACCGAAGCCCCCTCCTCGGCAACGATGAGGGTTCGCTCGAACTGGCCGGTCCCGGCCGCGTTGATCCGGAAGTAGGTCGACAGCTCCATCGGGCAGGCAACGCCCTTCGGTACGTAGCAGAACGAGCCGTCCGTGAACACCGCCGAGTTGAGCGCGGCGAAGAAGTTGTCCCGGGGCGGCACGACCGAGCCGAGGTAGGCCCGCACCAAGTCGGGATGGTCCCGCACTGCGGCGGAAAAGGAACAGAAGATGACCCCGGCCTCCGCAAGCTTGGCCTGGAAGGTCGTCGCCACCGACACCGAGTCGACGACCGCGTCGACGGCCACGCCCGACAGGCGCTCCTGCTCGGCCAAGGAGATGCCGAGCTTGTCGAACATGGCTCGGAGCTCGGGGTCGACCTCGTCCAGGCTCGAGAGCGCGGTCTTCTTCTTGGGAGCGGCGTAGTAGATGATGTCGCCGTAGTCGATAGGCGGGTAGGTGACGTTCGGCCAGGTCGGCTCGGCCATGGTGCGCCAGTGGCGGTAGGCGCCGAGCCTCCACTCCAATAGCCAGTTCGGCTCGCCCTTCTTGGCCGAGATCAACCGGATGACGTCCTCCGAGAGACCTTTCGGCGTGAAGTCGGTGTCGAGGTCGGTCGAAAACCCGTACGCATACTCCCGGCTCGTCAGCTCCGTCAGCTCGGTCCTCGCCGAGCTCATGGTCGAACCCCGGCCGGCCGTCCGATCCGTACCCGCCACACCGTCGGGCCCGCCTCGAGGTAGTCCCAGCTGTAGCACCCGGCGTGCTGGGCCTCGAACTGGTAGCGAAGAGGCTTCGGGTCGTGGTCGTTCACCAAGACGAAGCCGGCGCCTTCGACTAGCGCGTCGAAGGTGGTGAAGATCACGTCGTGGCGCTGACCGTGGGCGAAGCGCCGCACGTCGAGCTCCGGCTCGGCACCTGCCGGCGTGTCGGTGTCGTGGAGATCGCCGGCCCCCGACGTTGCGTCAGACGGCCGGCCGATCCGCACCCGCCACACGGTCGGGCCCGCCTCGAGCACGTCCCAGGTGAACTCACCTTGATGTTCGGCCTCGAACTGGTAGCGGAGAGGCTTCGGGTCGTGGTCGTTCACCAAGACGAACGCCGTGCCAGGGCCGAGGGCGCCGTAGGTGACGAAGATCTTCTCGTGGCGCTGGGCCGGGGCGAGCGCCCGCACGTCGAGGACCGCGTCGCCGCCGGCCGCCGACGTCTCCGACGACAGCGGCCCGGCAGACAACGACACCGGCTCGGCGGTCACCGAACGCACCAAGCGGTGCAGCGCCGCGGTGACCCGCACGGCGAGCTCGGGACGTGCCAGTCGGACGGCCGCCCAAGCCTCGGCGGCCAGCCTGCACGCGCCGTCGCCTCGCCCGGCGTCAGCAAGCTGGGTGGCGGCACCGAGCAGTAGGCGGATGAGGGAGGCCTCGGCGTCGGGGGCTCCCAGCTCGTCGGCGACTGGTGTCTCGTCCTGCGCGGCCTCGGTGAGACGGTGCATCTGGACCAGCAGCCCGGGCACGTCCACGTCGGGGTCGGCGGCAAGCGGAGGCAGGATCAGCTCGTTCTCCTTGGTCACGTGCCCGGCAAAGAGCGTGCCGATCGCCTCGGCCGCCTGCGACGCCGTAGTCTCATCATCGGCCGTTGCCAGTCGCTCCGCCATCGCCGTGAGCCTGCGGTGCTCATCGACCATCCTTGTCACCGTCTCGGTGAGATCTGCTTTTCGCGCGGCAGCCTGGTACAGCGTGTGCTCCTCGGCCATCGCGTGCGGAAGGACCTCCCGCGCTAGGTAGGCGACGAGCTCGGCTGCTGGCGTCTCGTAGCCGCCATGGTCTCCGGCGGCGGCCTGCAACGCGGCGACACGCCGGGCCACCCCATCGGCCAGCGCTGCGTGATGGGCCAGCATCGCCTGCAAGGCGCTGGCGTCGGCAGCGGTGTCGGTGCTCGTCATGTTGCGCTCCTTCTTCCTTCTCCGAATGGCTTCTCGCGCTCAAGTCTATCTCTAGTTTCTGATAGAACAACAGTTGGAGGTGCGAGCCCGTCGGAATCGGATCGAGCGGAGGGGACGAGGTGGACACGAACCCGGTGTTGGTGACGCTGGAGCTGCTGGCCGCCTCCATCTGGGTGGGCAGCCTCGTGTGCCTGGCGGTGGTCGCGCGGACGGGGCGCGCCACGCTCGATGGACCCGCCCAGGTCGCCTTCTTTCGTGCCCTCGGGCGCCGGTACGCGGTCGTCGGCACGGCCGCACTCCTCGTCGCCATCGGGGTGGGGCTCGCCATGGCCTGGCCGCCGTCCACCTGGTCGGCCACGATCGATGCAGCCGTCGTACTGGCAGGGCTCCTCGTACTGGCGTCGGTGGCAGGGATGGCACAGGCTCGGGCCATGGGGACTCTGCGCGGGCGGTCCATGAACGCACCCGCCGACCCTGTCGCCCGAGCTGCGGTGCGTCGGGGCCGGCGCGTCGCGACCGCACTGCGCCTGCTGATGGCTGCCGACACCCTCGGTGTCGTCATCCTGGCCGCCATCACGATCTCGCGCTGACGTCACGCCACGTCGAGAGGTGTCTGCTGTACCGGCACCAGGCCACTGATCCACTCGCTTGCATGATCGCTCCATGGCTGGTAGAGCCAAACATGACTATTTCGGTCAGCTATTAGAACTTCGAGGAGTGGACCATGGCTGTGTACCTGACGGAGATCACCACCGGCACCGACGAGCGAAGCCTCGTCGCGGCCCTTGTCGAACAGCTCGATCCTGCGGCAATCACGGCAGGAGGCCGAGTGGTCGAGGTGCAGGTGAGCCAGGACCTTGCCCGGATCTTCTTCGTCGCCGAAGGCGTCGAACCCGCCCGCCTCACCGAAGCCATCGCCGGCATCGGTGCCTCCCAGAGCAAGCCGGCAGCGGTGCGACTGGTAGGCGCAACCCTCGACGAGGTGCGTGCACGGGCTGGCGGCCAGGCCAGCCATCTGGTCGAGTGGGACTTCCCCGCTGATCTCGACATGGAGACGTACCTGGCCCGGAAGAAGGAGAAGGCTCCCCTCTACGACCAGATCCCCGAGGTCAGCTTCTTGCGCACCTACGTGCGCGAGGACATGGGGAAGTGCCTATGCCTCTACGACGCCCCCGATGACGCGGCGGTGGTGCGAGCCCGAGCGGCCGTCTCCACGCCAATCGACCGCCTCCATCGTCTCGCTCCTCCTTCCGACGCCACGGTGGCGTCGCCACAGCCGTGACTGTCGACATGACGGCGGACAGCGGCACCCTTCCCGACGGCCTCGATGCGTACTTCGCCGAGCGCGCCGAGGCGGTCGATCGAGGCACCGCCGATGTCCTCGACGGGTTACGGCGCCTCGCTGACCATGGCCTGCTCGCCCACCCGGACCTTGCTGTCAGTTGTGCCGTCATCGAGCGCGTCGCTCGGCACTGTCTCGCCTCGGCGTTCAGCACGTGGGCGCACACGATGGTGGCCGAGTACCTGTCGTTGTCCAGCTCAGCCGTGCTGCGGGCCGAGGTGCCACGATTGCGGCGGGCTGAGAGGATCGGCTCGACGGCCATGGCGCCTGCGATGCAGCACCTCGTGGGCCTCGCTGATCTCGGCGTCGGGTTCCGCCAGCACGGGGGAGCCCTCGTCGTCGACGGCGCGGTCCGTTGGGCATCCAACCTCTTCGCCGAGGGCTTTCTTGTGGTGGTGGGAGCCGCCGACCCCGACGGAAAACGCGCCGTGCTCGCGATCGCTTCGGACGCTCCCGGTGTGCACGCGGGCGCACCGCTCGATCTCCTCGCCCTCGGCGCTACGCACTCATCAAGCCTGCGTTTCGAACAGGTACGGCTTGACCCGACCTTCGTCGTGAGCACCGACTTCGGGCCGTACTTGCGCACGGTCAAGCCCCGGTTCCTGCTCCTGCAGAGCTCGTTCTGTCTGGGCCTCGCCCGCGGAGCGCTCGAAAGCGCCGAGGTCTCGCTCGAGCGGAGCTTTGCGTCATTCAGGATCGAGCACGATCACCTCCGTGCGCATCTCGACACGCTCAGTGCCCGCCACCAGCAGCTCATCGGGGAGCTGGCCCCGACGCAGGTGCTAGTGACGCACCGTCTGGAGGTGGCGAAGATGGCGCAGCAGGCGGTCGACGTCGAGCTTCGGGTAGCGGGTGGACGTGGGTACCGGGCGTCGAGCCCGACCGCACGGCGGGTACGGGAGGCGGCGTTCTTGCCCATCCAGTCCCCGACCGAGGGGCATCTCCGTTTCGAGCTCGACAGCTTCGTTCCGGGCGAGGTGCCCGTCCCTGTCGTAGGGGGTGATCGGTGAGGTCATTCGTCGGGCTGCAGGCGGGCGAGTCGCGACATCAAGTAACGCAACAGGCATTGCGCCACGGGCTTCCCTACGGAGCAGTGATGGCGACGGGGGGCGCTGCGCAGCTGGCCGGAGCCTGTGGCCTCCCCGGCGCCACGCGCCCCTTGCTTTGGCTGGCGGTGGTCGCGGCCGGGTGGATCGCCGGACAAGGCGTCATTCGCCATCGTCGCGAGCTTCGACTCCCGCTGTCGGCCTGGACGAGGATTGGACCGCCCGGCGAGCACACCGGGGTGCTCACCGTGCCCCTGGGCCTGGCGGTTGTCGCGAGCGGCCTTCGCGCTCAGCCAGGACCCGCCTATGCCCTCGGTATCGGCCTCGGGGCCCTGGCGTGGCTGAGCGCCGCGTTGTTCGTCGCCCGCTTCTCCGTGTCGGTATTGCTCCCACGCCGATCCGACGCCCTCGACGGGGGCTGGTTCCTCGCCCCCGCCGCCCTCCTCGGAGCCGGTATTGCTGCCGGGG
>JBMFXC010000055.1:0-18133 GCA_049964655.1 Acidimicrobiales bacterium
GGGTCACGCTTCCTACTCTCCTACTTCTCGTCGTCGCCCGCGTCGAGCGGGGTGCCCTCGGGCACGCCGACCGGGGCGGACCCGGCTCGCAGCAAACCGTAGACGATCGAGTCGCACAGGGCCTGCCACGAGGCGTCGATGATGTTCTCCGACACGCCGATGGTCGTCCACGTCCGCTCTCCGTCCGTCGAGTCGATGAGCACCCGGGTGACCGACCCGGTCCCCGCCCCTGTGTCGAGGACACGGACGCGATAGTCGACCAGGTGGATGTCGCTCAGTGCCGGGTACCAACGCTCGATGGCGTCACGGAGGGCCGCGTCGAGGGCGTTGACCGGGCCGTTCCCTTCGGCGGTGGCCACGATCCGGTCGGAACCGGCGAGCACCTTGACGGTGGCTTCGGTCGACCGTCCGGCGTTGCGCTCGGCGATGACCCGGTAGGACTCGAGCTCGAAGAACCCCTGGCGCCAACCGGTGGCTCGGCGCAGGAGCAGTTCGAGGGACGCATCGGCCACCTCGAAGTGGTACCCCTGGTGCTCGAGCCGCTTGAGGGAGTCGAGCACAGAAGTCATGGCGTCCGAGTCGAGCTCGATGCCCAGCTCGGCCGCTTTCAGGGCGAGCGTCGAACGGCCGGCCATCTCCGAGACCACGAAGCGGGTCCCGTTGCCCACCAGCTCGGGGGCGATGTGCTCGTAGGCATCCGAGCGACGGGCGATGGCACTCGTGTGGAGCCCCGCCTTGTGGGCGAACACCGACGCTCCCACATAGGGCTGCTGGGGGTTCGGGGCGATGTTGACCAGCTCGGCGATGTGGTGGGCAACCGGCGTGAGGCGCTCCAGCCGGCCCTCGGGGATGGTTCGCACGCGCAGCTTCAAGGTCAGGTCGGGGATGGTCGCGGACAGGTCGGCGTTGCCGGCGCGCTCGCCGTAGCCGTTGACACACCCCTGGACGTGGGTGGCACCGACGCCGACGGCGGCCAACGAGTTGGCCACGGCGACCCCCGAGTCGTTGTGGAAGTGGACGCCGACCTGGCTCTCGAACGAGCCGACCACGTCGGCCACGATGCGGCTCACCTCGTAGGGGAGGGTCCCCCCGTTGGTGTCGCAGAGCACGAGCGCCTCGGCTCCCGCCTCCTCTGCCGCCTGCAGGATGCGCCGGGTGAACGCCGGGTTCGCCTTGTAGCCGTCGAAGAAGTGCTCGGCATCGAGGAACACCCTCAAGTCGTTGCGTCTCAGGAACTCGACCGAGTCGGCGACCATGGCGACGGCTTCGTCGAGCGTCGTCCTGAGGGCGTCGACCACGTGCACTTCGGACGACTTGGCCACGATGCACACCGCGGACGTCCCCGCTTCGACCAGGTGACGGAGCGTCTCGTCGTCCTCCGCCCGTACGCCAGCACGGCGCGTCGACCCGAAGGCCACCAGGGTGGCGGTGGCGAGGTCGAGCTCCTTCGGGGCCCGGGCGAAGAACTCGGCGTCCTTCGGGTTGGCCCCGGGCCAACCGCCTTCGATGAAGGTGACCCCCAGGTGGTCGAGCTGCTCGGCCACCCGCAGCTTGTCGTCGACGGTCAGGGACAGCCCTTCCTGCTGCGAGCCGTCGCGCAGGGTGGTGTCGAAGACGTCGACGGCCTCGGGTAGCGCCGGGAGCCCGACGCCGTGGCCCGACCCTCCGTCGTCGGCCGCGCCGCCGTCTCGCGCGGCCAGAGCCCCGCGACGCGCCCGGAGCTCGGCGTGCGACCGCTGACCGGCAGTCAGCCCGTGGTCGTGGTCGTGGTCACCCCTGTGGTCGTGGTCGTGGCCACCTGCGTGATCGTGGTCGTGGTCGTGTGGGCCACCGAGGGTGGGTCCGTCACTCGACATCGTCGAGCCAGTCCTTGTACCGGTCGACCTCGCCCCGGACGGTGTCGAAGTAGGTCTGCTGGATCTGGGCCGTGATCGGCCCCGGCACGCCCTGGCCCATCGGTCGGTCGTCGACGGCGCGGATGGGCACCACCTCGGCAGCGGTCCCGGTGAGGAAGGCCTCGTCGGCGGTGTAGAGGTCCGAGCGGATGATGGGCTCGTGGGCCACGTCGTAGCCGAGGTCGCGTGCGATGGTCTCGACCGAGCGCTGGGTGATGCCTTCGAGCGCACCGGCGTCCGAGCTCGGCGGGGTGACGAGCCGTCCCCGGCGCACGAGGAAGAGGTTCTCGCCCGTGCACTCGCTGACGTTGCCGTCGGGGGCGAGCAGGATGGCCTCGTCGTAGCCGGCCTTCAGCGCCTCGACCTTGGCGAGCGACGAGTTCACGTACATGCCTGTGCCCTTGGCCGCCGTGGGCACGGCGTTGGGGTCGTGACGGCGCCACGAGCTGATCTTCATCGACACCCCGTTGGCCACCCCGTCGTCACCGAGGTAGCTCCCCCACGGCCAGGCGGCGATGGACACGTTGACCGGGCACGGCAACGGGTTGAGGCCCATCTCGCCGTAGCCGAGGAAGACGAGGGGGCGGATGTAGCAACCGTCGTCGAGCCGGTTCACCCGCACCACCTCCTTGGTGGCCGCCACCAGCTCGTCGACCGTGTAGGGGATGTCGATGAGGAAGACCTTGGCCGAGGCGAAGAGCCGCTCGATGTGGTCGCGCAGCCGGAAGACGGCGACCCCCCGAGCCGTCGGGTAGGCACGGATCCCCTCGAAGACGCCCGAGCCGTAGTGCATGGTGTGTGTGAGCACGTGGACGGTGGCGTCCTGCCAGGCGACGAGCTCGCCGTCCATCCAGATCTTGTCGGTGGGGGTGATAGGCACGGGTCAGAGCCTTTCTGCGATTGCGTCGCCGATGGCGGAGGTCGAAAGAGAGGGATCCGGGACGGACGCCACGAACTCGAGCACCGCCTTGGTCACCCTCCGGGCCGCCTCCGTCTCGCCGAGGTGGTCGAGCATGAGGGCGGCCGAGCGGACAGCGGCGGCCGGGTTGGCCTTCCCCGTCCCGGCGATGTCATGGGCGGCACCGTGCACCGGCTCGAACATCGAAGGCCCGGTGCGGTCCGGGTTGAGGTTGGCCGAGGCGGCGTACCCGATGCCCCCGGCCACCGCTCCGGCGAGGTCGGTCAGGATGTCGCCGAACAGGTTGTCGGTGACGATCACGTCGTAGCGCGAAGCCTGCTCCACCAAGTAGATGCAGGCCGCGTCGACATGGTTGTAGTCGCGGGAGACCTCGGGGAACTCGGGGGCGACCTCGTCGACGGTGCGTTGCCAGAGGTCGCCGGCGAAGGTGAGGACGTTCGTCTTGTGGACCAGCGTGAGGTGCCGACGTGGGCGGTCTGCGGCCAGGCGGAAGGCGAACCGGACGCATCGTTCGACCCCGTGACGAGTGTTCACCGATCCCTGGGTCGCCACCTCGTGCGGCGTCCCCTTGCGGAGGAACCCACCCTCGCCGGCATAGGTGCCCTCGGTGTTCTCCCTGACGACTACGAAGTCGCAGTCGGGCGCCGGAGCACCGGGGACCCCGTTGAAGGGACGCAGGTTGACGTAGAGGTCGAGGTCGAACCTCAGTCGAAGGAGCAAGCCGCGCTCGAGCGTGCCTGGGGGCACGGCCGTCGATCCCACCGGTGGGCCGATGGCGCCGAGGAGGATGGCGTCGAAGCCGCGAAGCTCCTCGAGCACCGCGTCGGGCAGGACCTCACCGGTGCGCAGGTAGCGATCGGCACCCAGGTCGTAGCTGGTCGTCTCGAGGTCCACGCCGGCGGCGGTCACGACCTTCAGTGCTTCGGCCACCACCTCGGGGCCGATGCCGTCGCCGCCGATGAGGGCGACCTTGTGGGTTGTCACGGTTCTCGTCCCTACTCTCTGCTCTGCTGTCGCTCTGCTGTCTGTCGCTCTGCTCTGCTGTCGCTCTGCTGTCGTCCTATCACCGCCACTTCGCCGGCACCCGCCACTTCGCCGGTCGGTCGCTGGTCGGCGGCTACCACCCGGCTGCCACCCCGTAGCGACCGGTCGTCGGGGCTACCGGCCCGTCCGCTTGGCGGGCGACGCCCGGCGGAGAATTGAAAAACCGCCCACCAGGTGGACGGTCGAAGGCACGCACCGGGTTGGCGCGTGCCTAGAGAATGCTGCGTACGGTCGCCCGGTGCCACGACATAGCCCACTAAGTGTCGCTGCTGGGACGCGCTCCGTCAACCCCGCCACCCCGCAGCCGAGCCCGGTTCGCCGGGGACGGCGCCCGGCAGCACGCATGCTCCCGCGGCAAGGTCCCAGACGACCTCGGACCAACCCGGACGGGCCGCACGGTCACAGGCCAGCCTCGCCGTCACAGGCCATCGGTCAGCTCGTCGAAGGGCAGGGCGCCGTGACGGAGGCAACGTGGCTCCTCGCCCGTGCAGTCGACCACCGTCGACGGCTCGCCCGCGCACGTCCCCCCATCGACCACCAGCTCGGGTCGGCGACCACCAGCGAAGGAGGCCTGCACGTCCTCGGCAGTGGCGCACGGCGGGGCGCCGTGCCGGTTCGCACTGGTGACGGCGAGCGGACCGGCCCGACGGCACACGGCCGCCACGAAGGCGTGGTCGGGCCAGCGCACGCCGACGGTGCCCGATCGCTCCGGTGGTCCACCGAGGTCGGCGACGAAGTCCGGGGCCCGGGGCACGACCAGGGTGAGCGGGCCGGGCCAGAACCGTCGGGCGAGCTCGGCGGCAAACCCGGTCAGGGGAGCCGCGACAACGGGCACCTGGGCGAGCTCGCCGACGAGGACCGGCAGCGCCACATCGACGGGCCGCTCCTTGACGACGAAGAGGGCGGCCACGGCGATCGGGTCGGCAGGAAGGGCGGCGACCCCGTAGACGGTGTCGGTGGGGAGCGCCACCACGCCGCCGGCGGCCAGGACCTCGAGAACGGCGTCGACCGCGCGCCGAGCGCTCTCGGCCACGGTGGGGATGACCGGTCCGCTCACCGGTGGGCCACCACCATGCGGCGTCGGCCGGCCAGATCGTGCTCGATCCTCACGTCGACGAGCCCAGCCTGACCAGCCAGGGCGGCGGCGGCATCGGCCTGGTGGGGGGCCAGCTCGACCACGACGGCGCCGCCCGGAGCGAGCCACCGGGCCGATCCGACCAGCACCTGCTCCACGTCGGCCAGGCCGTCGACACCTGAGGTGCTGGGGCCGGCCACGAGCGCGCTGCGTGGCTCCCACTCGCGCACCACCGGGTCGAGGCAGGCGTGCTCGCCTTCGGTGACGTAGGGCGGATTGGCGACGACGAGGTCACACCGGCCGAGCAGGCCCGTCGGCAGGGCGTCGAACCACCATCCTGCCGCCAGGTGCACCCGCGCTGCCGCCACCGGGTCGAGGTCGGCCAGGTGCTCGACGTTGTCGCGTGCCAGCGCCAGCGCCTCGGGCGACCGGTCCGTCGCCCACACCTCGAGCCCGGAACCAGCCCCGGCCTCGACGGCCAGCGACAGGGCGATCGCCCCGGTTCCGGTGCCGAGGTCGACGGCGACCCGGCTCCGACGGCGGCGGCGGCGGACCTCGTCGAGCGCCACGCCGGTGACGACTTCCGTCTCGGGGCGGGGCACGAGCGCGCGGCGGTCCACCCGGAGCTCGAGCGTGCGAAAGGGCCACGTCCCCAGCACGTACTGGAGCGGCTCCCCCGCCGCCCGACGACGGGCCAGCTCGCGGGCACCCTCACGACCAAGGCCGGACACCTCGGCGTGCTCGGCGATCCACACCGCCTCGCGCCGGTCGCCGACCACGGCCGCCACCTCGTCGACGAGCACGCGGTCTACGTCCACCCGCACGTCCGAGACCACCGATTCAGCCGGCGGCCAGCTGGCGGGCGCGCTTGTCGGCCACCAGGGCGTCGGTCAGCTCGTCGAGGTCGCCGGCGAGGACGCGGTCGAGCTTGTAGAGGGTGAGCTTGACGCGGTGGTCGGTGACCCTGTTCTCCTTGTAGTTGTAGGTCCGGATCTTCTCGGCCCGCCCACCCGAGCCGACCTGGCTGCGTCGTTGCGCCGACAGCTCGGACGCCTGACGGTCCTGCTCGGCCTTGAGCAGACGCGACCGCAGCACGACCATCGCCTTGGCTCGGTTCTGGATCTGGCTCTTCTCGTCCTGCATGGCCACGACGATCCCACTGGGCAGGTGGGTGACACGGACGGCCGAGTCCGTCGTGTTCACCGACTGTCCTCCGGGGCCGGTCGAGCGGTAGACGTCGATCTTCAAGTCGGCAGGATCGATGGTCACGTCGACCTCCTCGGCCTCGGGAAGGACGGTCACCGTCGCCGAGGAGGTGTGGACCCGCCCCTGTGACTCGGTGACCGGCACCCGCTGGACGCGATGCGGGCCGCCCTCGTGCTCGAGCCGCTGCCAGGCGTCCTTTCCCTTCACGACGAAGGTCACTTCGTTCAGCCCGTCGCGCTCAGACGGGCTCAACGAGAGCACCTCGACGGCCCACCCGCGCTGGGCGGCGTACCGGGTGTACATGTCGAAGAGGTCGCGGGCGAACAGGTTGGCTTCTTCGCCACCTTCGGCACCCCGTATCTCCACGATGACGTTCCGCCCGCTGTTCGGATCACGTGGCAGGAGGCCGACCCGGAGGTCCTCCTCGAGCTCGGCGACCAGACGCTCCGCGCCCTCGACCTCCGAGCGCACGATCTCGCGGTCGTCCCCCTGGGCGTCGGTGAGCAGCTCGCGGGCGACCTCGAGGTCCGAACGGGCTTCGAGGAGGCGGCGCCAGGTGCCGACGACCTCCTCCAACTCCTTCATCCGCTTGGAGAGGACGCGAAGGCGACCCGGGTCGTCGGCCAGCCCGGGGTCACCGAGCTCGGCGACGACCGCGTCGTACTCCTTCTCCAATGCGCTTAGCCGGTCGTCCAGCACGGGCACAGGGTACCGGGGGCTCGGCCCCCGCTCGCTCGTGGAAGGGCCGACCCGCCGACAGGCAGCAAGGGCGCGTGGCGTCGCGCCCTGCCGGTCAGGACGCCGGCGAGGTCCCCTTCTTGCGCGCCGCGCTCTTCGCGTAGCGACGCTGGAAGCGCTCGACGCGACCACCCGAGTCGACCAGCTTCTGCTTGCCGGTGAAGAACGGGTGGCACTCGTTGCACAGCTCGAGTTGGATCTCGGGCTTGGTCGACCGGGTGGTGAACGTGTTGCCACACGAGCACCGAACGGTCGCCGTGACGTACTCGGGGTGGATGTCGGTCTTCATCGCTGTGCTCCCATGTTCCTGCTCGTGCGTGCGGCTGCTCGGACCCGGTAGCCTACCGGCCCGGCCGACCGGCCCGGTCGCCGGGCGCTTCAGTTCGCCGGGCGCTTCAGTTCGCCGGGCGCTTCAGTTCGCCGGGCGCTTCAGTTCGCCGGGCCCTTCAGTTCGCCGGGCGCTTCAGTTCGCCGGGCCCTTGGCGATCTCGGCGAGGAACTCGTCGTTGCTCGCCGTGGTGCGGATCTTGTCCATCAACAACTCCAGACCGGCGGCGGCACTCCCCTCGCTGGCCAGGGCGTTCAGCACTCGCCGGAGCTTCCACACCTGCTGGAGCTGGGACCGGTCGAAGAGGAGCTCCTCGTGCCGGGTCGAACTGGCGTTGACATCGATGGACGGGTACAGGCGGCGCTCGGCCAGGCGGCGGTCGAGTCTCAGCTCCATGTTGCCGGTGCCCTTGAACTCCTCGAAGATGACCTCGTCCATCTTCGAACCGGTCTCCACCAGGGCGGTGGCGAGGATGGTCAACGACCCGCCCTCTTCGATGTTCCGGGCGGCACCGAAAAACTTCTTCGGCGGGTAGAGAGCACCCGAGTCGACACCTCCGGACATGATCCGTCCGGTCGCCGGCTGGGCGAGGTTGTAGGCCCGGGCCAGGCGGGTGATGCCGTCGAGGATGATGATGACGTCCCGGCCCAGCTCCACGAGCCGCTTGGCCCGCTCGATGGCGAGCTCGGCCACCGTCGTGTGCTCCTCGGAGGGCCGGTCGAAGGTGGAGGCGACCACCTCGCCCCGGACCGACCGGCGCATGTCGGTGACTTCCTCGGGCCGCTCGTCCACCAAGAGGACCATGAGGTGCACGTCGGGGTTGTTGGCCTCGATCGAGTGGGCGATCTGCTTCATGACGGTCGTCTTGCCGGCCTTCGGCGGCGACACGATCAACCCCCGCTGACCCTTGCCGATCGGGGAGAGCAGGTCGACGATACGGGCGGTCATGTTGTCCTTGTCGCCCGGCAGCTCGAGGCGGAGCTTCTCGTCGGGGAAGAGCGGAGTCAGCTCCTCGAAGCGAGGCCGGTTGCGGGCCGCCTCGGGATCGAGGCCCGCCACGGTGTCGATACGCAGGAGGGCCGGGTACTTCTCGCTGCTCCCCGCCGGACGGCACGCGCCCTCGATCACGTCGCCGCGCCGCAGGGCGAACCGACGGGCCTGGCTGATCGAGACGTAGACGTCCTTGGCCGAGGGCAGGTAGCCGTCGCAGCGCAGGAAGCCGTAGCCCTCGTCGCGGAGGTCGAGGAACCCTCGGACCGGGATGAGGTCGCCCTGGTACTGGTCGGCCTGTCCGGCGTCCTGCAGGTCACGTTCTCCGCCGCCCTGACGGTCCCGTCCTCGGCGGCGCCGGTTCCCTCGTCGGTTGCCCGCGTCGTCGGGCAGGCTCGACTGACCACCCTGACGGTTGCCCTGGTTGCCCTGGTTGCGACCGGCCTGGCCCTGGCCACCCTGACGGTTGCCCTGGTTGCGACCGGCCTGGCCCGTGCCGTTGTTCTGACCAGTGCCGTTCTGGCGAGTGCCTGTGCCGGCATAGCGCGGCGCTGGCGGGGAGCTGGCCCCCGCGTCGCCGGTGTCGGACGTGGCAGTGGACCCTCCCGCCGTCCCGCCAGCGGATCGGGCCTCCTCGGCGCGCATCTCGTCCTCGGGGTCGAAGACAAAGACGGCAGGCGGCTTCGCCGGTCGAGCCGGCTTGGACCCGTTGGAGGGCGCTCCGTCGACGACCGAGGCAGCGGACCCGTTGGAGGGCGCTCCGTCGACGACCGAGGCCGAGCTGCCTGCGACGGCACCGTCGGCCTGCTCGGCCGGTGCCTTGGCCTTCCTGCCATTGGCACGTGGGCTGTGGACGGTCTCCGGTGCCTCGCCGAGCTCGACGCCGGTCGCCCGCAGGATGCCGTCGATCATGTCGGCCTTCTTCGTCCGGGTCGTGGTCTTGACCGAAAGCGCCTGGGCGATGGCCAGGAGCTCGTCGCGCTCCTTGCGTTCCAGTACCGAGCGCTCGAGCTGCTGTTCCGCAGTCATCGGCTACCTCAATTCATGCCGAGCCGAACGACGGGTGGGCTGATGCCCTCCGTCGGGGAAATGGAAAGAACGGGACGCCGTCGGGTTCGCTGCCCGCCGGCACGGCCGACCTGACTGCCGGCGTCCCCCGTCGCCGTGCTCTGCCACCGGGACGGTCGAACGACCGGAAGACCAGCGACGAGAGCCCGCGGTGTCCATCAGGACCGACCGCAGTTGCGAAGGTGGGCCCATGTTACCGGGAGGTCCGCCCCGCAGCAACATTGCCCCGGCGAAGCCTGCCACCCCGTCAGCGACCGGCTACCCGGAGGCCGGTCAGAGAGCGAGCTCGGCGAGGACTGCTCCGAGCTCGGCGTCGATCGCCGTCGGCACCGAGATCTGACTGATGGCGATGTCGGGGTCCTTCAGTCCGTGACCGGTCAGCACGCACACCACAGTGGAGGTGGGACCCAGCCCGTCGGGCAGGCCCGTCGCCAGCAGGCCGGCCACCGAGGCGGCCGAGGCAGGTTCGCAGAAGACCGACTCCTCGGTGGCAAGGAACCGGTAGGCAGCAAGGATCTGCTCGTCGGTCACCGCGGCGATCCCCCCGCCCGACTCTGCCGCGGCAGCGGTCGCCCCGTACCAGCTCGCAGGGTTGCCGATGCGAATGGCAGTGGCGACCGTCTCGGGGCGCTCGATGGGGTGCCCGGCGACGATCGGCGCGGCGCCGGCAGCCTGGAAGCCCAACATGCGGGGCAGGTGGGTCGACCTCCCGGCCTCGCGGTACTCGAGGTACCCCTTCCAGTAGGCGGTGATGTTCCCGGCGTTGCCCACCGGGATGCAGTGGACGTCGGGGGCGTCCCCCAGGGCGTCGACGAGCTCGAAGGCCCCCGACTTCTGGCCCTCGATCCGGAAGGGGTTGACCGAGTTGACGACGGTGACGGGTGCCCGCTCGCCCAGCTCCCGCACGATGGTGAGCGCCTGGTCGAAGTTCCCCCGGACCTGGAGGACCTTGGCCCCGTGGATCAGGGCCTGGGCCAGCTTGCCGAGGGCGATATGGCCCTCGGGGATGAGCACGGCACACGTCAGGCCGGCGCGGGCGGCGAAGGCGGCAGCCGAGGCGGACGTGTTGCCGGTCGACGCGCACACGACCGCCTTCGCTCCCTGCTCGGCCGCCTTCGAGATGGCCACCGTCATGCCCCGGTCCTTGAACGACCCGGTGGGGTTCGCCCCTTCGACCTTCAGCAGGACCCGGGCACCGACCCGTTCGGAGAGCCGGGGGGCAGGGACGAGCGGCGTTCCACCTTCGAGCAGGGTGACGACCGGGGTCGCCTCCGACACGGGGAGGAACTCGCGGTACTCCTCGATCACCCCACGCCACGGCTGGCGCGCCGCCGGAGCACCCGCCGCTCCCGCCGGTGCCACCGGGCCGGTCACCCCCGCCTCCACGGCAGGATCCGCACGGCGTTGGCCACCCGGACGACACCAGGCACGCCGCCGAGGTCGTCGAGGGTGGCGACCACGTCGCCGGTCGTGGCCTCGTGGGTCACGAAGAGGAGCCGAGCCATCCCCGCGGCGTCCCGCCCGGCGGCGCTCTCCTCGTCGGCCAGGCGCTCAGGCGTCTCCTGCTCCATGGAGCTGATCGAGACGCCGTGGTGACCGAAGGCCGTCGCCACCGCTCCGAGGACGCCCGGACGGTCCTCGACGTCGAGGCGCACGTAGTAGCGCGAGCGGAGCCCCTCGAGCGGTTCGAGGCGTACCGGGCTCCGCTCTGGCGTCGGCGCCGTCGTCCCCGAGAGCAGGTTCCGGGCGGCGTCGATGACGTCTCCTACCACGGCGCTGGCCGTGGGCAGACCGCCTGCACCCTGGCCGTAGAGCATGAGCTCGCCGGCGGCCTCGCCTTCGACGAAGACGGCGTTGAAGGCGTCACGGACGCCAGCGAGCGGGTGGTGGCGCGACACCAGCGTGGGGTGCACCCGCACCGACACCGAGCCCGCGCCGAGCCGCTCGACGACGGCGAGGAGCTTGATCACGTGTCCCGAGCGGCGGGCAAAGGCCACGTCGGGCTGCTCGATCGACGTGATCCCCTCGCAGTGGACCTGGTCCAGCGACACGTCGTACCCGAAGGCGACACCGGCCAGGATGGCCGCCTTGGCGGCCGCGTCGTACCCGGCGACGTCCGCGGTGGGGTCCCGCTCGGCGAGCCCGAGCCGCTGGGCCTCGGCGAGCACCACCTCGTAGGGCTCGTCGCCCTCGTCCATCTTCGTCAGCAGGTAGTTCGTCGTTCCGTTGACGATCCCCATCACCCGTACGATGCGCTCGCCGGTCAGCGACTGGCGTAGGGCTCGCACCAGGGGGATGGCGCCCGCGACCGCCGCCTCGTAGAGGAGGTCGACCCCTCGGGAGCGGGCGAGCGAGCGGAGCCGGGCGCCCTCCGGCGAGGCGAGCAACGCCTTGTTGGCGGTCACCACCGGCTTGCCGGCCTCGAGAGCGGCTCGCACCAGGGGGCCGGCCACGTCGACCCCGCCGATCAGCTCGACGACAAGGTCGACGGTGGGGTCGGCGACCACAGCAGTCGCATCACCGGTCACCAGCGCTCCGGGCACCGCGTCGGGGCGAGCCTTGGCCACGTCGGCCACGGCCACGGCAACCACCTCGAGCTGGGCACCGGCCTGGATGGCGAGGTCTGCGGCACGCTCGCGGAGCAGGCCCACCACCGGTGCCGCCACCGTGCCACCACCCAGCACGCCGATACGAACGGTGCGCGACGGTGCCGAGGTCACCGGGTCACGCTAGCGCCTGGCAGCAGAGGGGGTCGGTGCCCGAGGTCCGCTGGGGTGGCGGGGGGCCGGCTCACGGGACGTCGAGGCGCAGGAGGTCGTCGAGCGTCTCGCGACGGACGACGGTACGGGCCTGGCCACCGGCCACGAAGACCACCTCGGGACGAGGGACCTTGTTGTAGTTGCTCGCCATGGAGTAGCCGTACGCCCCGGTGACCGGCGTGGCGACGACGTCACCGACCATGAGGTCCTCGGGGACCCACCCCTCCGAGACGACCACATCTCCGGTCTCGCAGTGCTTGCCGACCAACCGGATCGCCCGAGGTCGAGTGGCAGAGACCTCACGGGGCAGGAACGTCTCGTACCCGCTGCCGTAGAGCACGGGGCGGGGATTGTCGCTCATGCCTCCGTCGACGGCCACGTAGGTCCGGAACCCGGCCACGTCCTTGACCGTCCCGACCGTGTAGAGGGTGAGCCCCGCCGTCGCCACGATGGAGCGACCGGGCTCGGCCGTGACCCGGACCGAGGGGGCGACGCCGGCGGCCGTGCACGCCTCCCGCACGGAGGA
Source organism: Acidimicrobiales bacterium (assembly GCA_049964655.1). Taxonomy (GTDB): domain Bacteria; phylum Actinomycetota; class Acidimicrobiia; order Acidimicrobiales; family RAAP-2; genus JAJZJT01. The sequence goes on from JBMFXC010000055.1 coordinate 12,549, forward strand.
CGCCCAGGATGCCAACGAGGGAGCTTCTTCGCCGGCGACGTAGGCAACCCCCAGCCCACCGCCGACCACCAATTCGGGGAGCTCCAGGGGGGCGACGAAGGTGGCGAGGACGTCCACGGCCTCGGCGAAAGGAGCGAGCGCGAAGACCTGGCTGCCGAGGTGGGCGTGCACACCGACCACCTCGAGGCGGCCGGCTCGTTCGAGACCCTGGAGCCGGGCGATCGCCGCCGCGGCGTCCCCTGACGCCACGCCGAAGCCGAACTTCGAGTCGAGCTGGCCCGTACGGACGAACTCGTGGGTGTGGACCTCGACGCCCGGCGTCACCCGGACGAGCACCCGGGGACGGAGCGGACTGTCGAGCGGCGAGACACGTGGGTCGGTCAGGCGCTCCAGACGGTCGATCTCGTCGAAGGAGTCGACGACGATCCTCCCCACGCCGGCCTGCAAGGCGGCGGCCAGCTCGAGGATGGACTTGTTATTGCCGTGGAGCACCAGCCGGCCAGCGGGCACGCCGGCTGCCAGCGCCACGTGCAGCTCGCCACCGGTCGACACATCCAGGCACAGCCCCTCCTCGTGGGCGAGGCGGGCCATGGCCAGGCACAAAAAAGCCTTGGTGGCGTAGGCGACACCGTCACCCCAGGCGTCACGCGCCTCGCGGCAACGGGCACGGAGATGGTCCTCGTCGTACACGAACAGCGGTGTACCGCGCTCCCGGGCCAGCTCGACGACATCGACGCCCCCCACGTGCAGGTGTCCCCGGTCGTCGACGGTGGCACTCTCCGGCAACAGGTTCCATCCCACCGGGTCGGCCGGGCCGGGCTTCGGCGCCACCCCGGGGCTGCCGCCAAGCGCGGCCTCCTTTGGACCAGGCGGGCGAGCCGTGTCGCTCACATCGACTCCGGGGCCGAGATGCCGAGGAGCGACAACCCGATGGCCAGACCGATGCGCGTCCCTTCCACGAGCCACAACCGAGCCTGGGCGAGACCAGGGTCGACGTCGTCGGCCAGCACCGGGCAGTCGTGGTAGAAGCCGTGGAAGCAACCGGCCAGTCGACGCACCCAGGTGGTGACCTTGGTCGGCGCTCGGTCCGCGGCGGCCTCGGCCACCACCTCGGGGAGCACTTCGAGGGTGCGGATCAGCTCGAGCTCACGACCGTGGACGAGCACGGCGAGATCGACCTCCTCGAGAGGTCGGCGGATGATGCCCCGTTCCGCCGCCTTCCGGCCGATCGCGGCGATGCGGGCGCTCGCGTACTGCACGTAGAAGACGGGGTTCTCCATCGACTGCTCGCGCGCCGTGGCCAGGTCGAACGTCGTCGCCTGGTCGAGCGAGCTCATGAGGCTGAGCAACCGGGTGGCGTCGGGGCCGATGTCGGCCACGAGCGTGTCGAGGGCGACGGCCGTGCCCGCCCGCTTCCCCATCTTGACGGTCTCGTCACCGTCCACGAGGGACACCATCTGGCCCAGCTTGACCTCGAGCCGGCTCGGGTCGACGCCGAGGGCCTCGACGCCGGCGACCAGGCTCGCCACCTGGCCGTGATGGTCGGCACCGAAGACGTCGATGACACGGTCGAAGCCGCGTACGAGGAACTTGTCGCGGTGGTAGGCGAGGTCACCGGCGAGGTAGGTGGCGTCACCGTTGGACTTGCGCAGGACACGGTCACGGGTGTCACCGAGCTCGCTCGCTCGGAACCACGTCGCGCCGTCCTGTTCGAAGACGAGCCCTTTGGCTGCCAGCGCTGCGATGGTCTCGTCGACCGCTCCGCTCTCCTCGATCGACGCCTGGCTGTACCACTCGTCGAAGACGATCCCCACTGACGCCAGGGTGGCCTTGATCCGCTCGAGGATGCGCTCGGCGGCGAACCGCCCTGCCGTCGTCACGTCGTCGGGTCCGTCGTAGGCCCGGGCCAGCTCGCTCACGTACTCGCCCCGGTAGCCGTCCTCGGGCACCTCCGTGCCGTTCCGGCGGGCCAGCAGGCTGGCCCCCAGGCGACGGATCTGGCCTCCGGTGTCGTTGACGTAGTACTCACGGCTCACCTGGTAGCCCGCCCGGGCGAGGACCCGGGCAAGCGCGTCTCCGTAGCTCCCCCACCAACCGTTCCCGACGTGGATGGGGCCCGTCGGGTTCGCCGAGATGAACTCGACCTGCACGCGTTCTCCGTGGCCCACGTCGGGACGGGCGTAGTCGTCCTCACCGGCTTCGAGCACCTCGCCGAGCGCTTCGTGGAGCCAGCCGACGTCGAGGCGGAAGTTGACGAAGCCGGGCCCGGCGACCTCGACACCGACGAGATGGTCGACAGGCTGGGCGGTGAGCGCCGCGGCCAGCTCCGAACCCAGGGCTCGCGGGTTGAGCCCGACCCGTTTGGCCAGCACCAGGGCGGCGTTGGTCGACCAGTCGCCGTGCTCACGACGAGCGGGGCGCTCGAGGTGGACGTCCTCGGGGGCGACGACGGCTCCGGCATCACGGACGGCGGGCAGGAGCACCAGGGCGTCGGCCACGGCACGGGCGAGGCGGTCTCGGATCGGCATGTACCGCCGAGGATACGTGCTGGCGACGAGGTATCCGGGCTACCCGGCCACGGCGCCGGACTACAGTGAGGGTCCCGGCGACGACGACGCCCCGACTGGCGGTCGGGGTGGCGCCGCGTTGTCTGCCCTCGTAGCTCAGCGGATAGAGCATCGGCCTCCGGAGCCGTGTGCGCAGGTTCGAGTCCTGCCGAGGGCGCCGATCGCGCCAGGGCGCGAACCTTCGGTTCCGCGCCACCAGGCACGCGAAGCCACGGTACAACGCGGTCGCGACCTTCGACGCGGATCTCGTGGACGAGCGCCTGGAGCAGTGCTTTGCGCGCCGGGACCGAGCCGTCGGTGAGCGCTTGTTCGATGTGGCGGCGCATCGCCATCCTCCTCTTCGACTCGTCCCCTCGTTTCCACCGGCTCCGGGTCCTCCCCTGCCATCGGCTCCTCCCTACACACGCGCGAAGGGGGGCTCAGGTTGCAGACTGGGCGCGCATTCGACCAATGGGTCTCGACGGTGCGTCCCTCGGGCTGGCCGGAACGTAACCGGGAGCTCGTTCGCCACGCACGTCGTTCCTGGTGAACCCGTACGCTTGCTTCGGGCTGGCCGACCTGCCGGTAAGGGGACCATCCGGAGCCGCAAGTCCAGCGAGACTCGAAGGCTGAAGGCAGGTAGTAGACCCGGTGTCCCGCCAGTTCCGCTCAATCCGTGCTCTCGCGCGTGACGGGTCCGCTCGTCAGGGCACTACCTGGCGCTGCGGGCTGGGCGGTTCAGCCTGACCGTGATCTCCTGTGCGTCCGACGCAGCTCGGTCGACGTCATGGATCACGTCGATGCCCAACGCGCCCGACACATTGTCCGTGAGACTCGGAGCGTCGACCGGCTCGGGCTGGCCGAAGACGTCACGGAGCCACAGCGTGCGCTCGCTGGCCCAGAAGCGAAGCATCGTCGCTGCACGATCGCCGAGGTCGCTCACGAACCCTTCGGCCGTGATGAAGCCGGCCCAGCTCAGGTGCACGCCGTCGTACTCACTGGCGACGGCCCTCCAGTCGGGCAGGACGTGCCGGGCAAGCGTCGTCCGCACTCCGTGTTGAGCGGGCACCGCGGCGAGGCGGGCTACGTCGCGCTTGTGCTGGTTGGGCCTGGGAAGCTCCCATCCCGCGTGTGGCTCGGTCGCCACCTTCGGGAAGGTCTCGACGAGACCGACCCAGTCGGCCGGGTGGTCGATGTTCCAGACCCGTGCGCCGGGCTCGACCGGCATGTGCCATCTGGAGATCGGGCCCGGGAACATCTCCCAGCCAGCCACCAGATCGTCGTGGATCTGCCATGCGGGAGTGCTCACGGTCCGGAAGCCAGCCCAAGTGAACTCACCGTTGCCGCAGACCTGGGAGAAGTCGGCGAATCCCGGCTCGACGGTCATCCCGGGCTCGCGACGGCTGAGCCAGTGCTCCTGGGAGCCCGTCGGGCCGGCGAGCGCCTCGCAGAACTGCCGCCACACCGCTTCAGCGATGGGACGCCTTGCCGGGGCGAACTCGTACGCGAGGGCGAGGGAGTCGGGTGCACCCCCGGTCCATGGCCCCGCAAGCGAGTCGGCAGCTTCGAGGACCAGGTGGAGGAGCTGTTCGACCGGAAGGGTCCGGGCGGCCAGCGCAGCTCGTCCGACCGCTCCAGGGTCGCTGTCGCTGAGTGCGTCGAAGGACGGGAACAGTCCTCGCTCGGCGGCCTCGAGCCGATCGAGAAGCGCGACCCCTACCGGGGCAGCCAGAAGGCCGTCGACCATGGGCACCATCTCGACCATGATGACCGAGAGGGGCAGCACCTCGCCCGCGTGACAACCCACGCACGCCGGAGCACATCGCTACGCCCGCGGCCACTGCTCGGCCGCCCGGCGCCGGTACGCCCGGGTCTCTGCAATCCGCTCCTCGGACTCCGGGGGAATGGGCGCTGCGGCCAGGTCGGCCAGGCGCAACCGGAGACCCTCGTCGCCGATCGGCGCCCAAATGGCGTCCTGCGGCCGCTGGGTCGGCCCCACAGCGGCCATCGCCACGGGCACGGTGCTTGTGCCAGGACCCGGCGGGCGCCGGCCTCCCGGCGCGGGTGGCCGAAGCAGGACAAGATCCAGTAGGCGAGCCCGGAGGCCACCTGGAGGTCCTCATAGCTCTTGAGCTTTCTCTCCAGGCGCTCCAGGGTCTCGGTCGAGCGGTCGTACTCCAAGCAGAAGACGACCCGATTGCCGGCCTCCTCCCACATGCCAAGTCCATCGGGCTGGGCGATCCGGTCGAACTGGCTCGTGCAGTGGCGTTCGGACCACCAGAGCGAGAGGTCGCAATCGTCCCTGCGCCGGGACTCGGCTACGAGGGCCGAGAAGAACCCGTTCACCCCGACCAGGTGGCGGAGGCGCTGGGACTTCCCGATGGCGAGGGCCTTGTCGGTCCGCCAGCGCGACGTGTCTGGGTCCTCGCCCCGTTCGGCGGCGACCACCATGGCGCCCAACTGGTCGAGCACGTAGTGGTACGGGAGGCTGGCGTAGCGGTGGTCGAGCGGCTGGAAGCGGTCCGCGAGCCGGAGCTTGTAGAGCGTGGTCAACCGGTGCTGGGCGGTGTTCAGGTTGTCGAAGTACATCTCGGCCAGCTGGTCGGTGGTGAACACGCGGTGTCGGTAGAGCATGGTCAAGATGGACCGGTCCCGTTCGGTCAGCCGGTGCGCCACCGCCATCACGAGCCCGTCGGCGGCCCTCGGCCGGAGAGAAGAAGCAGTCATGTGAACAATTCCAAGGAGTCGGGGTTCGCGACTGGCGGGGGTGGAGTAGCGACACGCTGGACCTTCAGCGCACGCGACCCCCTCCGTTCAGGACTGGCGACCGTGCTGGCAGGGGCGATGGCGACCGTGGTGGCGACCCCGTGGATCCCCCTCACGCCGAGTACCCCGCACGGCGAGACTTCGCGTGCCGAGCAGCGAGGCTGATCGCCGGCCCCTCGACCAGTGGCTCGAGGTTCGCATTGTGGGAGGTCGGGTGTGCCGCACCCGTGACCAGCAGCTTCACAGCACCCGCCCGTCCAGGGCGCGAACCCG
>JBMFXC010000056.1:0-3649 GCA_049964655.1 Acidimicrobiales bacterium
CCGGTCACGCCCCGGTATCCAAGTACTGCGGTTTCTCCACCGCCGAAGAAGGTCTGGACCTGGTCGAGTCGACGTACCCTGATCGTGAGATCGTGCCGAGGGCGCGGTGTTTCCTCGAGGAGATGTTCGCTGGCGATGGCCGCGGATCGCACAGCGAGATCCACGATAGAGGGGAAGTCCAAGGACGACACGCTGACCAAGCAGGTCTGGTACCGCTCCACGCTTCAGCGTGAAGATCCCCTATCGGGCCGATGGCATGGCCGCCGTCACGTGAGAAAGTTGGTGCCATGAGGCTCGATATCGACCACGAAGACGAGAGTGCGTTCCGGGATGCCCGCGGGGCCCTGCTCGACCGGTTCGCCATGTGGGCGAGGCGTGAGATCGGCGTCGGGGCCGAAGGAGCCGATGAGCTCGCCGGCGATGTCGGCGTCGCGCTGGACTGGAAGTGGAGCTACGCCGATGGTCGGCTGGCCACCTGGCTTCCCGGTGATGTGGCGGAATTCCTGCTGGAGTGGTGCCCTCGAAAGCTGAGCGTCACCCAGGCGGACTGCATCTCGATCCCGCCAGCACTGGGCGCGTTCTTTGCCTTCCTCGATGACGAAGGACTGATCGGGGTCGGTTCGTCACCGTCGACTGAGCTCGTCGACCTGCTCGCGACCCTGGCCGACGAGTTCGTGGCCGCCATGGGCGACCGGTCCAAGTTCGGCATGGCCAAGTCGATGTTCGCCGCGGCGGCCGACGAGGGTGTCGACGTCAGTGACCCAGCCGAGCTCATGGAATGGATGGAGGGCTTCAACGACAAGCCGGACGAGGAGCGGTTCCGCATCCTCCCCGATTCGGCCTTCTCGGGCCCGGCCCATCGGCCGGGGCTCCCGCCGATGCCGTTGCCTGACGACGACGACGTCGCAGCCTCCAAGGCGGCAGCGCCGATCCTCCGGATGTTCGAAGAGCTCGCCGGCTTCGTGGGGACCGGCCGCAAGCTGACCCAGACCGGCAACCTCACCCTGGCCGATGCCCGCGTCCTCATCGACGTGCTCGGTACCGACGACGTGATGGACGAGACCATCGGCGGCCGGACGTTCACGACCAAGAGCGCCGCCGAGCTGCCGCGACTCTCGCTCGTGTTCGCGTGGGCCAAGAAGGCCGGCATCGTGCGGGTCGTCCACGGCAAGGTCGTCGCCACCAAACGCGGCTTGGCCCTGGGCAACGACCCGGCAGGGTCGTTCGACCGGACGGTCGATGCGTTGCTGGCCATGGGACCGCTCCAGGCTCAGCGGGACCCCGGCGGCCGGTTCACCTGGCCCGAGGTCAACCGGCTCCTCGACCAGGCGAGCATGCACCTGCTGCTTGCCCCCTACGCGAGGCAGGCGACGGTCCCGATCGAGGACCTGTCCCGCCCTGCCGCCGACATCGTGTTCGACACGTTCGAGTTCCACCTCCCCAACGACCGGGTGGAGCAGATCATTGCGACGGACGTGGCCGACATCATGGACGCCTTCGAGTTGGCCGGGGTGGTGCGCCGTGACGGTACCGAGCAGCCCGAATTCGGACGTCGCCGCTCCGGTGGGACAGTCGAGCTGACCCCGGCCGGGGTGATGACGGTCCGTCGGATCCTCGGCGATGCCGGCTACGACATGCCGGTGGCCGGACGGTTCGCCGATGCCACCGCCGTGGAGCTCCTGCTCGGCACCGACAAGGACGACTTCCAGGCCGCGTATGGGGAGATCATGGCCTGGCGCCAACGCCGCCGGCCGGAGCAGGCTGCCTCGGAGATGGCGGATGCGGTGCGGGAGCTCGACGACCCGGCCCTGGTGAACCTGGCATTGGCCGTGCTCGCCGAGATCGGCGTCGATGTCGCGACGCCACACGTTCTCGAGCTCGCTTCCGATCCGAGGCTGCGAGGCTTTTCCTTGTGTTGGCTGGTCGACCACGGCCAGGCAGCCGTCGAGGACCTCTTCGACCCGTCGGATCCGGACCCGTTCGTCGACGTGCTCGCTCAGCGATTGGTGACGTCGGGTCCGGATGGCCTCGTCTCTACCTTGGCCATTGCCGGCGACCACGGTGAGCAGACGGCCGTGATCGAACGGTTGTGGCGGTCGCCGTCGCAGGCGACGGACCTGGTGCTGACCGTCATCGGCGAGGTCCATCCGTCGAAGGTGGTGGCCAAGGCGGCCCGGAAAGCGCTCTTCAAGCGGCGCAGCTCGTCATCCGGTCGGTGAGGGAGAACGTGATGAACGGTCCCTACGTATCCCTCCAACTGGCCTTGACCGGTCGAACAGGGGCCGGTAGCAGCCGGGATGAGCGCAGGTCGACGCACTTGAGGTCCACGCTTTGGACGGCGATCGGGGAGCTCCCAGACGAGCGAGGGCGCCAACCAGGTTGAGCGGGTGGTGATCACGAAAGCGGTACCGAGCTCGGCACCGCCCGGGGCGGGGTCAGGGACGGGCGGCGACCATGGTGTTGCGGATCGAGCCGATGCCTTCCACCCACGACTCGAGCACGTCGCCGGGGTGTAGGTAGCGAGGCGGGGTTCGGGCCGACCCGATCCCTGCGGGCGTGCCCGTGAAGACGAGGTCGCCGGGCAGGAGCGGCACCACGGCCGATAGCTCGGCGATGAGCTGCGGAACGGTGAAGACCAGGTCGCTCGTGCGTGACGACTGGACGGTCTCGCCGTTGAGGGAGCAGCCGAGGGCCAGGTCGTCGGGGTTGTCGAGCTCGTCGGGGGTGACCACCCACGGGCCGATGGGAGCGAACCCGCGGAACGACTTTCCCAGCGAGAACTGGCGCCCGGCGGCGAACTGCACGGTCCGCTCGGAGAGATCTTGGCCGACGGTGAGGCCGGCGACGTGGTCCCACGCCGCGCCCTCGGCCACCCGGTCGGCCAGCTCGCCGATGACCACCACCAGCTCGACCTCCCAGTCGGTGGTGTCGGTGGGGACCTCGACGTCCCCGAAGGGTCCGTTCAGGCATGCCGGAAACTTGGTGAAGGTCGCCGGCACCTGGGGTAGCTCCATGCCCGACTCCTCGGCGTGGGCCCGGTAGTTGAGCCCGATGGCGAACACTTGGGCAGGACGGGGCACGGGTGGGCCGAGGAGCGCCGGGTCGAAGGGCTGGCCGTCGTCGACGCCGAGGCGTGCGCCAACGGCCCGGACCTCGGGCCAGCGGGCGAAGAGGGGCTGGACGTCGGGTCCCAGGTTCCCATCGGTGACCGCAGCGAGGTCGACGGCGCGGTCGCCGACCACGAGGGCTGCGCGGCCTGCCAGGTTGGCCAGTTTCATCGTCGTCTCCTCGAGGTTCGGCTCTAACTGGGCAGCGGTGCGGCCGTGGCGGGAGCGATGCGGACTGTCAGCGGGTCAGTCGACACGGCACAGGGTGTTGCGGTCGGTAGAACGGTCGAGCCTCTCGTCGCCCACCCACTCGCCGGCCAGGGGTCCGAGCGGACCCCAGTCGTCTGTTATCGCTTTTGGTCCCTTCCTCGGCCGACCAGGGCCAGCCTACCGAGGGCGCCCCGACCGCCAGCGGCGGCGTCTGCCAGCGTGTCCAACCGACCTGCCCCCTCGCGGCCTGCCGACGAGGGGGCAGGTCTACTCGGGTGTCGCCGTCCGGCGCCATCCCGTTCTGTCAGGCGCCATCCCGTTCTGTCAGGCGC
>JBMFXC010000056.1:3749-18083 GCA_049964655.1 Acidimicrobiales bacterium
GGCGCCATCCCGTTCTGTCAGGCGCCATCCCGTTCTGTCAGGCGCGGACAGCCCCGGCGGTACTTTCGGTGGTCGCCCGCCCGCGGCGCGCCCCGGTGGTGTTCTTCGTCCCGTTGGCCGAGCCCGACCCGCTGGCGCGGGAGCGGCGTGGCTTGGCCGCGGGGTGGGGCGGCGTGGCTGCTTCTTCTGTGGCACGGGCAATGCGGCGCAGCAGGGACCGGATGACGACTTGGCCGAGACGCTCGACGACCTCGGTGTCGACGGGCGCCGGCACCGAGGTGACGGGCGGGCGGAGCCGTCCGCGCACCTGGAGCTGGGTCCGGTCGGGGTCGACGGAGGTGGCGACCAGCTCGACGTCGGCGTGGGACGTCACGCCGTCGCCGCTCGCCGCCTCCCACGAGAGGGAGAAGTGCAGGGCAGGCTCCGCCCCGTCGGCTGTGGCGGCCGTGGTGCTCGTTCCGTCTGCGGCGTCCGCCCCGTCCGCGGCGCTGGCGCCGTTCGTGGTGGGGCGGACCACGCCGTTGCTGTCGGCCGAGGGGTGGGGGACACAGCTGGCCAGGGCGTGCAGCGGAGACCACGGTGTCCCCGTCGGGTCGAGACCGGCCCGGAGGGCATCGGCTTCCTCGTAGGCCTCCTCGACGGCTCGGCCGACGATCTGCTCGCGTGCGATGCACCCGCCGAGCGCGGCGATGCCTGCTTCGACGTGGACCCAGTCGTCGACGGCGATGCTGGCCGGCCCGTGCCGGTGCGAGTCGGGCACGGGCGAGGCTCGTCCGGCCTCGAGGTCGAGGTCGCGCTGGGCGAGATCGGCGAGCGTCGTCGCGCCGAGCACCTGGCGAAGCGCCTCGGTGGCGGTCCGCCAGGTCTCGTGGAGCGGGCACACCTCGTCCCACCGGCACGGTCCGTCACCCAGCGCGCACCGCTCGGCGCGCAGCGGCCCTTCGCCGGCCTCTACCACGTCGACGAGGGCGATGTCCTCAGGCGGTCGGGACAGGCGGTACCCGCCGTCCTTGCCTGCCTTGGACGAGGCCAGTCCGGCTCGGACCAGCTCGGCGAGGATCTGGGAGGCGAACGTCTGGGGGACGCCCATCTCGGCGACGACCTCACGGATCTTGCGAGGCTCGCCGGTCGGCCACGCCCGGGCGAGGGCCAACGCCGAGCGGACCACGTAGTCGCCGCGCTTCGACAACGTCATGTTCACACTGAGAAGTATAGCTCAGCACTTGACGTAACCGCCAGAATTTTCTACGGTATGTGTAGACGTATAGCCCTTGACTAATGGTAGGTCCCTGGCTACCGAGCCCACGGAGGAGCCCATGACCATCACGGCACCCCCCGATCGTCCTCCCCGGTCGGATACACCCCCGGATCCCTTCGACCCGGTCCCCGTTGCCGTCCACCTCCGTCCTCCCCGACGCGACGGGATCGCCGAACGGTTCGCCGCCACCGATCCTCCGCGGGGGTGGGATGTTGCCGCCCACCCGCGGGTGGCTCGCCTGCTGCACAACCGCAAGCTGCAGTTCTTCCTGATCCTCCCGAACCAGGTGGTGTTCTGGTTGGTCATCATGCTGGGCCTGCTCGGCACCGTGGTGCCCGGGCTCAACTTCGGCACGGCGATCACCTGGTACATCTGGTTCTGCCTGGTCTTCGTCATGATGGTGGTCGTCGGCCGAGCCTGGTGCGCCATGTGCCCCTTCGGCGGGTTCGCCGAGTGGATCCAGCGCCGGACCTTCTGGCAGCGCACCCAGAAGACCCTCGGGCTCGGCCGCAAGCTGCCCGAGCCCATCGCCCGCTACGGCCTGCTGTTGTCGGTGGGCTCCTTCCTCCTGCTCACCTGGATCGAGGAGTTCTTCAACATCGCCGGACCGGGGAACCCGATGGACACGAGCTTCATGGTGCTCGGCATCGTGACCTCGGCGCTCATCTTCTTCCTCGTGTTCGAGCGACGGACCTTCTGCCGGTACGTCTGCCCGCTGTCTGCCCTGATCGGCTCGGTCGGCGCGGTCGGCACGGCCGCCGGGTTCCGCACCCGCGACCGGCAGGTCTGCCTCGACTGCAAGACGAAGGACTGCATGCGAGGTAGCGAGGAGGGGTTCGGCTGCCCGTGGTACACGTGGCCGGGCAGTGCAGACTCCAACCTCACCTGCGGCCTGTGCTCCGAGTGCTACAAGAGCTGCCCCTCGGACAACGTCGGGTTCTACCTGCAGCCGCCGATGACCTCGGTGGTGGCGCCGAGCCGCCGCCGTGCCGACGTCGCTTGGGCGGTGGCACTGCTGTGGGGGCTCGTCTTCTTCCAGCAGTTCAACGCCACCAACGTCTACAACTCGTTCGACGGGTGGCTGGCCAAGTACACGGGGATCCACTACCCGAACCCGATCGACTACGTCGGCATCATCGTCGCCATGGCCGCCCTCGTGGCCGGGATCGCCTGGGTGGCCTCACGGGCGCTCGTCCGACCCGACCTACCGCAGCCGCTGCTGTCGGTCAAGCGATCGTTCATCGACAAGACGAGCCGGTTCCGGGCGTTCTTCGTGCCGATCTCCTACGGCATCATCCCGGTCGTCGGGGCCGACTACTTCGCCCGGCAGCTGCCGAAGTTCTTCAAGCACGCAGCCCGGATCGTGCCGTCGGTCGGCGCCTGGTTCGGGGCGGGTTCCACGCACTCCAGCCTGTACAACACCCGGCTGCTGTCGAACCCCTCGATCGTCGTCGTCCAGGTGGCGGTCATCGCCCTCGGCACGCTGGCCTCGGCCGTGGCGACGTGGCGGATCACCACCCGCGACCTCGCTCCGGTGTCGGACCATCCCGTTGCCACCCGGGTGACGAGCCTGGCCATCGTGGCCGCCGTCGGGCTCACCGCGTCCATCCTCTACGTGCTCATGCACGCCGCGTCGTAAGCCGTAAGGAGCCTCCATGTCCGTCATCGACCTTCCGACCGACCGGGCGTCCGACGCCCCTTCCGAGCATCCGAGCGTCTACGTCCTCGGCGACCGGTGTGCCGGTTGCCAGGAGTGCTCGATCCGCTGCCCCACCGGAGCACTCACCCTCGACCCGACCACCTGGACGGTCGTGGGCGACAGCAGCACCTGCGTCGGGTGCCGCCAGTGCGAGCGCACGTGCCCCTTCTCGGCCGTCGTCGTTGAGGGTCCCGCGCTCGCTGGCGTGCGGATCCCGCTCGTCCACGAGCACGTCACCGACCTCGCCGGGTCCCGCATCGAGACCCGTCACGGCATCACCTCGTGGGCGGATGCCCTGGCCGAGGCGGCTCGCTGCCTCGACTGTCCCGACCCGACCTGCGTACGGGGGTGCCCAGCGCACAACGACATCCCCGGCTTCATCCGGGCCATCGCCGACGGCGACCTCGACACCGCCCATGCCGTCCTCCGGCGCACCACGTACCTGCCCGACGTCTGCGCACGGGTGTGCGACCAGGCCGTCCAGTGTGAGGGCGCATGCTCGTGGTCCCTCGCCGGCACCGCACCGGTCGCCATCGGTGCCCTCGAGCGCTTCGTGGCCGACAACGCCCCGGTGCCGCCGCTTGTGACGGCGGCGCAGCCCGACACTGCTTCCTCCGACGGTCCTGGTGAGGACAGCGCCGTCTCCGACGGTTCCCAGAAGAACGGCAGTCGGAGCGGTCGGACCGACCGCCTCGAGGTGGCGGTGGTCGGCTCGGGACCGGCTGGCATCGGTGCTGCCTCGGCGCTCGTCGCCGGAGGAGCAAAGGTCACGGTCTTCGAGCGTGACGCCGACGCCGGTGGGCTGTTGCGGTGGGGCATCCCCGACTTCACCCTGCCCGACGCCGTGGCCCGGCGCCCGTGGGAGACCCTGGTGGATGCCGGCGTCGACCTACGGCTCGGCCACGAGGTGTCGGCTGCCGACCTCGACCTGCTGCCCTTCGACTTCGACGCCGTGGTGGTAGCCGCCGGGGCATCCGTCCCGCTCCGGTTGCCGGTTCCGGGCGGCGACTTGGACGGCGTCTGGGACGCCACCCGGTTCCTCACCGAGGCGCACGCGGCCTTGGCCCACGGCACCAAGCTCGAGGCGCTGCAATCTCCGGACGGGTCCGGTCGGGCGGCCCGGGTGCTCGTCCTCGGGGCTGGCAACACGGCCATGGACGTCGCCCGGAGCGCCCGCCGCCTGGGCGCCGAGGCGATCTGCGTCGACTGGATGGACCGGGCCTTCGCTCCCGTCCGGCCCGACGAGCTCGACGAAGCGGCCGGCGAAGGCGTCGACGTCCGGTTCTCCACGACGGCGGTCCGCCTGGAGGGCGAGGACGGCCATGTGGCACGAGCCCGGTTGGCCCCCACCCGCCAGCTCAAGGCCGGGGTCACGCCCGAGGTCCTCTCGGGGCCCGTGGCCGTCGAGGAGGTCGACCTGGTGGTGATGGCCATGGGCTACCGGGTACCGCCCGAGCTGCTCGAGCTCGACGGCGGAACGCTCGTTCCCCGTCGTATCGGCGGGTTCCCCGACCGTCGGTGGCTCGGCAGCGGCATCTTCGCCAACCCTGCGCCGCCCTTCGCCCGCAACCAGCCGGTTGGTGCACTGGCGCGCGGTCGTGAGCACGCCCGGACCCAAGCCGCCCTGGCCCGCAAGGAGCGGACGTGGGTCGTCGGCGACGCGCTGGTCGGTCCGTCCACGGTGGTCGAGGCCATGGCCCAGGGCAAGCGGGCAGCCGAAGCGATCCTCGACCGCCAGCCCCGACGCCCCGGACGGGCTCGCCCCGGTGGCGAGCGTGTGCTGGTGGCCGTCGAGAGCCAGACCGGTAAGACGGCGGCCCGGGCGGACGCACTCGCCGCCGCCCTCGTCGGCGCCGGAGCGAACGCCCGCGTCCTCCCCCTTTCCTCGGTGGGGACGACCGAGCTGGCGTGGGCCGATGCGCTGGTGGTGGCCACCTGGGTGGAAGGACTCGTCGTCGCCAAGGTGGGCCCGGCTCGGGCCACGAGTGAGTGGCTCGATCATCTGCCTCCCCTCGCCGGCATGCCCGTGGCACTGCTCTGCACCTACGGTGTCTCGCCGGGGCGTACGCTGCCCCTCATGCGAGCGTCCGTGGAGCGGCACGGTGGCCGGGTTGTGGCCACCGAAGCCTTCGGGCGCCGGTCGCGGCCGGCAGGTGCCGGCGGCAACGCCCTCGAGGCGATGGCTGGCGCTCTCCTCGGGACGGTCGCCGTTCGGGCGGGCTAGTCCGGGGGTGGCAGAGTGGAGGTCGAGGGTGCCTGAGGTTTCCCAAGCAGGGGCAGCCGTGCGCGACGAGGTCCAGCGGTTCATGGACGAGCACGTGCTACCCAACGAGGAGACGTACTACCAGCAGCTCGCCGAGGTGGGCATCGACGGCATGCCGCCGGTGCTCGACAAGCTCAAGTCCCTCGCCCTTCAGCGTGGGTTGTGGAACCTCTTCCTGCCCGGGCTCCGGCCCGACGACCCGGGCACCCCGCTGACCAACGTCGAGTACGCCCCGATCTCCGAACTGCTCGGGTCGGTCTCGTTCGCCTCCGAGGCGCTCAACTGCTCGGCACCCGACACCGGCAACATGGAGATCCTCCACCACTACGGGTCTGAACGCGTCCGTGAGCAGTGGCTGGCGCCGTTGCTCGCCGGGGAGATCCGCAGCGCCTTCTCGATGACCGAGCCGGACGTGGCCTCCTCGGACGCCACCAACATCAGCCTGTCCATCGAGCGTGATGGCGACCACTACGTGCTGAACGGCCGGAAGTGGTTCTCGAGCGGGGCGCGCTCGCCGCGTTGTCAGGTGCTCGTGGTGATGGGCCGGTCCAATCCCGACGCGCCGCGTCATCTGCAGCACTCCATGGTCGTCGTGCCTCGCCAGACCCCGGGTGTCTCGCTCGGGATGGACCCTTCGGTGTTCGGCTACGACGAGCGCGGTGGCCACCCCGAGGTGGTCTTCCGCGACGTCCGCGTGCCGGTCGACAACCTCCTCGGCGAGGAAGGGGGCGGGTTCGCCATCGCCCAGGCGCGTCTGGGCCCCGGGCGCATCCACCACTGCATGCGGACTATCGGGGTGGCCGAGCGCGCCCTCGGGCTCATGGTCACCCGTTCGCTCGAGCGCACCACGTTCGGGTCGAGCCTGGCCCACAAGGGGATCATCCAGGACTGGATCGCCGAGGCCCGCATCGAGATCGACATGTGCCGTCAGTACGTCCTCCACGCCGCCCACCTGATGGACACGGTGGGCAACAAGGCGGCGGCCGTACAGATCTCGGGGATCAAGGTGGCCGTCCCCCGCATGGCGTTGCAGATCGTCGACCGGGCCATCCAGGTCCACGGCGCGGCCGGTGTCACCCAGTTCACCCCCCTCGCCCACATGTACGCGGGCCTGCGTACGCTGCGCCTGGCCGACGGGCCCGACGAGGTCCACAAGATGTCGATCGCCCGTCGCGAGATCCGCCGGCACCACCCGGGCTTCTCCGGTATCTGACGGGTCGACCCGGGCGGGGCCGTTGCGGCCCCGCCCGGTTTCCCGAGCCCGAGGCACGCTGGTGTTGCGCCGTTACCGGGCCGGTGAGAGCCTGCCGTCGTGCCCCGGCTGCTCGTCCTCCATCACACGGTGTCGCCGGCGCTCCACGCGCTGGCCGAGGCGGCCACGCAAGGCGCGTCGACCGACGAGGTCGATGGCATCGAGGTCGTCACCCGCCCGGCGCTCCTGGCCGGTGCCGTCGAGGCGCTCGAGGCGGACGGCTACGTGCTCGGTACGCCCGCCAACATCGGGTACATGTCCGGCGCGCTCAAGCACTTCTTCGACCAGTGCTACTACCCGTGCCTCGGTGCCACCGGCAACCGGCCCTACGCGCTCTGGGTGCACGGGGAGAGCGACACGGCTGGCGCGGTGCGCTCGGTCGAGCTGGTGACTTCGGCGCTCGGGTGGCGGCGTGTCCACCTGCCCGTCTCCGTCGTCGGGGCTCCCCAACGTCCCGACCTCGAGGCGGTGCGTGAGCTGGCGGCGACCGTGGCGGCCACCCTCGCCCTCGAGACGACCTGACAGGACGAGGCCGGAGGGACTGGTCGACGACGGACTGGTCGACGACGGACTGGTCAGGTTCAGCTCAGGCTGGAGGCCGGCGAGGGAGGACCACTCCGGGGTTGAGCGTCCACGCCGGGTCGAGGGCGTCCTTCACCTGGCGCATGGCGGCGATCTCCCCGGGCGTGCGGGCGAGCGACAGCCACCGCACCTTGTCGGTCCCGATGCCGTGCTCGGCGCTGATGGAGCCGCCGTGCGCGGCGACGATGGGAAGGACGACCGCGGCGACGTCGTCGGCCCCGGTGTCAGGGTGCTCGCCTGCACCTGGGGGGACTGCCACGTTCACGTGCATCCCGCCGTCACCCAGGTGGCCGAAGAGCACGGGGATGCCCCCCGGAAGCCCGTTGGCGACGGCGGCGCGGACGTGGTCGACGAAGCCGGGCAGCTCGCCGGGTGGCAGGGAGACGTCGAGCTTGTGGGGCGTACCGAGCAGCCCGACGAGCTCTGAGTGCCGCTCGCGGACGACCCAGAGACGTCGACGGCCTGCGGGGTCGTCGGCCAGGGCGGTCTCGGCGTAGGGGTCGTGCGTGTCGACCACCTCGGCCAGGCGGGCCACGATGGCCGTGACGTCGCTGTTGTCGGCGGCCACCTCGAGGAGGACCTCGCAGGGGGGAGCCGTGCGCAGCGGCGACGCCACGCCGAGCAGCTCGTGGACGAGGCGCACGCCGTCGGCGAAGACAACTTCGGCGGCATCGAGCTCGGGAAGAGCGCGGCGCACCGCTGCCACCAGGGCCACCGAGGCTGTCAGCGACGTCGTCCCGACGACAGCCGTTACCCGTGCCTGGGCCGAGGGGACCAGGCGGAGCAGGACTTCGGTCACGACGGCGAGGGTTCCCTCGCTGCCGCACAGCAGGCTCGGGAGGTGGTAGCCGGCGTTGTCCTTGGCGAGGCCCCCCATGCGGCGCACGACGGTCCCGTCGGCCAGGACGGCCTCGAGGCCAGCAAGGTTGGCTCGCATCGAGCCGTGGCGCAGGACCCGGGTGCCTCCGGCATCGGTGGCCACCATGCCGCCCACGGTGGCCGAGTCTCGTGCGGTGAGGTCGAGTGGGACCTCGAACCCGGCCGACGCCACCGCCTCGGCCACCGACGCCAGGGTGGTGCCGGCGGCAACTGCCACCTGGCTGCCGAGGGGGTCGACCGGGCCGACACCGACCAGGCGGCGGGTCGAGAGGACCACCTCGCCGCCGCGGGGGACTCCACCGCCGACGAGGCCGGTGTTTCCCCCCTGGGGGACGACGGGCACTCCGGCGGCCGCGCAGGTCGCCAGCACGGCCACCACCTCGGAGGTCGTCGACGGTCGGACGACGGCGCGACACCGGCCCAGCTGGCGTCCCATCCAGTCCACCTCGTAGCCGTGTCGCACGTCCTCGTCGACCAGCACGTGCTCGGGGCCGACGGCACGGACCAGGCCGACAACGACGGGGTCGTCGCTGGGCCCACTCGCTGTTCCGTCGTCGGACCTACTCGATGTCCCGCCGCCGGGCATGGCGCCAGGCTAGGCCCTGCCGGACCTGCCGGACCTGCCCTGCTGCACCGATTAGCGTCGGAGAGGACCCGTCGGCTCCGCCCCCCTATGCCGCCGACGTACGACACCAGGGACGACGAGACGGAGGCGCACGGATGGGGTCTGACGGGCATGGGCACCGGGACGACGGTGGTCCCGCCGGCGTCGTCGCCATGGTGGGAGCCGGCCAGCTCGCCCGGATGACCCACCAGGCGGCCGTCGACTACGGCGTGACGCTCCGGGTGCTCGCCCACGACGCCAACGACCCTGCTGTCGTCGCTGGGGCCCAGCCTGTCTACGGGACGGCCACGTCGCTGGACGACCTGACGGTGCTCGCCGACGGGGCAGACGTGCTCACCATGGACCACGAGCTGGTCCCCAACGACCACCTGGTCGCGCTCGAACGCTCCGGCCACCAGGTCCGTCCCGGACCGGCCGCCTTCCGGCTCTCCCAGGACAAGCTGGCGGCCCGCTCGGCGCTCGCGGCACTTGGCATCGAGGGCCTCGCTGTTCCCGCCCACGCCGAGGTGCGCCGACCGGTGGACGTGGTCGCCTTTGCCGAGGCGTACGGCTGGCCCGTGGTCGTCAAGGCGCGGGGCAGTGCCTACGACGGTCGTGGCGTCCACGTCGTCACCTCGCCGGAAGACGTCGCTGCCGTGGTGCCCGAGGAGGGTGGGGACGTCGCCTGGATGGTCGAGGAGCACGTCGAGCTGGCTGCCGAGGTGGCCGTGGTGGTGGCCCGCCGACCCTCTGGAGACATGGTCGCCTACCCGGTGGTCGGGACCCGTCAGGAGGACGGCATGTGCGTCGAGCTCGTGCAGCCGGCGCCGGTCCCTGACGAGCTCGCCCGGCGGGCCACGGGCATCGCGACGTCGGTGGTGGAGGCGGTCGACGCCACCGGCATCGTGGCCGTCGAGCTGTTCGTGACGGCCGACGGCACGCTGCTGTTGAACGAACTGGCCATGCGCCCCCACAATTCGGGGCATGTCACCATCGAGGCCTCCGAGACGTCCCAGTTCCACAACCACCTCCGGGCCGTGCTCGGGTGGCCGCTCGGTCCGACTGACCAACGATCCCCGGCGGCCACGGTGAACGTGGTCGGACGTCCCGGTGGTGGAGACCCGCGGCGACGGGTGGCCGACGCGCTCGGGGTCCCCGGGGCGCATGTCCACCTCTACGGCAAGGGCTGGCGGTCCGGCAGGAAGCTCGGGCACGTGACGGTGCTGGCGGAGACGACCGAGGACGCCCTCGAGCGGGCCCGGGCGGCGGCACGGCTGCTGGAGGAGGCGTGAGCACCCCCGACGCCGCCGAGAGGGCGGGGCGAGGTGGTACCCATGGCAACAGGGTCGGTGTGGTGATGGGGTCGGTGTCCGACCTCGAGGTGATGGGCCGGGCCGGTGAGCTCCTCGACGAGCTCGAGGTGGCCCACGAGGTGCGGGTGGTGTCGGCCCACCGGACGCCGCACGAGATGCTCGAGTACGCAGCCAGTGCTGCCTGGCGGGGCCTCGGGGTCATCGTCGCCGGAGCCGGAGGGGCAGCCCACCTGCCTGGCATGCTCGCCTCCGCCACCGACCTGCCGGTGATCGGCGTTCCCGTCCCCTTGGCCACGTTGGACGGGCTCGACTCGCTCTTGTCGATCGTCCAGATGCCCGCAGGCGTGCCGGTGGCCACGGTCGGGGTGGGCAACGCCCGCAACGCTGCCCTGCTTGCCGCCCGCATCCTGGCTGTGTCGGACCCCGCCCTGGCCGGACGCCTGGCGGCGTACCGCCAGCGCATGCACGACGCCTCCGTCGAGTCCGACGCCGAGCTGCAGCGTCGGCGGGAGGACTGAGCGCCCAAGCGGGTCTGCGTATCCGGGGGACGCCACGTGGTGGTTGCGCAGGTGTCACCGGAGGGACACACTCCACCTGTCGGTGACGGTGGTGGGCCGGAGTCGCCCACCGCCCGCTCCCGCCTCGGTGGCCGGAGCGCCCGGGCCCGTGCCACCGTCGGAGACGGACCGGGCCGACAGGAGGAGCGAGTGATGGCTCGACAGGAGCGGGAGCGGGACGGCGGAGCGCGGTGGCGGGCGGCGATTGACGAGCCACACGACGCCGCGGGCGGGGGCGTGAACGGCGAGGCAACGAGGTTCGCCCGACGGACGTTCCTCGGGGGCTCGCTGCTCGCCGGAGCGGGCGTGCTCGCCGCAGCGTGCGGCTCCTCGTCGACCATCCCCAAGGCGGCCGCCACGAAACCCGCCGGCTCGGACCTCGGCGCCGTCGAGCACGTGGTCTTCCTCATGCAGGAGAACCGGTCGTTCGACCACTACTTCGGCACCTACCGGGGCGTCCGTGGTTTCGACGACCATCCGGCGGGGACGCTCGGCGCCTTCTCCCAGGCGTGGGCGGCCAACACCAGCCGACCCCCTGACGGCCGGCTGCTTCCCTACCACCTGGCGGTGGCGAGCGGCATCGGCGAGTGCACCCACGACCTCACTCACAACTGGCTTCCCCAGCACCTGTGCTGGGGAAAGGGGTCGATGGACGCCTTCGTCTCGACCCACACGTCTCCTCACTACGAAGGGCCCGTCTATGGCCCGCTCACCATGGGGTACCACGACCGAGCCGATCTTCCCTACCACTACGCGCTGGCTGACGCCTTCACCATCTGCGACGGGTACCACTGCTCGGTGATCGGGCCGACGCATCCGAACCGGCTGATGGCGATCTCGGGGACCATCGACCCGTCGGGCTCCCACGGGGGTCCCGTGCTCATCACCAATTCGTCGCCGGACGCCCGGTTCAGCGTCAACTGGACGACCATGCCCGAGGTGCTGGAGGACGCCGGGGTGTCGTGGAAGACCTACCGGCCGCCGGGTGCCGCCTACAGCGTCAGCTCGCCCGAAGTGCTCTTCGTGTCGGACCAGATCCTCCCGTACTTCTCCCAGTACTCGAACCCCAGCTCGCCCCTGTACCAGAAGGCGTTCCTCCCCACCTTCCCCGACGACTTCGCCCACGACGTGGCCACCGGCACACTGCCGGCCGTCTCGTGGGTCATCCCGCCGCTCGGCTACGACGAGCACCCGCCGGCACCGCCGGCACTCGGTGCCTGGTTCATCGACCAGGTCCTCTCCACCCTCGTCTCGAACGCCGAGGTGTGGTCGAAGACCGTCCTCTTCATCATGTACGACGAGAACGACGGGTTCTTCGACCACGTCCCGCCGCCGGTCCCGCCCGCCGGGACGCCGGGGGAGTACTTGACCGTCAACCCCTTGCCCGCCGACGCCCACGGGGTGGCCGGGCCCATCGGACTTGGGTTCCGGGTGCCCATGCTGGTCGTCTCTCCCTTCAGCCGGGGCGGCTACGTGTGCTCGGACGTCTTCGACCACACGTCGCAACTGCGCTTCCTCGAGGAGCGCTTCGGCGTAAAGGCACCGAACATCTCGGCATGGCGGCGAAGCACGGTCGGGGACCTGACTGCTGCGTTGCGCCTCGGTCAGCCCGACACGTCGCGGCCGCTGCTCCCGTCGACCGCCGGAGACACCAAGGCCTACGTCGAGACACTCGGTTGCCAGGCGGCGGACCTCATCGAGCTCCGGACCGACCAGCCCGCCTACCCGATCCCCTCGCCGCAGCACATGCCCGTCCAGGAGTCGGGGGTGGCCCGTCGCGTCGGTTAGGACGCGCCGCCGGCCTGTTCGTCCGGCGCCGGGAAAGCCGAAGGCGCAATCATCCTGGCTCGGCACCCCGCTCGTGCCGTCCTGGCTCGGCACCCCGCTCGTGCCGTCCTGACCTGGGATGTCTGACGGAATCCTTATGGTGCAGTTGAGTAAACCTTAGACACGAGCGGTGGAATGACATCGTGCAGACGGTCCACCGTCAGAGCGAGCGTGACAGGGCCTGGCGAACGAGTAGCGAGGGACGGCTATGAACCACGACGAGAACGTTGAAGGCCAGTCAACCGGCGAGCCAACCGCTGCCGTGCCAACCGGCGAGCCAACCGCTGCCGTGCCAACCGGCGAGCCAACCGCTGCCGTGCCAACCGGCGAGCCCGGAGGATCGTGGCAGCCCACCGTAGGAGCCCCTGGGCCGGCGGCGTCGGCGTCGCACGGTTCAGGTCGCTCCGCAGGCCAGGCGCCTCCGGCTGGCGGCACCTCGTGGCAGGCGCCCGGTGACCCGGGAACCTGGGCGAGCGCCTATCCGGGCGGCGCACCCGGCCACCAGACCGGCCCGTACGGTACGCCGGGCTACTACCCCGGGGGTCCTCAGGTTCCGACCGGAGGCCCGGGGCCCTATGGGGGGAGCTCTCCCGGAGGACCGCCGCCAGGAGCCTGGGGCTCGCCTTCTTGGTGGGACCACCGCCCCCAGGGCACCCCCCCGTGGGCCCAGGGGCACCCGCCAGCCCGTTCGGTGGGTCGCTTCGCCGTCATCGCCGTGGTCGGAGCAGTGGTGGCCGCCACCCTTGGCGTGGTGATCGGCCACGCCGTCTGGCAGCCGCCTCCGGTCAGCTCCTCGGTGGGTATCGCCCTACCGGGCTCGGGCGGCTCGGGGAGCTCGGGGAGCGGCGGCTCCGGCCTCGGGGGCTCGGGTGCCTCGGGTGGGCCCGCCAATGCCGCGGCGATCGCCCAGCGGGTCGCCCCAGCGCTCGTGGACATCAACACCACGCTCAACTACCAGAACGAGCAGGCTGCCGGGACGGGCATGGTCTTGACTCCCAACGGCGAGATCCTCACCAACAACCACGTGATCGAGTCGTCGACGTCGATCAGCGTGACGGATATCGGCAACGGCAGGACCTACAGCGCCGTCGTCGTCGGCTACGACCGACTTAAGGACGTCGCTGTCCTCCAGTTGCAGAACGCCTCGGGACTGGCCACGGTGACGACCGGCAACTCCTCGTCGGTGCGGGTCGGGGAGCAAGTCGTGGGCATCGGGAACGCCGGGGGCGTCGGCGGCTCGCCGAGTGTGGCCGGTGGCACGGTCACCGCGCTCAACCAGGCGATTACGGCCACGGACCAGGGAGACGGCACCTCTGAGCAGTTGAGCGGCCTGATCGAGAGCAACGCCGACATCCAGCCTGGTGACTCGGGTGGCCCGCTTGTGAACACAGCGGGCAAAGTGGTCGGGATGGACACGGCGGCGTCCGCCGGCTTTCAGTTCCAGCCAACCGGAGGATCGGGCGTCCAAGGCTATTCGATCCCGATCAACGAGGCACTGTCGATCGCCAGGAAGATCACCTCGGGTGCCTCGTCATCGTCCGTGCACATCGGGCCCACTGCGTTCCTGGGAGTCCAGGTGGTCGCTCCCGGTTCGACGTCAGCCGGCGGAGGCTTCGGCGGCAGTGGCTTCGGCTCGGGCGGCATCGGCTCGGGCGGGAGTGGCTCGTCCTCACCGGGTGCTCAGATCGTGACGGTCATCCCAGGACAGGCGGCGGCCAGTGCCGGCCTGCAGGCTGGCGACATCATCACGGCGGTGGATGGCCACACGGTGACGAGTGTCAACGACCTGGCTCAGATCATGCTGGAGGAGAAGGTTGGCTCTACGGTGCCGGTGGTCTTTACCGACACCAGCGGGCGCCAGCAGACGGTGTCGGTGACCCTTCGGGCAGGTCCGCCGCAGTAGCGGCCCCTCGCCCACCTCGGCCGGGGAAGGCCCCTCATCCCCGGCCCGTCACGGTCGAACCCACCTCGGCCGGTGACCAGCGAAGACCAGGCACCTCAAGGTGCCTGGTCTTCGTCGCGAATGGGGTGCCCGTCGCGCCGTCACTGACCGGGGTTCCGGAGTTCGTAGGCATTTTCGGGGGTCCCGCGTGACATCGT
>JBMFXC010000057.1:0-17691 GCA_049964655.1 Acidimicrobiales bacterium
CGTTCACACGCGGTCGCCGGGCACTGGTGCACCCGACCTCTACGAAGCCGGTCCGAGCGAGGTGCGACCGCAGGACCGAGCGTCACTGCCGTGGCGCCCTGCTCTGGCCCCGACAACGAGGGGCGGGTTCAAGTCGGCGTGCCGCGACGAGGTCAGGGCGTGCCGGGGGGCGGCACCGCACCACCGTCCCCCGAGTCGGTCGACCCCGACCCACCCAGCCCGCCCGGTCCGGCCGATGCACCTCCGGCCGGAGCCGGCCCGCCCGACGACGAGGCCGACGAGGATGCCGCTCCGTAGGTCCGGTAGTACTCCTTCCACACCAGCCGATGGACAGGGATCTTCCGAGGCAGGTCGCGGATGCCGGGCAGGAACGGCACGAAGAGCAGGCCGAGGGAGAGCACCGTCATGATGGCGATCACCTCCACGTCGGCGTTGTCCGACGTGCGCATGGGGCCCACCTGGTACCACATGGTGTAGAGCCACAGCCACGGCTGGCCCGGCCAGGAGCCGGTCTCGTTCATCATCCCCCACTGGGTGCCCTGCATCTTCTGGGCGGTGACGATCTTGTTCCAGTAACTGTTCGGCTGGGCCACCGCCGAGTCACCCAGGAACATGATGGGGTTCGTGTAGTTGGTGGTGTAGAAGCTGGCGTGCGCCACCAGCTGGGCGTCGAGACCTCCGGAGCGGGCCATCGAAAGGAAGCCCGCGAGCATGGTGCCGACCGGGCCGTAGTTGCCAGGCGGCACGACCATGCGGGTGTCGACCACGGTCGCCTTGGAGAGGGCCCGCCCGTAGGCGGCGTCCCAGGACATCTTGGTGGCCTCCGGGGCGCGCTCGTAGGAGTGCAGGGCGGACGTCAGGGCGGGTTGGCCGGACACCGTGCCCAAGGGATCGAGCACGAAGTCCTTTGCCGGGTCGATCGGGTCGGTGACCCCGATGGCCCGTTGGATGGACACGCCGTAGAGGTACTGGACGGAGCCGGAACCGTGGTTGTAGGGCGGTCCGTAGGTAGCCGACGTGCTGGTGCCGTTCAGCTCGCTCAGCGCGATCTGGGTGAACCCGATGGGCTGTGCCGAGG
This sequence comes from Acidimicrobiales bacterium, assembly GCA_049964655.1. Taxonomy (GTDB): domain Bacteria; phylum Actinomycetota; class Acidimicrobiia; order Acidimicrobiales; family RAAP-2; genus JAJZJT01. The sequence continues at coordinate 1,079 of JBMFXC010000057.1, forward strand.
CCCACTCCTGCAAGGTGACCGCCGGCACGTCCGGCGACGAGAAGAGGATCGCCAGCACTGCCACCAGGATCACGACGACCACCAGGGCGATCGTCCCTTCCTTGAGGATGTCGTAGCGGCGGAGAGGACCGCGCCAGTGGGCGGCCTCGGCCTGCTCGCGCGCCCGCCGCCGGGCCCGGCGGCTTCGCTCGCCAGGACGGCCACCGTCGGGGGCCGCTGCCGTGTCGACCGACGCGTGCGCCTCGCTCATCGCTGGCCTCCGCTCACCACGGTCTCCTCCAGGTCTGCTGCGGCGCCGAGGCTCGCTTGGGCCGGTCCGTCGTGCAACGACCCGCGTTCGGCGAAACTGACCTCGTCCGCCGTGCCCCCGCCCGTGCCCAGGTGCTCGGGCAGCGCATCGATGGGCGGCGCCACGCCTCGGAGCCGGACCATGACGATGTGGATGGCCACGATCACGACCAGGACCAACGGGATGAAGACGATGTGGAGCATCAGCGCCTGGCCGAAGTTCATGGTGTTGAAGAACGCCCCGATACCGGCTCCGTTCATGGCGTCCTTTGCCTCGAAGGCGATCCACTGGGAGTCGAAGTTGGTCTGCGACATGTAGCCGGTGAACGCCTCGAAGACCGCCACCAAGAACGCCACCACACCGGTCATCCAAGTGAGCTGGCGCTTACCTCGCCACGACGCCATCCAGAACTTTCCCCAGAGGTGGATGGCCATGAAGCCCATGAAGCACTCGACGCTCCAGAGGTGGAGGGAGTTGACGAACAGCCCGACGGCGCTCTCGTGCCACCAGATCGGACCCTCCAACGCCAGCACGCACCCGGTGGCGATGACGACAGCGAGCGACACCATGGTGAGGACGCCGAACACGTAGATCCACGAGGCGACGTAGGCAGGCTGGTTGTCGGGGAGCATCTTGTCGGGAGGGAGGTTGCGGAGCCACAGCGACCGGAGTCGTGCCGTCCACAGGGTGGGGTCTCCGGTGGTGGCGGTCGACCGGGAACCGGGGCCGCCGGCTGGAGCCGCTGCTCCTTGTTCCCCCTTCGAGCCAGCGGACGCCGGCGCAGTCGGCGCCGTTCCCGCCGTGCTACCACCCGGGGGCTCGCCGTGTCTGCTGTGTACGAAGGGGACGAGCAGGGCCAGCACGAAGAGCACCAGCATGGCCACGATGACCAAGAGGTTCCCCAGCGAGATGAGGACGAACCCCCAGTGGAAGTAGTGACCGGGAGCGTTGAGGTTGACGACCGAGGCGAACAGGGGGCCTGCCGACGTCACCACGATCCACCGGTCCAGTCGACGTCGATTCGCGCTCCGCTCATCCCTGCTCCTCTCCACTCACCCCCGGAGCGACGCTACCGGGAGCAGGGCCGGAAGGCAATGTCGCGAGCTGCCGGGGACGGACGTCCTGCTCACCGGCCCGATGCCGATCAGGACCCCGCTGCGTCGGGGTCGACCACCGGCACCCGCAGCCACGAGAGCACCTGACGCAGGCGGTCGTAGGCCTCGAGCCGTGCGGCGACCGAGCCCGTCACCTCGGCCGCTTCGATCGGAGCCCACAGTCGCTCGACCATGGTCGGCCCCAGCTCGAGGAGCCCTCCGCTCCCCGATGCGGCCCACCTGGCCAGCACATAGCGCACGATCGCCCCCTCGGGCACGTCCACGGACGCGGCGAGGTTGGTGACGGTGACCATCGGATCGACCTGGGCGTAGAGCGCGAGGTCGGCCTTGAAGTTGGCGTCGGGGTCGTCGTCGGACCACGGTCCCCTCCAGGCGACCAGCTCGACCACCTCGCCTCGTTCGGCTGGTTCTTCGGCTGGTTCTTCGGCCGGCGTGCCCATGGGCTCATCGAACCATGCCGACGTGTGATCCGCATCCGGCGCCGGCAACCGACAGCGACCGGGGGGTCTCTGCCGGGGCAGTCGGCAGTCGGCGGACGACAGCGGTGCCCGAGCGCCGGCCAGCCGGTCCCGCCAGTAGGAGCTCAGGTGACGAGGTCGGCGACCACCGCAGCCAACCCGTCCGGGTCGAGCAGCGGCGCGGTGACGGGCCGGAGCCCGATGCTCGCCACGGTGCGCTCGTCGGCGTCACCCTCGTCGAGCACGAACGACCCGACCAGCCCGGGGAAGCGACGGGCGTAGTGCGCGGCGATGCCAGCAGCGGAGTCCGCGTCGCCGGTGGCGGCGAGCAGCTGTCGACGAGCTCTGGCGTGGTGCTCGACTGGCCCAGACGGTGAGGTCGCTGCCGTCGTCGGCGAGACGGCCACCACTCGCCCCACCCGCGCCAGGGCACCGACCACGCCGTCGAGCGCGAGGATGGTGCCGATGCTCGTGACCGGGTTGCTCGGGCCGAGCACGACGGCGTCGGCACGGGACAGGGCGGCAAGCGCCGCCGGAGCAGCCGGACCGCGAGCGACGATCACCTCGTGCACCGGCGGGACAGCCCGGGCGCCGACGTACCACTCCTCGAAGCCGGCGACCCGTCCGTCGGCGAGTGCCAGCAACGTCGGTGACGGGAGGTCCGACGCCGGCAGGACGGCGACCCCCGCCACCCCGAAGCGGCGGGCCAGCTCACCGGTCACCTCGGTCAGCGACGCCCCCGCTCGCAGCAGGTCGGTTCGGAACAGGTGGGTGGCCAGGTCGCGATCGCCCACGCCGAACCAGCCGGGCTCGCCCAAGGCTTCGAGTGCGTCCCGCCCGTGGAAGGTCTCGCCGGCAAGCCCCCAGCCCCGCTCCCGGTCGAGCCGTCCACTCAACGCGTAGAGCACCGTGTCGAGGTCGGGGCAGACCCGCAGTCCGTGCCAGTCGAGGTCGTCCCCGACGTTCACCACCGCGGCCAGCCGGCCCGGTCCAAGCACCTTGGCCAAGGCCGGCACCAGATGGGAGCCACCGAGCCCTCCGGTGAGCAGAACCGTCCCGCCCGCACTCACCGGACCGCCCGTCCCCCGCGGCGATCCCTCTCCCGCTCCGCAGGAGTCCTCACCGAGCGAGCCCGCCCCGGCCACCGCGCCGACCGCCTGCCCGGGAGCAGCGACCATAAGCCATCTACTCAACCTATACCGCGGTACTTGACTGATGGGTCAAGGAGGTGCAAGGTTCGAGTTGCACCGTCGTCACGACCTCGGGCGTCCGTGCCGCACGGAGGGCCGGCGACCCCACCACGCGCACGACGACCCGTTGTGCCACCCGACGGCGCAGCGGCCTGCTGCCGAAGCGGGCACCGGACACGAGTGGGGGGACGAGATGTACGCAGAGCTCCCGTCGGGACTTTCCGAGGAGCAGGAGGCCATCCGCACCGAGGTGCACCGGTTCGGTGCCGACGTCCTTCGGCCGACCAGCCTCCAGCTCGACCGCCTTTCACCCGACGACGTCGTCGAGGCGAGCTCCCCGCTGTGGAAGGTGTTCCGGGCATGGTACGAGCTGGGGAGCCACGCCGCGTCGCTGCCGGCCGCCTACGGCGGACTCGAGCTCGACGCCGCCACCAGCCACGCCCTCTTCGTCGAGCTGGGCTGGGCTGCCGCCGACCTCGCCATCAGCCTCGGGGTGGCGGCGATGCCCTTCCAGCTGGCCGCCCAGGTAGCCCTGCTCGCCGGCAACGACCGACTGGCCGACGAGGTGATCCGTCCGTTCGTCGAGGACCGCGAGGCACGCTACGTCGGCTGCTGGGCGATCACCGAGCCCGGCCACGGGTCCGACACCCTCGGTGTCGGGCGGGCCGAGTTCCACGATCCCGCCAGTGCCGGGGCCTGCCGTGCCCGCCGGGACGGCAGTGACATCGTGGTGAGCGGGCAGAAGTCGGCGTGGGTCTCCAACGGATCGATCGCCACCCACGCGCTCTTGTTCTGCACCATGGAGGAGTCACGAGGCATGGCGGGCGGGGCGGTCGTCATGGTGCCCCTCGACCTCCCCGGGGTCAGCCGGGGCGCACCCCTCGACAAGCACGGCCAACGCGCCCTCAACCAGGGCGAGATCTTCTTCGACGAGGTACGGGTCCCGGAGTGGTGCCTGCTCGCCGACCCCGACCTCTACCCGACGGCGCTCGAGCTCACCCTCTCGCACGCCAACTCCGGCATGGGCGCCGTCTTCGCCGGGCTCGCCCGGGCCGCCTTCGAAGAAGCGCTGGCCTACGCACGGGAGCGGGTCCAGGGGGGCAAGCCCATCGCCGAGCACCAGCTCGTCCAGTCGAAGCTCTTCACCATGTTCGCCCGCACTCAGCAGGCGCGTGCGCTCTCGAAGACGGCAATGGTCGGGCTCTCCGAGCTCGGCGGACTGGGCGGGCTCGCCCACGCCATCAGCTCCAAGGTCACCTGCACCGACGCGGCCTTCGCCGTGGCCAGCGACGCCGTCCAGATCTACGGTGGCGCGGGCATGGTCCGCGGCCTGCTCGTCGAGAAGCTCCTACGCGACGCTCGTGCCTCGCTGATCGAGGACGGCGTCAACGAGTTCCTCGGCCTCGTGGCGGCCCGGCAACTGGTGGACTCCTATGCCTGCTGAGCCCCACGGGTCCGCTCGGACGCCGTCCGACCACCCCGGGCACGGCTCGGACGCGCCCCGTCCGGTTCGTCCGGTTCGTCCGGCCCGTCCGGTTCGTCCGGCCCTCGGAGCAGGCGAGTGACCCGCGCCCAGTCCGCCGTCGAACTGCTCGTTCGCGAGCGGGCCCGCGCCCACCCCGATGCCACGTGGCTGGCCTTCGGGGACCAGACCTACACCTGGGGAGAAGTGCTCAGCTTCGCCCGGCGCGCCGCCAACGGCTGGCTCGAGCTCGGGGTGCGCCCGGCCGACCGGGTCGCCATCCTGCTCGGCAACTGCCCGGAGTTCATCTGGTCGTACCTCGGCCTGCTGTTCATGGGAGCCGGGCCGGTACCGGTCAACACGGCACAGCGGGGCGTGACGCTCCACCACATCCTCGCCGACTCGGGAGTCCGGGCCGCCGTCGTCTCCGAAGCGCTCCGCCCCGCCTTCGACGAAGCACGCGTCGACTGCCCCGACCTCGTCCACACGGTCGTCGTCGGAGGACGGCCCGGCGGTGGCATCGACTGGGACGTCGAGCGACTCCTCGGTGCTCCTGACACCGAGCCCGTCATCGACCTCGCAGAGGCGCCCCCGGCGGCGGCCATGCTCTACACGTCGGGGACCACTGGACCGCCGAAGGGCGTGGTGACGAGCAGCTACGACGCCAGCCCCATCGGCGTGCTCCTCGGCGCCGCCGGCGTCGGGCCCGGCGAGACCATGTACACGCCGCTGCCTCTCTTCCACGGCAACGCCCTCTACGTCTCGATGATCGGCTCCATGGTCCTCGACGCCCGCTTCGCCCTGGCCGAGCGGTTCAGCGCGTCACGCTTCTTCGACGACTGCCGGCGCTTCGACGCCGTCGAGTTCAACGCCCTGGGTGGCATGATCTCCATCTTGTTGAAGCAGCCGGTCCGCCCGGACGACGCCGACAACCCGGTGCGCACCGTGTTGTCTGCCGGCTGTCCACCAGACCGATGGGAGGAATTCGAGCGGCGCTTCGGTCTCCGCCTCGTCGAGTGGTTCGGGATGGTCGACGCCCCGGGCATCCTCCTCAACACCGAGGGCCGGGTGGGCTCCATGGGAAGGCCCATCGCCGGGGTCGAATTCGCCGTCGTCGACGACACCGGCCAACCGGTTCCCGCCGGCACGACCGGCGAGCTGGTCTTCCGCCACCCGGCGGGCCAGCTCACCCACTACCACGGGCTCCCCGACGCCACCGAGGCCGCCTACCGCGGCGGATGGTTCCACACCGGCGACCTGGCCAGCCAGGACGCGGAGGGCTTCTACTACTACAAAGGCCGGAAGAAGGAGTCCATCCGGCGGCTCGGGGAGAACATCTCGGCGTGGGAGATCGAGACCGTCGTGAACGCCCACCCGGCCGTCCAGGAGTCGGCCGCCCACGCCGTGCCCTCCGAGCTGGGTGAGGACGAGGTGAAGCTCGTCGTCGTGCCCAAGCCCGGTGCACACGTCTCGCCCGAGGCCCTCACCGAGTTCTGCGAGGGCAAGGTGGCCGGCTACGCGGTGCCCCGCTACGTGGAGATCGTCGACGAGCTTCCGAAGACAGGCACCCAGCGGGTGCGCTACGGCGTCCTGAAGGAACGGGGCGTCACCCCGGCGACCTGGGACCGCCTGGACGCCGCCGGTCCCGCCGGATCCCCTACCGGTGCAACCGCGAAGGAGCAGCATGCGTGACGTCATGGTCGTCGGAGCCGGGATGACCCGGTTCGGCAAGTTCTTCGACAAGAGCGTCCGGTCGCTGGCTGAGGAGGCCGTCGGCGACGCCATGGCCGACGCCGGCGTGCGTCCGGACCAGATCGAGTTCACGGCCTTCGGCAACGCGGTGGGCGGGGTCCTCCAGGGCCAGGAGATGATCCGCGGCCAGTCGGCGCTCCACCACACCGGCATCCTCGGTTCGCCCATCGTCAACGTCGAGAACGCCTGCGCCTCGGCCTCCAGCGCCTTCCACCTGGCCTGGCAGGCCATTGCCTCGGGGTCGGCCGAGATCGCGCTGGCCGTCGGCGCGGAGAAGCTCACCCACGCCGACAAGATCCGGTCGTTCGCCGCCATCGGCACCGCCCTCGACCTCGAGGAGATGCCGGCCATCCGCGACCTGTTGTCCTCCGTGCTCCTCGGCTGGCCGCCGCCGGGGGCGCCCGCCGGGGGCGATCCGGCCAGCGGTGGTAGCGGGAGCCAGCCATCCGGGTCCGGGTCCGCGGGCGCCATGAGCAGCTCGCCGTTCATGGACGTCTACGCGGCGATGACCCGCACCTACCTCCACGACAGCGGTGGCACCCCCGCCGACCTGGCCCAGATCTCGGTGAAGAACCACCGGCACGCCTCCCTCAACCCGAAGGCCCAGTACCGCGACGTGGTCACCGTCGACGACGTCCTGGCCAGCCGGATGGTGTCCGACCCCCTCACCGTCCTCATGTGCTCCCCCATCGCCGACGGTGCCGCCGCGCTGGTCCTGGCCTCGGCCGACACCACGAGCCGGCTGGGCGTGCCAGGGGTGCGGGTGCGGGCGTCGGTGCTCGCGTCCGGACGCGACCGCACCCTCGACGAGCCAAGCGTGGCCGAGCGGGCCGCCCGGCGGGCGTACGAGGTTGCCGGCATCGGTCCCGACGACCTCGACGTCGTCGAGGTCCACGACGCCGCGGCGACCGCCGAGCTCCTGCTCTACGAGGAGCTGGGCCTGTGCGCACCGGGCGAGGGGCCCAAGCTCTTGGCCTCGGGGGCCACCGAATTGGGCGGCCGGGTGCCGGTCAACCCGAGCGGCGGGCTCCTGTCGCGAGGCCATCCCATCGGCGCCACCGGCTGCGGCCAGCTCGTCGAACTGGTCGACCAGCTCCGCGGTCGCTGTGGCGAGCGTCAGGTAGCGGGGGCACGGGTGGCCCTGGCCGAGAACGGCGGCGGCTTCATCGGTGCGGACGCCGCCGCCGCCGTCATCACCATCCTCGAGGCCTGACCGGGTCGCCCCGGACGGCCCCAGACGAGACAGGCCGGCCCCGGACGGCCCCAGATGGCCCTAGACGAGACAGGCCGGCCCCGGACGGCCCCAGATGGGTCGGGCGAGGAACCTCATCGGAGCACCGCAGGACCCAGTACGAACGACGACAGCAGAAGGAGGGGAGCACCATGGAGTTCAACCGAGTGGTCGGGACGAGACGCAGCATCCGGTTCTTCAAGTCGTGGAGGCCCGTCGAGCGGGAGAAGCTGCAGGTCATGTTCGAAGCGGCCAACCGGGCGTCACGCTCGATGAATGCCGACTACTTCCGGGCCATCGTCGTGAACCGCGACGACCTCGATGCCGAGACCCGCGACGCGCTGAGAAACCCGACCACCACCGCCGACCTCGACCTCGCGCCCACGTACATCTTCTGGTACATCGACATGAACTACGTCGAGGGCGCCCAGGACCGCCTCAAGGCGCTGGTCGACCAGCACGCCCTCTCCGCGGCCCATGGCTGGTCCCGCGCCTACGTCGACGACTTCCTCTGGCCCCAGGTGCTCGAGCCCATCTCCAAGGACATGAGCGCCGTGCTGTTCATGGGTGCGGTCGAGACCGGGATCGCCATCTGCAACGCCATCAACGCCGCCGTCGACCAGGGGCTCGGCACCTGCATGCACGCCTTCACCGCCAACGAGACGGTCAAGTCGCTCCTCGGCGTGCCCGACACCTGGTTCCCGGTATGGCTCCAGCTGGTCGGCTACCCGGCCGAGGAGCCCGAGGCCGGCGGCCAGCGCCCCCGCAACCCGATCTCCACCCTGTTCTTCGAGGGCCACACCGACCGCCCCTTCGAGGAGGATCCCGAGGTCACCGAGCGCCTGAAGCGCGAGGGCATGCTGCAGGCGCCCGGACCCTTCCCCTACCGGGCCCAGGAGGTCAAGATGCTCTCCCGTATGTACGGACTGCCCGAGTGATCGCCGTGCGCCCCTCCGACCTCACCACCCCGAGCAGTAAGGCGCCGGCCGGCGAACCGGGCGAGGTTGACACCCCGGAGGCCGGGCTTGGCACCGCCGGAGGTGCTGGAGGCGACCAGGACGCGGGCAGTGACCTCGCCGCACTGGCCGCCTCCCCGGCCGTCCGACGCTGGCTCGAGCGAGACGGCAAGACGGAGGGCGGCACGGCGCACGAGGGAGAGCTCCGGCTCCTCGCTCGCTTCTGCGCCTCGCTCGGCACGACGCCTGACGAGCTCGTCGCCCAGTGCCTGCGCGCCACCAAGTCGGGGAACACTGCCATCAGCACGGCAGGACGTCGTCGGACGGACGAGGCCATCGCTGCCTTCGCCGCCGCCGAAGGGGCCGAAGGCCGCGAGGCCATCGTCCTGGGCAACACGCTGCGCGGCTTCCTCATCCACAACGGGATCTTCATGCAAGGGTCGGCCGCCATCGACTGACAACGGCCTGCACCGGTGCCTTGCTCGGCTGGGCCCGAGCCCACGTTGGACCTGTCCACGTACGTGGCGCGGCCCCGGACTACTCGGGTGGATAGCGGAGGGTCGCCACCGAGCCGTGCGTCGTGCCGACGACGGAGATGCCGTTGGGAAGCGCCTGGTTGAGCTCGGCCACGTGGCTGATCACCCCGACGATGCGACCTCCGTCCTCGAGCGAGCGGAGCACCTCCACGACGCCGTCGAGCGCCTGAGGGTCGAGCGAGCCGAACCCCTCGTCGACGAAGAGCGCTCCCATCTGCCGGTTGGCACCGCTCGAGACGACGTCGGCCAAACCCAGTGCCAACGAGAGCGCAGCCATGAACGTCTCGCCGCCTGAAAGGGTGGTGGCCGGTCGGACCAGGCCGGTATTGACGTCGAAGACGGCAAGGTCGAGCCCGGACAGCCTGCGACCGTCGGCCGGGCCGTCGTCGAGCCGCAGGGAGTAGCGGCCGGCGGTCATGACAGCGAGACGGGCGTTCGCCTGGACCAGCACCTGGCGAAGGTAGGAGGCGAGCACCCAGTGCTCGAGCGAGCGACGGGCCCCCACCCCCGTCCCACCCTGACCGGCGCACAGGTGGGCGACCGTCTGGGCCTGCTCGTAGGAGCGGCGCGCCCCTTCGAGCGCTTCGAGCGCCTCCGCCAGTCGACCGGGGGCAGCCCGGAGCAAAGCGAGCTGACGTCGGGCAACGGCCGCCCGGCCGACCAGCTCGGCGTGGTCGGCTTCGGCCGACCGCAGGCGCTCCTCGAACGGAGACGGGTCGGGTCGCTCGGCAGGAACACCGGCGCTCTCGTAGGCGGCGACGCGTTCCAACACCTGCCGCCGTCGGTCCGACCGCTCGCCCAGCTCGGCTTGCCGCCGGAGAAGTTCGTCGTCGGGGAGGAGAACGGTGGCGAGCTCGCCGGGACCAGCCAGCCCCACGCGCTCGACCACCTCGGCGAGCGCACCGGCATGGACGTCGCGTTCGGCCTCGGCCCGCTCGAGCGCGCCGGCAGCGACGGCGAGGGAGCGCACCGCCTCGGCCAGGGCGCGCCGAGCCTCGACGTCGCCTCGGGGGAAGACGCCGGCTCCGAACCGGGCCTCGTGCTCGGCGCGGGCCCGGGCATGCGCCTGGCGCCGTTCGTCGTGGCGGGCGAGGTCGGTGTCGAACGTGCGGCTCTGTCGATCGGCAGCCTCGTCGGCTCGGTCCAGCACCTCGCTACGGCGACGGACCTCGGCGGCGAGCTCGTCGTGCCGGGTCCTCGCCCTCTCGAGCACGGCGAGCCGACGGCCGGACGCCGCCGCGGCCTCCTCGGCGTCGGCCACCTCGGGGCCTTCGCCGAGGGCCGTCCATGTCACCTCGGCCTCGGCCAGTGCTCGCTCGGCTGCGGCATGGGCGCGACGAGCCTCCTCGAGCTCGGACTCCGCTCGCTCGAGCGCCTCGTCGTCAGGGGCATCAGGGTGCAGGGCCGCCAGTACGGGGTGATCGGGAGACCCGCACGTAGGACAGGGTTCCCCGTCGACGAGGTGGGCCGCGAGACGGCCGGCCAGGCCGTCACGCCAGGCGGCGCGCACCGCGCTCGCCGTCTCCTCGGCCCGTCCGAGCGCGCCGGCTGCCTCGACCGCCCGCTGGCGGGCGGCGACGACTTCGGCCCCGGCTTCGGCGCGACGCCGAGCAGCCTCGAGGGCTTCCTCGTCCCGTCGGCGAGCGACCCGGGCCGGTTCGAGCAGGCGGACGACACCAGTCAGGCCCGCCAGTCGTCGTCGGTCGTCGCCGAGGGCGACCCGGTCGGCACCCAGGCGGTCCCTGGCGGCGGCGAGCTCGTCACCACGCGCCGCAAGCGTCGCGCCCTCCTCGGCCAGCTGCTCGGCCTCGGTGGCCAGACGGTCGAGTGCCTCCGCGGCATCCTCGAGCCGGTCCGCGTCGGCGTCGAGCTCGGCGGCCAAGGTGCTCGACGCCTCCGGCGAAGCCAGGGCGGCCCGGTCGTAGGCGTCGAGCCAGCGCTCGCCGACCGTGCGGCCACACGCGTCGCGAGTGGCCACCAGTCGGTCGAGGTCCGCCGTGGCGCGGCGCCAGCCGTCGAAGGCGGGCCGCAGGGGCGCCACGAAGGCCGCCGTGCGGAGGGAGCGCGCCTCGGCCTCGTCGGCCCGCTCCTCGTCGGAGAACAGGTCCATGGCCTGCCGGTCGTCCTGCCACTGCTCCCACTGTTCGAGCGCCGTCTGTGCGTCGTCGCGGGCCCGGCGCGCGGCGTCGCAACGGGCCTTCGCCTGCTCGACCCGCTCCCCGAGGCTGCCGACCACTTCCTCGGCGGTCGCCGCCAGCCCGGCCAGCTCTCCGGGCACGAGCCCCCCGGAGACGACGGCCCCGCCGAGGTCATCTGGCACCAGGTCGGCGGGAAGCTGGTCCACCAGGTCGCGGACGGCACGACTGACGGCGTCGAGCTCGGCCCGCTGCCCGGACTCGGCCTCCTCGTAGGCTCGGTGCCGCTCGTCGGCGATCGCCCGCAACGCCTCGGTCACCCGGGCGAAGACGTCGACAGGGAACAGCCGGCGCAGGAGGGCAGCGCGATCCTTCGTGTCGGCTTTGAGCACCTCTTCGAAGCGCCCTTGGGGAATGAGGACGACCTGCTCGAACTGGTCCTTGGTCAGCCCGACAAGCTCGACGACCCGACGGTCGACCTCCGCCTTGCGGGTCAGGCCACCGGCCGGGTCGTCACGACGGGCGAGCACGACGAACCCCTTGCGCTCGATCGGCGGGCCATCACCTCGCTTGCGCGGGACGAGCTGGGTGGGCGAGCGCTCGATGCGCCACACTTCGCCGTGGGCCTCGAGCTCGAGGACGACACGGGTTGCCACACCGGGGAGCGCATAGTGGCTCCGGACGTTGCCGTCCACCCGGAAGCCGGGCAGGTCGTCGTAGAGGGCGTAGACGAGGGCGTCGAAGATCGTCGACTTGCCGGCACCGGTCGGTCCGGTGATGGCGAAGACACCGTGACGACCCATGCGGGCGAAGTCGACCTCGAACTCGCCCCCATAGGAGCCGAACGCCGACAGAGCCAGCCGCAACGGCCTCACGGCTCGCCTCCGACGGTCTGGGCGGCCACCGCCCGCGCCACGGCGTCGGCGACGAGCGCCCGTTCGGGCTCACCCGCCGGTCGACCTCGAACCTCCTCGAGGAAGTCGAGCACGAGCGCGTCAGGAGCGCGAGCCTCGACGAGGGCGGCCTCGAACGAGGGGGTCCCAGGGGAGCCAGCCCGGCTCGGTGCGTACCGGACGTTCACGGCGTGGGGAAAGCGCCCGCGCAGTCGCTCCATGGGCTGGACCTGCACCGTGTCGTCGGTCAGTCGGACGGCGACCCAGGCGTCGACGAAGGGCTCGTAGGCCTGGTCGGCAAGGAGGTCGTCGAGACGCCCCTCCAGCGTGACGACCGGTCGGCCCACGGGGATCGGCACGTCGGTCACCTCGGCGACGGCGCCGCCGGAGACCTCGAGCAGACGGACCGACTTTCCGTGGTCCTCGCTGAACGAGTACGGGAGCAACGACCCCGAGTAGGCGATCCGGCCGCCGGCACCGACGGTCTGAGGCCGGTGGAGGTGCCCGAGGGCGACGTAGTCGAAGCCGTCGAAGACCGCGGCGTCGACGACGTCGGTGCCCCCCACGGCGAGGAGCTTCTCCGAGTCGGAGGGGGTCCCGCCGGCGACGAAGGCATGCGCCACGACGATCGAAGGGACACCTGCCAGCTTGGCCAGGCCCGCCCGCCCGGCGGCCAACGCGTCCTCGAGGACGTGCTGGTGGGTGCGGGGCCGGAGTGAGCCGTCGGCGGCCGGGGTCGGTGCCGGCGCGGTAAGCGGGTCGAGGAACGGCACGGCGACCACGGCGACTCGCTCGGTTCCGGCTTCGAAGACCCACGGCTCGGGTGGGACCTGGGTGTCGGCGACGACACGGACGCCTCCGAGTGCCTGACGGATGGCGCCGAACCCCAGCCGGCGGGCGCTGTCGTGGTTGCCCGGGACGAGCAAGACGGTCGCCCCGGCCTCCACCAGGGCGTCGAGGGCGTCGTCGAGCAGCGTGACCGCCTCCTCGGCAGGAAGCGCCCGGTCGTAGACGTCGCCAGCCACCACCACGAGGTCGACACGTTCGGCGGCGACAAAGCCGACCAGCCATTCGAGCGCGCGGCGCTGGTCGGCCTCGAGCGGCTCCTGCTCGAACCGCCGGCCGAGGTGCCAGTCGCTCGTGTGGAGGATACGCACCCGGGCAGCGTGCCACAGGGGTGCGACACCCCCTGCCGGTGGTGTCGGTGGTGTCGGTGGTCGACCAGGCCCCCGGGAATGCAGCCGGCCTGGAGGGTGTCGAACGAGCTATGAGCATCCTCTTCTCCCCGCTGACCCTGCGCGGTCTGACCGTCCGCAACCGCGTCTGGGTGTCCCCCATGTGCCAGTACTCCTCCGACGAAGGGAAGCCGACCGACTGGCACCTCGTGCACCTCGGGTCCTTCGCCCGAGGCGGTGCCGGCCTCGTGCTCACCGAGGCCACCGCTGTCAGCCCCGAGGGACGCATCAGCCCGTGGGACGCCGGCATCTGGACGGACGAACAGGCCGACGCCTACCGGGGCATCACGTCGTTCGTCCACGGCCAGGGTGCCGCCGTCGGCGTCCAACTGGCCCACGCCGGCCGGAAGGGCTCGACGCGGCGTCCGTGGGAAGGCCCCGGCTCGGTGCCGTCCGACGAGGGCGGCTGGCAGACGGTGGCGCCCTCCCCGATCGCCTTCGGCGACCTCGCCGCCCCGAAGGAGCTCGCCGAAAACGAGCTCGCCGGGGTGGTCGCCGACTTCACCGCCGCCGCGGCACGCGCCGACGCCGCCGGGTTCGACGTGGTCGAGGTCCACGCCGCCCACGGCTACCTCCTCCACCAGTTCCTCTCCCCTCTCGCCAACCACCGGGCCGACCGCTACGGCGGCGACCTCACCGGCCGGAGCCGGCTGCTCCTCGAGGTGGTCGAGGCCGTGCGCGACGCCTGGCCGGAAGACAAGCCGCTCTTCGTGCGCCTCTCCGCCACCGACTGGGCGGAGGGCGGCTGGGGGCTCGAGGAGACGGTCGAGGTGGCCCGCCGGCTGGTCGGCGCGGGCGTCGACCTGGTGGACGTGTCGAGCGGCGGAGCCGTGCCGTGGCAAGCGGTCGAGGTCGGCCCCGGCTACCAGGTCCCCTTCGCCCGCGCCGTGCGCGAGAGTGCCGGCGTGCCGACGGCCGCCGTCGGGCTCGTCACCGAGCCCGCCCAGGCCGAGGACATCGTGGCGAGTGGGGCGGCTGACGCCGTGCTGCTCGCCCGGGCCGTGTTGCGCGACCCGCACTGGGCGCTGCGGGCGGCCGACGAGCTCGGCGCCGGTGACGGGCTGTGGCCACGGCAGTACCTGCGGGCCCGGCTGCCCTGAGGGGGGTGCAAGCGCCCCTGGCCGGAGCACTTCCACCTGCTGACGGCCCCGCCACAGGCGTCCCTGGAATCGGCATCGCCCCGTTCGACGTGACAAGCGGCCACGGGGCAGACTGCAGCAATGGTCACCGACACCGACACGTCCTCGACCGATGCCTTGGCCGCTGAGCTCGACGCCGCCATCGACCAGCTCCTCGCCGACGCTCCCCCTTCCTCGACGCCACCCGCCGCGTTCCTCGGCGAGCAGTTCGACCGGGGGCTCGCCTGGGTGCACTGGCCGGAGGGCCAAGGCGGACGGGGCTGGCCGGCCCCGCTGCAACAGCGAGTCGTGGCGCGCCTGGCGGAGGCCGGTGCCCCCAACCCCGGCTTCGTCAACGTGATCGGCTACGGCATGGTGGCGCCGACCATCGCCACCCACGGTACGCCCGAACAACGTGCGCGCTACCTCCGGCCGCTCTTCACCTGCGAAGAGATCTGGTGCCAGCTCTTCAGCGAGCCCGGGGCCGGCTCCGACGTCGCCAGCCTCGCCACCCGGGCGGTGCGCGACGGCGACGAGTGGGTGGTGACCGGCCAGAAGGTGTGGACCACCCTCGCCCACCTGGCCAGCTTCGGCCTCCTGATCGCCCGGACCGACCCCGAGCAGCCCAAGCACAAGGGGCTCACCGCCTTCCTCCTCGACATGCACGCCCCCGGGGTGGAGGTCCGACCGCTGTACCAGATCACCGGAGAGGCCGAGTTCAACGAGGTCTTCATGACCGAGGTCCGGGTCCCCGACTCGGCTCGGCTCGGAGACGTCGGGGACGGCTGGCGCGTGGCCATCACGACCCTGATGAACGAGCGGGTGTCCATCGGCGGGGGAGTGAGCCGTCGGGGCGAGGGCGCCATCGGCGATGCCCTCCGGGTGTGGAAGGAGCGGTGGGCCGGTACCACCAGCGCCCACGCGAGCGTGCTGCGGGACCGCCTCGTCCAGACCTGGGTGCGGGCCGAGGTGACCCGGCTCACCAACCTGCGGGCGGCCCAGAACCGCACGGCCGGCACCCCCGGCCCCGAGGGGTCGGTGGCCAAGCTCGCCTTCGCCGAGGAGAACAAGCGGATCTACGAGCTCTGCGTCGACCTACTGGGCGCCGACGGCATGCGCCACAGCTCCGACTACCCCCGCATCCGTCCCGAGCACGTCGCCCTCGGCACGACAGACGTGACCAAGGCGTTCCTGCGGGTACGGGCCAACTCGATCGAGGGCGGCACCTCCGAGGTGATGCGCAACATCTTGGCAGAGCGGGTGCTCGGGCTGCCCGGCGACCCCAAGCCCGACGCCGGCCTGCCCTGGAAGGACACGCTGCGCAACTGAGGGAAGGGTGGCTCGGACAGGCGGGTGATCCGACAGAGGTCGGCGAAGCAAACAGCCAAGGCAACGCGAGCACCGGCGCCGTCGAAGTCGTGCTGGTAGGGTCGCCGTCCGTGCCGGCGCGGCAGGCCCGGCGACCCAGGGACGAGCAGCCCAGGCGCTCGTCGTGACCAACGGGACGCGTTGGAAGCCATGACGACTCCGAACAACACGCCGCCGCGGCCCTCGGGTGCGCGACGCGGCGCACCTGCCACCGACGGGGCCGTCCCTCGGGCTCCCGAACCTGGCGAGACCTTCCCCGAGCGCCCGCCGCGATCGGGCCCAGGCCCGACGCCGATCACCGGGACAGGGGGTCCCAGCGAGCCGGACGACAAGGCACCGGGCAGGCATGGCTACAGCCGGCCCCGACGGTGGGACGTGGTCGTGCCAACCCGGTCGCCGGCCGCCGCGACGGTGCTCGCCATCGTCGTCTACGCCGCGTTGGCCGTGGTCGTCTTCTGGCACCTGTGGACGAGCGACCCGACCCAGGTCTCCCAGCCCGGTGGGGACCAGTTCTCCAACATGTGGTTCCTCGAGTGGGTGCCCTTCGCCATCGCGCACGGCCACAACCCGTTCTTCTCGAACTTCGCCAACTACCCCTTCGGCGTCAACCTCCTCACCAACACGAGCGCGCTCCTGCTCGGGCTGGCAGCGAGCCCCATCACCGTCGTCTGGGGACCGGTCGCCTCCTTCAACGTCCTGCTCACCCTGGCGCTGCCCGCCTCGGCGACCTCCGGCTACTTCCTTGCCCGCCGGTTCACGACGTGGCGGCCGGCGGCGTTCGTCGCCGGGCTCCTCTACGGCTTCTCGCCCTACGAGATCGCCCAGAGCGCCGGTCACCTCAACCTCACCTTCGTCGTCTTCCCGCCGCTCGTCCT
>JBMFXC010000058.1:0-15554 GCA_049964655.1 Acidimicrobiales bacterium
TCTGAGACAGCCGCTGCTGGATCGGGCATGGCGACCTCCTCTCGTCGAGGACGAGAGCGCTCCTCGACGCCAGCGTCCTCCTTTGTTGCGCCCGTGGTCAGGGCCGTTCGGCCCTCAATGGCGGAAGAGGCGCGCCACAGTGGCGATGTCGGCGTCGGCCAGCCCGGCGGCAGCCGCCGCGTCGAAGGCGTCACGCGCCGCGGCCCCCATGCGCAGGGCGACGTCGTCCGACGCAGCAAGGTCGACGGCCAACCCGGCGTCCTTACGACCGAGCACCGTCGTCCACCACCCCGGGTTTCCACCGGTGAGCACTGCCTCGAACCGGTTGCGGAGCCCCGGAGCGACGAGGGGGCTCTCGCCGAGCAGTCGACGCAGATCGTCCTCGGTGAGACCGCCCGCCCGGCCGACCGCGAACGCTTCGGCCAACGAGGCGATGCCGGTGAGCAGCACGAGGTTCGAGGCAAGCTTGGCAGCGAGGGCGAGCCCGGGGCGACCAAAGACCACGGACCGGTCGGAGAGCGACGCCACGACCGGCTCGAGCCGGGCGACGAGGTCGTGGTCGCCACCGAGCAGGTAGGTGGCCTGACCGGTTCGCACGGCCTCGGGGCTGCCCAGGACCGGCATGGCGACGAAGTGCTCGAAGGTGCCGGCGAGCTCGTCGGCGAGCGTAGGGGACACGGTCGACGAGTCGACGCAGAGGGTGCCGCGCCCGACCAGGTCGGCGAGCCCGGAGCCGATGACCACGTCGCGAACGGCTGCGTCGTCGGACAACAGCGTGAGGACGACCTCGGCGCCGGCAACCGCCGCGGCCAGGTCTCCTGCTTCTCGGGCGCCGGCGGCTACGGCGTCACCAGCGCGGCCGGGTGTTCGGTTCCAGACGACGACGTCGTGGCCTCCTTCGACCAGGCGGCCAGCGACCGCTCGGCCCATCCTTCCCATCCCCAAGACCGATACGTGCACGACGCCACCTCCCGCTCAACGGCTCACGCGGCCATCGGGGCCCATTCGGCTGCCGAAGCAGGCTCGAGCGCGGGCGGACCGCCGCCAGTCGGCCACCCTAGCGGCCGTCCTCCCGCGGCTCACCAGGTGGCACGCGACGGGCATGCCAAGGGCCGTTCGGCCATGGTCGACGGGGGTGCCGGCTCCTATCGTCGAACCAGAGAGACCAAGGAGGCCGCCATGGTGTTCGAAGAGAGCGTGACGTTGGCGCAGCCGTTCGACGAGGTGCTGACTCAGGTGAAGGCGTCACTCGCCGCCGAGGGCTTCGAGGTGCTGACCGAAGTCGACATCGAAGAGACGATCGGGCAACGGATCGGTACAGACGTGGACCACTTCGTGATCTTGGGTGCCTGCATCCCGGAGCTCGCCAGCCGGGCCCTCTCGGTGGAGCCTCAGCTCGGAGTGCTCCTCCCCTGCAACGTGGTGGTACGCGAGTCGTCCGCTGGCGTTTGTGTGGAAGCCATGGACCCCGGTGTGCTGGTCACCCTCTCCGGACGCGACGAGCTCCAGCCGATCGTCGACGAGGCCCGCAAGCTGGTCGGCGAGGCGCTCGACCGCCTCCTACCGGCCGCCGCCTGAGGCAGCGGGTACTTCCAGCCGCCTGAGGCGGCGGGTACAGGACAGGCGGCCACACCGGGCCTGGCTCAGTACCTCCCGCCAACGGCGCGTTCGGCAAGGGCGTCGAGCTGGGCGACGTCGTCGGCGGTGAGCTCGACCTCGAGGGCGGCGACGTTCTGCTCCAACCAGGACCGGCGCTTGGTGCCCGGGATGGGCACTACAGGCACGCCGAGCCGGTGCGTCTGACCGTGCACCCAGGCCAGGGCGACCTGCGCAGGCTGGGCCCCCGTGCGGTCCGCCACGGAGCGGACAGCGTCGGCGATCGCCTGGTTGGCCACCAGGGCATCGCCGCCAAAGCGGGGGTTGCGGCGCCGGAAGTCAGACGTGCCGAGCGAGGACGGGTCAACCGTACCGGTCAGGAAGCCCCGACCGAGGGGCGAGTAGGCGACCAGCCCGACGCCGAGCTCGCGCAACGCGTCGAGCACCTCCGTTTCGGGCTGACGTGCCCACAGGGAGTACTCGCTCTGCACCGCGGCGATCGGGTGGACGGCGTATGCCCGCCGGAGCAGGTCGCCGTCGACCTCAGACAACCCGAGGTAACGGACCTTGCCTGCCGTCACCAGCTCCGCCATGGCGCCGACGGTCTCTTCGATCTCGGTCGTCTGGGGCGGCCGATGGAGGTAGTAGAGGTCGATCACGTCGATCCCGAGGCGCAGCAGCGACGCATCGCACGCTCGCTTGACGTAGGCGGGCTCCCCGCGCAGCACGCGCTGCCCGTCCCCCATGGCGCGATCGATACCGAACTTGGTGGCGACGACGTGCTCGTCGCGGTGCCTGGCGATCGCCCGGCCGACGAGGACCTCGTTGTGGCCCTGCCCGTAGACGTCGGCGGTGTCGAGAAAGGTCACCCCGAGCTCACGAGCACGCCGGATGGTGGCGATCGACTCGTCCCAGTCAGCCGGTCCGTACCACTCGCTCATGCCCATGCAACCGAGCCCCTGAGCCGACACGACGAGGCCGCCGCCGAGCGTGATCGCGTCCATGACGTGCTCCTCCTGCCCCCGACCGGGTGGCGCTCATCCGGTCACTCACCTCGAGGATAGGGGCAGCACCGCGCCGGAGGCGCCGGTCAGGACGATCCGTCCTCCCGCCACGCGCTGCCGTCCCACCGGACCGTGGACGCCCATCGGCTGCCATCCCAGTAATGGAGGTGATGCGGGTCACCTCCGACCGGGTGCCAGCCCACCACCCCGCCGAGAGGAGCCAACGACCCGCCGACCCCGGACGCCGGTTCCTGCTGGATCGTCGGCTGCGCCTGGACCGCAGAGGGGACGGTCGGCTGTGCCTGGACCGCAGACGGGACGGTCGGCACGAAGCCGGCCTGGGCGGGAGGTGCGCTTCCTGCCGTCGGCCCCGACCAGGTCCCCCACGCCGCCACGTCCCCCGAGACGACACCCGTCGGGAACCCGACAGGAGCAACCGCCACGCCGCGTCGACCCCGGCGGCCCGAGCGGCGCACCAGACCAACGACGAACCCGACGACCACCGCTGCGGCCACCACGCCTGCGACGACTGGAGCCGCACTGGATGGAGGGGCCGGCAGGCGACCGAACTGGGTCGTCGCCATGGTGTCGAGCTGGGCGGCCGACAGTGGTACCCCGGTCGGGCCGGCCGAGTACGTCTCGACGAGCTCGGAGACGTTGCCCCGATGGGCGGCGACGATCGCCCCGACCACACCGTTGCCCGTGCAGCTGGCAGTGTCCGAACCCGGGATGCTCGACAGCGAGCCCGTCGCATCAGGGTTGTTGCCCGTCGTGGCAACACACTCTTGGCGCACACCGCTGGCGACCATCTGGTCGAGGTTGCCGAGCCCGCTCGGCCACTGCACGAGAGTGACCGCGACGAGTGAATCAGATGCCGGCGAGGTCCACAGCTCGGCTGCGACCTCGACTTGTGCGCCAGGCGGGGAGATCGCGTCCTCGTCGAACTTGGTGATGCGCGAGACGATGGCGGCGACCTCGGCTGACGGCGCCAGTTGCCAGCTTGCCGACGGGGGCGGCGCCACGATGAGCGCGTCGAGGGTGACGTCTCCGGCGGCGGCGGCCACAGGTGCCGTCGCCGTCACGACACCCCCGGCACCCAACGCAACCAGCGCCACGGCAACCAGCCATCCCGGTACACGGCGACGGTCCCGCCACAGCACCGTCCTTCTGGTACGAGCGTTCTCTCTCACCCACCCGCCTTTCTTGCTCCGGGGTCGACGCACGGACGTGACCGCAGGTTGGCCCCAACGCCACCATCGGCACGCGCACCGGAAGACCTGAGCCCGACCGCGCCTGGTCACGAGGACGGCCACCATCCGTGGAGACCGGGTGCTCGCCGGCCAGCGACGCCGGTCGTCCGGCGGGGAACCCGTGGGAGCAGGGAGCCCGTGAGCCGCTGCCAAGCGCGTGTCTCCTCGGGGCCGCTGCTGCGGATGTGCGCGAGGAGTAGGCGGAGAAGGGGAATACGACCACCGCCCGCGGCGGTTCCGGTAGGGGTGAACGTGGCCCCAACAAGCAACCCGGGAATCGACGCGCCCAGCGCGTCGGCTGACCCTGCCAGTGGTCACGCGGTGGACCAGAGCGAGGGGCGGCTCCTCGGGCTCACCTGGTCGCACCTCCTCAACGACGGCGCTGCCAACTACCTCCCCGGCGTCCTCCCAGCAGTCTTGGTCGCCGTGCACGAGCCCGTACGCATGGCCGGTGCCCTGGTGGCCGCCCTGATCATCGGCCAGGCGCTCCAGCCGGCCGTCGGTTGGGTGGCGGACCGGATCGGCGGGCGAAGCATGATCGCCGCGGGGCTGGGGCTCAGCTCGCTCGGGGGTGGCCTGCTCGGCACCGCCCACAGCGTCGGACCGCTCGTCGTGCTCCTGCTCGCCATCGGGG
This sequence comes from Acidimicrobiales bacterium, assembly GCA_049964655.1. Lineage (GTDB taxonomy): Bacteria > Actinomycetota > Acidimicrobiia > Acidimicrobiales > RAAP-2 > JAJZJT01. Next base: position 4,485 of record JBMFXC010000058.1, read on the forward strand.
TGGGCAGCGCGCTGTTCCATCCCCAGGCCCTCGCCGCCGTCCGGGCGATGGTGCAAGGGCGCAAGGGACTGATGACGTCGGTGTTCCTGGTCGGCGGCGAGCTCGGCCGGGGCATCTGGCCCACCATCGCCAGCCTCGTGGCCACCCACTTCGGCCTGGGCGCTCTATGGGTCATGGCCGTGCCCGGTCTCGTCACGGTGGGGCTGGTCTACCGCTGGGCTCCCAAGCTCCCCCCGAAGCCACGCACCGGGAGCGCCATCCGCTGGAGCGAGCACGCCCGGCCGATGGCCCTGCTGATCGCCTACCGGGGGCCGCGTGCCCTCACGACCTACGGGCTGGCTACCTTCATCCCCATCCTCTGGCACCTCCGGGGCGAGAGCCTCGTGACCGGTGCCACGGTGATCACCACCATGATCACCGTGGGTGTCGTCGGCAACCTGTCGGGTGGCCACCTGACTGACCGGCTCGGGCGCCGCACGGTGCTCGTGACCTCGGCGCTCGCCACCGCAGCCCTGATCCTCCCGGTCGTCTACCTGCGGGGCGCCGTCGTGTGGGTGGCCGCCGGGCTGCTCGGGATGGCGCTGTTCCTGACGGCGTCGACCACCGTGCTGATCGGCCAGGACATCTTCCCCGAGAACCGGTCCATGGGCTCGGGGATCGCCCTGGGGTTCGCCAACGGCCTCGGCGCCTTGCTGGTGCTCGTCGTCGGGCTCTTCGTCCACGACAGCGACGTGGTGGAGATCTTCTGGGTCCTCGCCGCGCTCAGCCTGGCGACGGTCATCCCTGCCCTTGCCTTCCCACGGCGCCTGATGCGCTGACCGCCAACGGCTCGGGCGACTGGAGCGAGAGGGCCCGCTTCCGTCCGGAGCGGGCCACGGGGCGGCTGCGGGGATGGCTGCGGGACGGGCTGTGGACGTCTCGACCTGCCTCGGGACGCCGGAGCGGCCATCATGGACGGGGTCGAACGGACCGGCCGCCGGACGACAACCAGCTACGGGAAGAGCACCGACGGAGAACCCCGCGTGGACGCACTGATCAACCCGACCCACCTCGTCAGCACGTTCGGCTACGCCGCCATCTTCCTGCTCAGCGTTGCCCAGTCGTGCTGCGTACCGACGTCCTCGGAGCTCACCCTCGGCTTCGCCGGAGCACTGTCGGCCACCGGCCAGCTCAACCTGGGCGGGGCGATCGCCGCCGGGGCAGGCGGCGAGCTCGTCGGGGCCTACCTCGCTTGGGTGATCGGGCGGACGGCAGGGCGGCTCGTCGTGGACCGCTACGGCAAGTACCTCCTGCTCACCCACCACGACCTCGATCGGGCCGAGGCCTGGTACCAGCGCCATGGGCGTTGGGGCGTCTTCGGCGGCAGGCTCCTCCCCGTCATCCGCAACTTCGTGGCGCTGCCCGCCGGGGTCGCCGAGGTCCCCCTCGTTCGCTTCGGCGTCCTCACCGCGGCGGGCAGCCTGATCTGGGACGGCGCCATGGCAGGGATCGGCTACGGCGTGGGGAGCCGATGGCACGAGATCGCCCATGCCTTCAGCGATGCCGGCTACGTCCTCGGGGCACTGGCCGTGGTCGGTATCGCCTACGTGATCGTCCACCGCTGGCGCTCTTACGGGGCCCACCTGGGTGAGAGCAACTACCGGGCCCCGTCCGGGACCGGAGGAGCCGGGGTCGTCCCGTCGACCTCCGAGGTCGCCAGCGGCATCGGCATGCCAGCGGTCGCCTCGGGCGGTGTCGGCATCGAGCCGGGCAGCGGGGGGCTCGCCGTGGCGGACACGGCGCTGGCCGCTTCCCAGGCGGAGGCAACGAGCACCCTCGGCAGCTGGGGAACGGCTCCGGGACAGGACCAAGGCACCGCCAACCCCCGCGAAGAGCTCCTCGCCCTTCTGCGCACGTTGGCCGCGCCGGGCGAGGGCGTCGGCGAACGGACCGGTGCAGCAGCCAACGAGCGGCTCACCGCCATCGCCGGAGCAGCCCTCTTCGTGCTCATCTTCCTCGAGGGCGTCACCCTGCTGAAGATCCACAGCCTGCTCGCCGCCCACGTCATCATCGGCCTCGTGCTCGTCCCGCCCGTCGTGGTCAAGCTGGCCAGCACGAGCTGGCGGTTTCTCCGCTACTACACCGGGCACCCCGACTACGTGCGCAAGGGCCCACCCCGCCCCCTGCTGCGCGTGCTCGCGCCGTTCCTCGTCGCCACCACCGTGGTGCTCTTCGGTTCAGGGATCGGCCTGGTCGTGCTGGCGCACCCCTACGGCTGGCTGTACGTCGTCCACCGCTTCGACTTCGTGGCGTGGTTCGTCATCCTCTCCGTGCACGTCCTCACCTACCTGTGGCAGGTCCCCGGCATCGTGCGCCGCGACGTGAGCCGCCAGGACCGTTATCGGCGCACCAGCCCGTGGGGTCGTGCCCTGCGGCTCTGGCTGGTGGGCTCGTCAGTCGTCGCTGGCGTCGCGCTCACGGTGCTGGTGTGGCCGTCGATCTCCCACGACGTCCACCACTTCCACTTCGTCCTCCGCCAGCTCCACGGCCTTCCAGGCGGCTTCCGGGCGGTGTGACCGGCTGGCGGACGGCGCCGTCCGAGGCATCGTCGCCGAGGCGGACGATGCCTCGGACCCCGTCTCGTACGGCAGACAGGGCACGCCCGAGCTGAGGAGCGAGCGGCTCGTCCGGTTCGTCGGACCACTCGTCGAGCGTGGCCACGAACGCCGCGAAGGCGACCGCGGTGAGCAGGCGCGCCACCGGGTGGGTCGCCGTCCCCGGCAGGCGGACCGCCATCAACTGCATCAGGTCGTCCTGCAAGGCGCGGAAGTGCTCGAGGCTCGGCCCGGTCAGCTCGGGCGACGACCGGACGATGAGGTGGACGCGGAGGAGCTCTCGCTCGACGCCCGGGTTGGCCACCACGCCGACGAGAGCCTGTGACAGCGCCTCGTAGGCGTCCTCGGAGGCCGGCCGGGCAGCGAGAGCGGCCAGGGTCTGGTCGAGGCAGGGCTGGATGCCGTCGAACACGACGTCTTCCTTGCTGTGGAAATAGCGGAAGAAGGTGCGAGGCGAGACGTCGACCTCGGTGCAGATGTCCTCGACAGTCACCGCGGCAAAGCCACGGCTGGCAAACAGGCGGTCAGCGGCCTCGGTGAGCTGGGCCCGCGTGCGCGCCAGCTTGCGCTCCCGCAACCCAGGCGACACGTCGTGGTCGAGTCCACCACCGGCCACCTCGTCAGCCACCTCGGCGCTCACGATCGCCCAGGGCGGGACGTTCGCCGTCGGGACGTCGTTGGTTCCTGCTCTACGTCCGCTCACCGGCCCCCTCCTGTTCGTGACTCCTTCCAGGCTCCAGCGAGCTCCGGTAGGTGGTCAGCCGCACGGGGCGAAGCTCCGACCGGGGCGCCGACAACGGGCGCCGACCGCGGGCGCCGACCGGACCGCGGGCCAGCTACCTCTGGGCACAAGGCGTCGGATCGCCATCCGTCCACCGGCTCGATCCTAGAGCGTCACCGTCATGCCACCCCCGGAGGACTCGGAGCGCTGGAGGAGCAGTCCGAGCGCGGCGGCGACGAAGGCGGCGACGGCGGCGACGAGGATGGCCAAGTGCAGGCCGGTCATGAAGGCATGGTGGGAACCGACGACCACTGCTTGCTGCAGGGCCTTCGGAGCCCCGGCAAGCGGCGGTGCGGCCCCCTGGGCGACGAGCTGCGTGGCGACGCTGAGGCGGGTGGCCACGACGCCGGGGACGCCTGAGCGCAGGAGCGTCCCGACGAGGACCGAGCCGACCCGGGTGACCAGCACGGACCCGAGGATGCTCGTGCCGAGGACACCGCCGAGCTGGAGCGCTGTCGACTGCAGCCCACCAGCCACCCCGGCATCGTCGGTCGGGGCGTTGGCCACGATGGCGTCCGACGAGGCGACGATGACCATGCCGACGCCGATCCCCACCAGCACGAAGGACGGCCACAGGTGCACGTAGCCCGACTGGGGCTGGAGCGACAGCAAAAGGAGCAGGCCCACCCCGACCATCGCCATGCCCATCGGCACGACCAGCTTGGGGCCGAAGCGCTGGTTGAGCAGGCCGCCCAGCGGCGAGGCGACGACGAAGACCGCGGTGAGCGGGAGCATGTGGACCCCGGCCTCGACCGGGTCGTAGCCGTGGACGTTCTGCAAGTAGAGCGTCACGAAGAACAGCACCCCGTACATGGCGAAGAAGCCGAGCAGCACGGTGACGGTGCCAAAGGTGATCGACCGCCGACGGAACAGCCGCATCGGGAGAAGGGGCTCGGCGGAGCGCGCCTCCACCAGCCCGAAGAGCCCGAGGAGGGCAGTCCCTCCGACGAGGAGCGCGAGCGTACGGGCGTCGCCCCACCCCCAGGCGGAAGCCTTGATCAGTCCGAAGACGATGCCGAAGAGACCGGCGCCGAGCAGGGCGAGGCCGCCGACGTCGAAGCGTCCTGGGCTCTCCACTCGGCTCTCGGCCAGCAGGAACAGTCCGATGGCGAGTGCCAGGGCACCGACAGGGACGTTGACATAGAAGACGGACTGCCACGACACGTGCTCGACGAGCAGCCCTCCGACGATGGGTCCGCTCGCCACCGAGATGGCCGTCGCCCCGCCCCAGATCCCCACGGCACTGTTCAGCTTTTCGGGCGCGAAGGTGTTCCGGATGATGGCCAACGAGTTCGGCATGAGCATGGCGCCGAACACGCCCTGCAACGCCCGAAAGGCGATCACGCCGGCGATCGACCCGACGAGCCCCACCGAGAGGGACATCAGGGCGAACCCGACGACCCCGACCAGAAAGATGCGCTTGCGACCGAAGCGGTCGCCCAGGTAGCCCATCGGGATGAGCAGGACAGCCAGCACCAACAGGTAGGCGTTGGTCACCCACTGGAGGTCGGCGAGCGATCCGTGCAGCGAGCGCGCGATGTACGGGTTGGCGATGGCGACGACGGTTCCGTCGAGCCCGACCATCATGACCCCGAGGGCGACCGCCACGAGCGTCCAGGCCGGATGGCCGCGCCGGCCGGGTCTGCCGTCGGAGGGCCGGGCTCCGTCACCGGCCAGCTGGGGCTCGTCCAGTCCGTCGAGGTCGGGGGCGGTCTGGAGCGTCATCGGAGGGAACGCGGGGGTCGGGGAACGTAGGTCATAGCTGTCAGTATATGACATCTGTCAGTGTCTGCCAACTGCGTGCCTGCGCCACTCGGGCGGCCGTGGTCGGGCGGCCGTGGTCAGATGGCGTTCCGGCCGGCGCGAGACTGCGGCGGTGGGCATCCCCGTGTCGGGTAGCTGTGACGAGCGCTTTGCTCCGGTGCGCCATGCCTTCGTCGCCAACTTCGCCGAGCGGGGCGAGCTCGGTGCCGCCGTCACCGTGGTCGTCGGCGGTGAGACGGTGGTCGAGCTGGTCGGTGGCTTCCGTGACGCGGCACGAACGCTGCCGTGGGAGCCCACCACGCTCGTCGACGTGTACTCGGTCGGCAAGGCGATCGTCGGCCTCCTCCTGCTCCAGCTGGTCGACGCCGGGGAAGTCGGTCTCGACGACCCGGTCGCCTCGGTCTGGCCCGAGTTCGCCGCCGGTGGCAAGGAGAAGGCGACGCTGCGTCACGCGCTCTGCCACCGTGCCGGGGTGCCAGCCGTCCGCGAGCCGCTCACCAATGACGACCTGTGGGCCTGGGACCGGATGGCGGCGGCCGTCGCCGCCACCGAGGCCTGGTTCGATCCCGGCAGCCGCCACGTCTACCACACCAACACCTACGGGCACCTGGTTGGCGAGCTGGTCCGCCGGGTCACCGGCCAGTCACCCGGGGAGCGCCTCCGCGGGGTTGCCGGACCGCTCGGCGCCGACGTGCACTTCGGCCTCCCGCCCGAGGAGCACCACCGCTGCGCCGAGGTCGTCTGGGCCCTCGGCGACACCCCGCCCGCGGTTGACCGGGCCGCCCTCGCCGGCGACGACCTGATGGTCCAGCTCGGGTACTTCAACCCGCCCGGTTACTCGTCGATGGGTGTGGTCAACACGCCGGAGTGGCGCTCGGCTGAAGTCCCCTCCACCAACGGGCACGCTACGGCCACCGGCATCGCCTGCCTGTATGCCGCCCTGCTCGAGCCGGGCCGGCTCCTCTCCCCCGGCCTGTTGGCCGCGGCGGCCTCGCCCCAGTCGAGCGGCTTCTGCCCCGTCCTCGGCGAGGAGGTCACCTTTGGCCTCGGGTTCACGCCCACCACGGAGCGGCGGCCGTTCGGCCCCAATCCCCGCTCCTTCGGCCACTTCGGCACGGGCGGTGCCCTCGGCTTCGCCGACCCCGACGCGTCCGTCGCCTTCGGGTATGCCATGAACGACGTCGTCCCCCGGTGGCAGTCGAGCCGCAACCGGGCGCTCGTCGACGCCGTCTACGCGTGCCTGTGACCCCGCGCTGACCGGTCCCTGCTCGTCTGCACCTTCCACGACGCGTCCTTCAGACGGGTCACACCACGAGGTCTGGCCCCTGCTCCCGCCACAGCACCCGCGCGAGAACGGTGCCGCTCCCCTCACCAGGTTCGAACACGTCTCCGTCTGTCCAGGAGCACGAGGACTTCGTCCACACCGTCGTCACCGGGCCGGTCGAACGGCCCCCGCCAAGCGGAGGCTGCCCTGTCCGGTGCCGAGTCCTCTGCGCTCGCGGGACCGGCGCCTCGGCAACGCGAAGCCCGGGGGTCGCACGGAGACGTTCGGCAACGTGGCGCAGGCTGAACTGTCGGCAACCGCGCGCCCGACCGCTACGGCCGGACGACTAGCGGCAAGCATCTCCGCGCCACCAGCTGCTACCGGCAGGCGGCGCCCAGGCCCCGACGACAGCGGTGCTCCGTCGGTACGAGGGGGAGCGCTCGAAGGAAGGACGGGAAGGACGACAGGGACCTGCGCCGCCGTTCCCCCTCTCTATCCCTGGCCGTCGACCGCTATCCCTGGCCGCCCACCGCCAAGGTATGGATGCGGGCGCCGTCTTCGTTGAAGATGCTGAGCACCTCGGCCGGCCGGCCACCGGCGGCGGCCATGGCGTGCGGGGTTCGCGTATCGAACTCGGCGGCCTCGCCGGCGACGAGGATGACCTCGCGCCCTCCGACCCGAAGGCGGAGACGCCCATGGAGGACGTAGAGCCACTCGTAGCCGTCGTGCACCCGTTCCGCCGGCAGCGTCGCCGTCGCCGGATAGGTGAGCTTGTAGGTTCGCACCGGTGCGTGCTGCGGGGTGAGCGGCACGACGAGGAGCCCGTGGCGACGGATGGGTGTCTGCCGGATGCGTGGATCGGGCGTGTCGGCGGCGACCAGGTCGTCGAGGGTGATCCCGAGCTGCCGGGTCAGCGGGACCAGCAGTTCGAGGTTGGCCTGGCGCCTACCGCTTTCGAGGCGCGACACGGTGCTCGCCGACACTCCGGTGCGAGCCGCCAGTTCGTCGAGGGTCAGGCCGGCCCGGCGGCGGGCCGCTCTGAGGCGTGCACCGACCTGGTCGAGTGCCGGGTCCACAGCGCCCCTTTCGTCTCGTGCCGTTCTGGCTTCTCGTGCCGTTCTGGTCCCACGTCGCCCGGACCACGGCCGCGATCGCACCGCGGGGTCTACGGCCCGACGACGACACACCTGTTGCGACGACACGCCGGCCTGGCCGTGCCTCTGCGCTCTTGCCAATTCTGCAACTTAGCTTGCCACACGAGCACCCAGGGAACCACACTCGGGCCCATGCCCGACCACTCGACTGACGACGCCCTCGGCATGACCCCCGACGACGGCCCTGTCGACGCCGCGGCGTTCTGGGAAGGCCGCTACGCCGAGCAACATCGGGTCTGGTCAGGAGAGCCCAACGCCGCGCTGGCTGACGCTGCCAGCAGGCTCCGACCAGGCAGAGCGCTCGATCTCGGCTGTGGCGAGGGTGGAGACGTGGTCTGGCTCGCCGAGCAGGGGTGGCAGGTGACCGGGGTCGACATCTCCGCCACGGCTGTCGCCCGTGGCCAGTCCCTCGCTGCCGAACGGGGGATCGGCGACGACCGGATCACCTGGCAGGTCGAGGACCTTGCTGCCTGGGAGCCCACCGATCGCTACGACCTGGTCACCTCCTGTTTCCTCCACTCCCCCGTCGACTTTCCCCGCACGGCCGTCCTTCGACGCGCCGCGGCGGCGGTAGCTCCCGGGGGACATCTGCTGATCGTGACCCACGCCGAGGCGCCACCGTGGGCCCGCCGGCACCACGAGGACGGCAACGGCGGCGACCACCGCCATGCCCACCACCACGGTCACCACGACTTCCCCAGCCCGGAGGACGAGCTCGCCGCTCTCGACCTCGACGCGGATGAGTGGGACGTCGTCGTGAGCGAGGTCCGCGACCGCGAGGCCACGGGACCCGACGGCGAGCGGGTGACGTTGCGCGACGCCGTCACGTTCGCACGACGTCGACCGACATCGTGACCGGCGTCGCGCCCCTCCACGCCCTCCCCCCCGGAGCCTGAGACCTCGAGCTCGCTCTCCAGCCAACCGACAAGGGCTTACGGGCTCTACACGGTCAGGCGAACGGCACGTTCGCCAGAGTGCCAGAGCGAAGGCCAAGGCCAAGGCCAAGGCCAAGGGTAAGGCCGCAGCCGAGGGCGCGGTGCCAGTGCCGGCGCCCTCGACCACGACTAGGGCAAGCTCGTCCGGTTCTTCGTGGTGGACGTTCTCGTTCTCGGCCAGCGTCGACCTACCCGGCGGCCGGGCGGCCGCCGTCGACCGTCCGGCGGCGAGTCAGGACGCGCTGAGCGTGGCGAGGGCGTCGTTGAAGAGCTTGGACGGTCGCATGACGGCCTCGCACCGCTCTGGGTCCGGTTGGTAGTAGCCGCCGAGGTCGACCGGCGATCCCTGGACGGCGAGCAGCTCGGCCACGATCGCCTCCTCCTGTTCGGCGAGGGTTCCCGCCAACCCGGCGAACGCCGCAGCGAGCTCGGGGTCGTCGTCCTGGCCCGCCAGCTCCTGGGCCCAGTAGAGGGCAAGGTAGAAGTGGCTGCCGCGGTTGTCGATCCCGCCGAGCTTGCGGGTCGGTGACCGGTCTTCCTCGAGGAAGGTAGCCGTGGCACGGTCGAGCGTGTCGGCCAGCACCTGGGCGCGGGCGTTGCCGGTGCGCTGGGCCAGGTGCTCGAAGCTCGCTGCCAGCGCCAGGAACTCCCCGAGGCTGTCCCAGCGCAGGTAGTTCTCCTCCAGCAGCTGTTGGACGTGCTTTGGCGCCGAGCCACCCGCCCCGGTCTCGAAGAGGCCGCCGCCGGCCAAGAGGGGAACGATCGAGAGCATCTTGGCGCTGGTCCCCAGCTCGAGGATCGGGAAGAGGTCGGTCAGGTAGTCGCGCAACACGTTGCCGGTCACCGAGATGGTGTTCTCGCCGCGGCGGATGCGCTCGAGCGAGCGGGCGGTCGCCTCGACGGGCGAGAGGATGTCGAGGTCGAGGCCGTCGGTGTCGAGCGCAGCCAGCTCGGCGCGGACCTTTTCGATGAGGACGGCGTCGTGGGCCCGTTCGCTGTCGAGCCAGAAGACGGCCGGGTCACCGGTCACCCGTGCCCGGTGGACGGCGAGCTTGACCCAGTCGCGAATGGCGATGTCTTTGGCCTGGCACATCCGGAAGATGTCGCCGCGAGCCACTGGCTGGTCGAGGACGACGGTGCCCGCCTCGTCGACCACTCTCACGACGCCGTCGACAGGTACCTCGAACGTCTTGTCGTGGCTGCCGTACTCCTCGGCAGCTCGCGCCATCAACCCGACGTTGGGCACCGAGCCCATCGTGGCGGGATCGAAGGCGCCGTGTGCCCGACAGTCGTCGATCACCACCTGGTAGACATCCGCGTAGCTGCTGTCGGGGATCACCGCCAGGGTGTCCGCCTCCTCGCCGTCGGGACCCCACATGTGGCCCGAGTTGCGGATCATCGCCGGCATCGAGGCGTCGACGATGACGTCACTCGGGACGTGGAGGTTGGTGATGCCCCGGTCCGAGTTGACCATGGCAAGCCGCGGCCCCGAGGCGAGCTCCGCTTCGATCGAGGCGCGGATGTCGTCGCCGTCGGCCAGTCCGGAGAGACCGGCCAGGATGGCTCCGAGCCCGTCGTCGGGATCGAGCCCGGCAGCCTCGAGCACGTCGCCATAGCGGGCGAAGGTGTCGGGGAAGAACTCCCGCACCGCGTGTCCGAAGATGATCGGATCTGAGATCTTCATCATGGTCGCCTTGAGGTGGATCGAGAAGAGCACGTCCTCCCGCTTCGCGCGCTCGCGCTGGTCGGCGAGGAACCGCCGCAGGGCGGCAACTCTTAGGACCGCGGCGTCGACGACCTCGCCTGGTTCGACGGCGATCCCGTCACGCAGCACCGTCGTGCCTCCCTCGGCCACGAGCTCGATGCGGAGCGTTCCGGCATCAGCGACGACTGCCGAGCGCTCGGTGGACCGGAAGTCGTCACCCGCCATGTGGGCGACGTTGGTCTTCGAGCTCGCGCTCCACGGTCCCATGCGATGAGGGTGGGAGCGGGCATAGGCCTTCACCGAGGCAGGGGCGCGTCGATCCGAGTTCCCTTGGCGGAGCACGGGGTTGACGGCACTGCCCGTCGCCCGGTCGTAGCGAGCACGTACCTTGCGCTCCTCGTCTGTAGCCGGCTCGTCGGGATAGTCCGGCAGGGCGTACCCGTGAGCCTGGAGCTCGGCAATGGCAGCACGCAGCTGGGGCACCGATGCCGAGATGTTCGGCAGCTTGATGATGTTCGCTTCCGGCTCCGCCGTCAGCGCGCCGAGCTCGGCCAGGGCGTCGTCGACCCGCTGCTCCTCGCTCAGGTACTCGGGGAACTGGGCGAGGATCCGACCGGCGAGCGAGATGTCCCGCGTCTCCACCTCGACGCCCGCAGTCGCCGCGTAGGCGCGCACGACGGGGAGGAGCGAGTAGGTGGCGAGCGCCGGGGCCTCGTCGGTGTGCGTGTAGATGATCGTCGATCGCGGCACGACTGCCCCTTTCAGGTGGGTTCGCTCGCAAACCTATCCACGAACCAACGACGGGCGCCTATCGGCGACCTTCGACGGGGGGCATGCGGCCTCGGCTCCCGCTCGGCTCCCGCTCGGCTCCCG
>JBMFXC010000058.1:15654-17426 GCA_049964655.1 Acidimicrobiales bacterium
CTCGGCTCCCGCTCGGCTCCCGCTCGGCTCCCGGGCTACAGCGGTCGAACCGGCTGCTTCTGCCGGTGCCCGCAGGCCGAAGGATGAGGCCGAAGTCCAGTAGATATCGCGTTGCGATATCGGGAGACGATAACCATCCCAATACCTGTGACCAGGTCGTGCCCTCCCTCGTCAGCGCACCTGCGTCGGCGACGGCAGGGCGCCCCGACGGACTGGCTCAGGCGGGCTCGGGGCTCAGGCGACCTCAGGGATCAGGCAAGCCCAGTGCTCAGGCGAGCTCGGAGCCCCGGTTCATCCGGGCACGCCGCAGCAGCCACCAGGCGACCCAAGCGACCAACAGGACGCCGACCACGATGCTGATCGGCGTGAAGGCGTTGGCCACCGTCTGCCAGTTGGCAGCGAGGGCCTCTCCGGCGAGGGCGAAGGCGAAGGTCCACGGCAGGCTGCCCACCAGGGTCAGCGTCGTGAAGGGAACGATCGGCATCTCGGCGACACCGGCGGGGAGGCTGACGAACGTGCGGACCACCGGGAGCAGGCGGCCAACCAGGACAGCCAGCTGGCCGCGGTGGGCGAAGAAGCGCTCGGCTCGGTCGAGGTCGCGGGTGCGCAGGAACACGTAACGGCCCCACTTCTCGACGAGCGGTCGCCCGCCAATCCGACCGACAGCATAGGAGATCCATGCCCCGACGATGTTGCCGGCCGTACCGGCGAGAGCGACCTCCACCACGTTCAGGTGGAGGTGGACGCCAGCCACGACCGCACCACCGGCCAGGGCGCCGCCGAAGAGCATGACAGCTTCGCTCGGGATCGGGATGCAGGCGGACTCGAGCACCATCAGCAGGAAGACTGCGAGGTACCCGTGCTTGCTGATCTCCGAAACGACGAGATGTACCACGGTCCTCCGTTCGTCGAGCCCGGCGCACGGTAGCAGCGGCGAGGTGGCGACGGTGGTCGGGGCGGCGTCGACCTGCCATCTATCTATGGTGCTGCGGGCCCTCCGCTCGGTTTCCGTACCGGTGCGAGGACGTCGGGAGGAACCCACCGACCACCGGGTCTGGCCCGACCTGACTGGCAAGGGCACGGTGCCCCCTCCAGAGATCAGGTTCACCTATTTCGTATCATTAGGGATACCTATGTATCTGGAACCGTCCGTGGTGCTCCCGTCTGTTCGCCGGGCGAGGACCGGACCAACCGATTGGGCGATCGCAGAGGAGATGACGGAGTACCACTTCTCGGAGGGTGCCGTTCCGGTAGCGCCGTTCGGTCTCGCTCGGGTGAGCACCACCGGCCACGTCCGCCCCTGCCTGGTCAGCCTGGGCCTGTTCGCCACCGACGCCATACGCCACGTCCGTCGGGACACGGGGGTCGGAGCGGTCCTCACCCAGACCATCATGGTCGCCGTCGTCGTGTCGGTAGCAGCGACGATCGGGCTGGGCCATCCGGGTAGATCGCTGCATACGGTCGGTCAGATGGCCACCGTGCTCACCGACGCCCACGGACACCTCGGAGGCACGGTGCTCTTCGGCCTCGGGATGCCCGGTGCCGCCTTGTTCGCAGCCATCGTCTCGTCGATCGCCGGCGCCTGGGGGCTCGCCGAGGTCTTCGGCTGGGCGCACACGCTGAAGAGCGGCCTGGTCGCAGGACGGCGCGGTTCTACGTCGCCTATGCCGCCGTCCATATCGCCGGCGTGGTGCTCGTCCTCGAGGCACGGGCGCTTCCACGGCCTTTTCATAGTCGACACCCCAGGGCTCTGACCTGCGGAGTTGGTTGCT
>JBMFXC010000059.1:0-17156 GCA_049964655.1 Acidimicrobiales bacterium
CGGACCGAGGGTCGACAGTCGGCGGGGTAGGGGGATGGTGGCCGGCCCTCGCCGGGGCGGGCGGCGACGAGCGGGCGGCGACGAGCGGGCGGCGGCGAGCGGGCGGCGGCGAGCGGGTGGCGACGGGCGGGTGGCGACGGGCCCCGCCGGTCAGCGGGTCAGGACGGGCGGGTGCGCACCGGCGGCTTGGTCACCTTGCCGGCGCGGATGCACGACGTGCAGACGTCGAGCCGGGTCGGGGCGCCGTTGACGAGCGCCCGGACCCGCTGGATGTTCGGGTTCCAGCGACGCTTGGTGCGCCGGTGGGAGTGGCTGATGCTCATCCCGAACGACGGCTTCTTGCCACACACCTCGCAGACCGCTGCCATCTTGCGTCGACTTCCCTTCGTACTGCTCGGCGAACGGCCGAAAGGTTAGCATCCTGGCCATGGGCGCTCTTGACGCACTCGGGCCGGCGGAGCTGCGCCAGGCGATCGCGTCCTATCGCGACGTCCTCCAGGTCCACCAGGAGGCCATCAATCGCCTCAACGTCTACCCGGTGCCCGACGGCGACACCGGCACCAACATGGCGCTCACCGTCGAGTCGGTGGTGAACGAGCTGACCGGGGCTGCGACCGGGGACAACCAGCTCGACCTCGACGGCACTTGTCGGGCCGTGGTGCACGGGTCGCTCATGGGGGCCCGGGGTAACTCGGGGGTCATTCTTTCTCAGCTCCTGCGGGGACTTGCCGAAGGTGTCGGCGCCGCGGGTGACGCGGCAGGGCCGAAGGAGGTGGCCGACGCCCTCACTCGGGCCGACGAACTGGCACGGGCCGCCGTGTTGCGTCCGGTCGAAGGCACGATCCTCACGGTCGCCCGCGGCGCCGCCTCCGCTGCCGCCGAGGCCGCCGGGGCGGGCAAGTCGCTGCTCGACGTCGCCGAGGCAGCGCGAGCAGGTGCTGCCGAAGCGCTCGAACGAACCCCTGACCTGCTGGCAGTCCTGCGCCAAGCCGGCGTCGTCGACGCCGGAGGTTCGGGTTTCCTGCTCTTCTTCGACGCGCTGTTGTCGGTGATCGACGGTCGTCCGCTGCCGGAGCCGCCTTCCGTACTCGCGGGGCCGGTGGCGTCGGCCCCGGACGGGGAGGGCGACGGCACCGGGTCTTCGGTCGCCGACCTCCGCTACGAGGTGATGTACCTCCTCGAGGCAGCGGACGACACCATCCCGTCCTTCAAGGAGGTCTGGGCGGGTCTCGGTGACTCGATCGTGGTGGTCGGGGGCGGTGGTCTTTGGAACTGCCACATCCATACCGATGACGTGGGCGCAGCGATCGAAGCGTCCCTCGACGCCGGCCGGCCGCGCAACATCCGGGTCACCGACCTCCTCGAGCAGGTGGAGGAGGAGCGCTGGGTTCGCGAGGGGGCAGCACGGGCGGACACCGGACCGCCCGAGGAGCCGCTCGGGCCACCCCCGGTGACCGCGGTCGTGGCGGTGGCGTCCGGGGACGGCGTGGGCCGGATCTTCCGCTCGCTCGGCGTGCACCGGGTCATCGCCGGTGGACAGTCGATGAACCCGTCGACCGCCGAGCTCCTCGAGGCGGTGGAAGCTGTGGCTTCCGACGAGGTGATCGTCTTGCCCAACAACAAGAACATCCAGGCGGTGGCTGGCGCCGTCGACGCCCTCACCACCCGGACGGTTCGTGTCGTGCCGACCGATACCATCGCCGAAGGCTTCGCCGCACTGCTCGCCTACGATCCCGAGGCGCACGTCGACGACAATGCCGCCGCCATGGCGGCATCAGCTCGTCGGGTCGTCCCTGGCGAGGTGACCCAAGCAGTCCGGGCTGCCGAGACGGAGGCGGGGACGGTTCGTGCCGGCGACTGGCTCGGACTGTCCCGCCAAGGGATCGCGACGGTGGCTCCCACCGTGAACGAGGCGGCGTGTGCGCTCCTCGACGTGCTGGTCACCGACGAGCACGAGCTGGTCACCCTGATCGAAGGGGACGGATCTTCGGCAGCGGCGACCCGACGGATCACGGAGTGGCTCCACGAGTACCGTCCCGGGGTCGACATCGAGGTCCACCACGGTGGACAGCCGCTCTACCCGTACGTGTTCTCGATCGAGTGAACGGGCGACGACCGGCACGGACGACCAGGACGCACGGGGGGAGCCCGTGACGGGACGCCGGCTCCGACAGCTCGCCGAGCTGCCGGTGTCGGTGCTCGAGACCGTCGGGCCGAGGACCGCGAGCGAGCTCGAGGCCCTCGGCATCACGACCGTGCTCGACCTGCTCCAGCACACGCCTCGGCGCATGGTTGACGCCTCGCGCCTGGCCCAGTGGGCGGACCTGCGACCCGACGAGCTGGCCACCGTGCTCGGGCGTGTCCAACGGGTGAGCCGTTCCGCTCCTCCGCGAGGGAGGCGTCGGGCGGCGCGGGTCGAACTGGTGGTCACCGACGACAGCGGGACCGGTCGCGTCGTGTTCTTCAACCAACCGTGGCGGGCAGTGCAGCTTTCCACTGGCACCGAAGCGCTCTTCGTCGGCAAGGCGGGGACGTTTCGAGGTGACCTCCAGCTGGTGAACCCGCTGGTGGAGGTCCTCCGACGAGCTGAGGACGCCGGTTCCGCCGAGGACGTCGAAGAGGAGCCGGTGCGACGGGGTCGGATCATCCCCGTGTACCCACTGACCGACAAGACGACGCTCACCTCGGCCCGCCTGTCGCGCCTGGTGGCCGAAGCGCTCCGGCGCTCGGGGACGTTCGCCGACCCGGTGGAGGAACGGTGGCGCCGGCGGTTCGACCTGGTCGATCGCACCTCTGCCTACAACGACATCCACCGTCCCACCCGGTTCGCCGACCGCGACGCTGCCCGCCGGCGGCTGGCGTTCGACGAGCTCTTGCGGCTCCAGCTGGCCCTCGTGCGCCGTCGGGCCGCCGAGCGAGAGCGGGCGACGGGGATCGAGCACGTGGTCGCGCGGCCCGATGGCTCGCCGACCCTCGTCGACCGGTTCCTCGCCGACCTCCCGTTCCGTCCGACGGACGGTCAGTTGTCGGCCATCGCCGAGATCCGGGCCGACTTGGGGGCGCCACCGCCGATGCACCGGCTGCTGCAGGGTGACGTCGGGGCTGGCAAGACCGTCGTCGCCGCCGCTGCCATGCTCGTCGCCGTCGAAGGCGGGCACCAGGCAGCCTTGATGGCTCCGACCGAGGTGCTCGCCGAACAGCACGCGCTG
This sequence comes from Acidimicrobiales bacterium, assembly GCA_049964655.1. Lineage (GTDB taxonomy): Bacteria > Actinomycetota > Acidimicrobiia > Acidimicrobiales > RAAP-2 > JAJZJT01. The sequence continues at coordinate 3,210 of JBMFXC010000059.1, forward strand.
GCGCTCGGAGACCTGCTTGCGACCCTCGAGGTCGACGACGACGGCGCGCTCGGCGGTCGTCGCCCGCTGACGGTTGCCCTGGTGACCGGCCGGACACCGGCAGCGGAGCGCTCCCGTGTCCGAGCGGGGCTGGCCGACGGTTCGGTCGACGTGGCCGTGGGCACCCACGCGCTCCTCACCGAAGACGTGGTGTTCCGCTCGCTCGGGGTGGCGGTCGTGGACGAGCAGCACCGCTTCGGGGTCGAACAGCGGGCGGCGCTGCGCGCCAAGGGGGGCTTGGGTGTGGCCGACGGGCCGGAGCCCGACTTGCTGGTGATGACGGCCACGCCCATCCCACGGACCGCCGCCATGGTCCTCTTCGGCGACCTCGACCTGACCGTCATCGACGAGCTGCCGCCTGGGCGGGTCCCGGTCGAGACCACCTGGGCTCGGACCCCGCTCGAGGTGGCTGCCGCCTGGGCCCGGGTTCGTGAGGAGGTGGCGGCCGGCCACCGGGCGTTCGTGGTTTGCCCGCTGGTCGAAGGTTCCGAGCGGGTGGAGGCTCGTTCGGCAGTGGAAGAGGCCGAACGCCTCGCCGCCGACGAGCTGGCAGGGCTTCGCGTCGGCCTGCTCCACGGCCAGCTGCGGCCGGGCGACAAGCAGGCGGCGATGGGTGCCTTTCGGCGCGGTGAGCTCGACGTGCTGGTCGCCACCACGGTGATCGAGGTCGGCGTCGACGTGCCCGAGGCCACCGTCATGGTCGTCGAGTCGGCGGACCGGTTCGGGATCGCCCAGCTCCACCAGCTCCGGGGTCGGGTGGGGCGCGGCGGTGATCCGTCGTGGTGCTTCCTGCTCGCCGAGGACCCGGGCCCCGAGGGGGAGGCACGTCTCGGTGCCCTCGAGTCGTCGACCGACGGCTTCGCCCTGGCCGAGGTCGACCTGTCGCTGCGCGGCGAGGGCACGTTGCTGGGCGCCCGACAGCAGGGCAGGAGCGACCTCAAGTTGGCCCGGTTGCTCGAGGACCGGGACCTCGTGGTGGCGGCCAGGGAGGTGGCGGAGGTGCTCGTTGCCGACGATCCCTCCCTCGGGCAGGCACCGTTGCTCGCCGACGAGCTCGAGCTCTTCGTCGACGACGGCGAGGCCGAGTACCTGGTGAAGAGCTGAGCGAGAGGCACGGCGAACGGCCGCCGACACCGGCCGGTGGGCACCGGCCGATGGGCACCGGCCGATGGGCACCGGCCGGTAGGCTCAGGCGGTGCGCGTGATCGGAGGTGAGCTGCGAGGAAGGAAGCTCGTTGCCCCTCCCCTGACCGACCTTCGCCCGACGTCCGACCGTGTGCGCGAGGCGGTCTTCGACATCCTGTTCAGCTTGGGTGGCGTCGACGGTGCCCGGATGGCCGACGTGTTCGCCGGAAGTGGCGCGCTCGGCATCGAAGCGCTGTCACGGGGAGCGGCGGAGGTCACCTTCGTCGAACGTGACCCGGCGGCGGTCGCCGGGCTGCGTCGGAACCTCGCGTCGGTCGGCCTTGTCGACGCCGAGCGTTCGGGCAGGGCACACGTCGTGCGGGCTGACGCGACGGGCTGGGCCAGGGCAACGGCAACGGGCACCCGCTACGACGTGGTCCTGTGCGACCCCCCATACGCCTTCACCGCCTGGGCGCCGCTGCTCGAGGTCCTCTCCGCCGACATCGCCGTCCTGGAGAGCGCCGAGGAGCCCGAACTGCCGGCGGGCTGGGCAGCCCTCCGGTCGCGTCGCTACGGCGGTACGCTCGTGACCGTGGTCAGGTCCGACCGGGCTCCCGTTCCGGCACGATCCGTTCTCGCTCGGTCGGCCCCGACACGATCGGCCCCGTCGCAACCCGTGCCAGCGCACTCGGTGCCAGGAAAAGGTACATGGTGAAGATCGCTCTCATCCCTGGGTCGTTCGACCCGGTGCACAACGGCCACCTCGAGGTGGTGGAACAGGCTGCCCGGCTCTTCGACGAGGTGGTGGTCGCCGCGTTGCGGAACCCGCAGAAGAGCGAGCCTCTCTTCGACCTCGACGAGCGCCAGCTCATGCTCGAGGAGTCCCTCGCTCATCTGTCCAACGTGCGGATCGTGTCGGTGTCCACTCTGGTGGTCAACGTCGCGCGCGACGTCGGGGCGACGGTGATCGTAAAGGGCCTGCGCGCCGTCTCCGACTTCGAGAACGAGCTGCAGATGGCCCAGATGAACAAGGAGCTCTCGGGCGTCGAGACCCTCTTCATCCCGACCAGTTCGGCCCACTCGTTCATCGCGTCACGACTCCTGCGGGAGGTGGCTCGTTTCGGCGGCGACGTGACGGGGTTCGTGCCCAAGGTCGTGGCGCGCCGCCTCGAGGAGAAGTTCGCCGATGAGTGACGTCTTCGACGACCTCGAGGAACGACGGGCGTCCGGCGAGCGGCACGACGCCGAGGACATCGTGCGCGCCGTGCTCGAGCTGGTGCTGAACGCCAAGGCCATGCCCCTGTCGGCGTCGGTCCTCGTCTCGCGAGACGAGGTTGCCGACCTCCTCCAGGAGGCACTCGAGCGCATGCCGGAGGAGCTGCGCCAGGCTCGATGGCTGCTGAAGGAGCGCGACGCGTTCCTGGCCGAGCGCCAACGCGAAGCCGATGCCCTCCTCGACGAGGTCAAGGTGCAGGCCGAGCGCATGGTCCAGCGCACCGAGATCGTCCGTCAGGCCAACCTCACGGCCCAGCGCATCGTCGACGAGGCCAACGACGAGGCCCGACGCCTCCGTCACGAGGCCGAGGACTACGCAGACCAGAAGCTCGCCAGTTTCGAGATCGTGCTCGATCGCACGCTGAAGACCGTGCAAGCGGGGCGCGAGAAGCTCCGGGCCACCCCGGTCGTGCACGACGACCTCGAAGACGGCGACGTGGACGACGGGCTCGGGGACCGAGGTGGCTGGGAGGACCGAGGTGCCTGGGAGGACGTCGTGGACGAGCGCGACGCCGGACAGCCGGACGACGGGCCCGACGCGTTCTTCGACCAGGACCTCGACTGACACACCCGATGACCCCGGATCGCTCCCGGCCTTACCTCGTCGGGGTCGCTGCCCTCCGGCGCGTGGTGGGCTCCAGCCGTCAGGTCGAGCTTCGGGCGCCCGTCTCGGATGTGGCCGTGCTGTCGGCGTCCGTACCCGACGACGCCGAGGTCGACGTGCTCGTCGAGCTCTCGTCCTACCCCGGCGGCATCATGGTGGCAGGAACGGTGTCTGCCCCCTGGCGCGGAGAGTGCCGGCGGTGCGGCGGCACGGTCGAAGGCCGGCTCTCCTCGAAGGTCCAAGAGCGGTTCGAAGCGCCGGCGTCCTCCGGCAGAGCCGGGGGTGACGACGACGCCTACGAGCTCGAGGGCACGGACGTCGACCTCGAGCCCCTCGTCCGGGACGCCCTGCTGCTGGAGCTCCCGCTCGCTCCCCTGTGCGCCGAGGACTGTCGGGGCCTGTGTGCCCGGTGCGGAGCCGACTTGAACGTCACCTCGTGCGACTGTGCGGTCGAGGTCGATGTGCGCTGGTCGGTCCTTGACCAGCTACGCGGTCCCCAGGGCGAGTAAGGGGTCGGCTCCGGGTCGACTAGGATCTCCTCCCTATGGCCGTCCCCAAGAAGAAGACCTCCAAGGCGAAGAGCCGGAGCCGCCGGGCATCGAACTGGGTGCTCCGTCCGCCGGCCCGTTCGGTGTGCCCGCAGTGCTCGTCTGCCAAGTTGCCCCACGTGGTCTGCCCGAGCTGCGGCTGGTACAAGGGACGCCAGGCGCTCGACGTCGACTGATGGCCAGGCGGCGGGAGCGGCCTACCGGTGACGCCGCTCGGTCCCTGCCGGTCGCCGTCGACGCCATGGGCGGCGACCACGCGCCCGGCGCCGTCGTCGCTGGGGCGCGCCAGGTCGCCGGGGAGCGGGGCGTCAACGTCCTGCTGGTCGGCCCCGAAGGAGCCATGGGGGATACGGGGGGGCTCCCCGTGCTGCAGGCCTCCGAGGTGATCGGCATGGAGGACGATCCCGCCCAGGCTGTGCGGCGCAAGAAAGACTCCTCCCTGGTGCGGGCAGCCGAGGCCGTCCGGGACGGGAAGGCACTGGCGATGGTGTCGGCGGGGAACACGGGGGCGGCAATGGCCGCCGCGCTCTTGCGCATGGGGCGTCTCCCCGGTGTGATCAGACCTGCCATCGCCACACCCATCCCGAACCCGGGAACGGGGCGCCCTCCCACGGTGCTGTTGGATGCCGGTGCCAACGCCGAGTGCAGCGCGGCGATGCTCGTCCAGTTCGCCCAGATGGGGGCGGCGTTCGCTCGGCAGCGCTACGAGGTCGACCACCCGAGGGTGGCACTGTTGTCCATCGGCGAGGAGAAGTCGAAGGGGACACCGCTGACCAAGGAGACCCACCGGCTCCTGGCGGAAGGTGCCTTGGGCGAGGGAGCGACCTTCGTGGGCAACGTCGAAGGGCGTGACTTCCTCCACGGCGCGGCCGACGTGGTCGTCACCGACGGCTTCACGGGCAACGTGGCCCTGAAGACCCTCGAGGGATCACTGAGGTTCTTCGTCGGCGCGCTGGCGGAGATCCTCGGACGGCCCACCCTGGCCGACGCGGCGCAGGCGGTCGTGTCGGAGCTGGCCCCACTGGCTGCCGAGCTCGACCCCGAGGCAACGGGTGGAGCGATGCTCCTCGGCGTCGACGGCGTGTGCGTGATCAGCCATGGCTCTTCCTCCCCGACGGCCATCGTCAATGCCGTCATCGTCGCCCACGACCTGGCGGTCGCCGGCTTGGTCGACGCCGTGGCCCACGCAGTCGCACCAGCGGACGGTGCCGCAGAGCCAACCGGGGCAAGCATGCCCGAGGTGCCGGCTGCCGGAAGGTGAGCGCCAGGGAGCGATCGGTCAGGTCGGTGGGCCGAGCCGGATCGCCCAACCCCGTGCGTCCACCGCCAGGCAGGAGCTCGTTGCCGGGCACGACACCGAGGTGAGGGCATGCGTGCCGTCGACGTCGACAGCGCGCGACCAGGTCGTGCCGTTGTACTGCCAGGCCAGCCCCGTTGCCCCGACGGCGACGCAGAAGGTCGGCCCGGCGCACGAGAGGGCGACGGGGTCGCCCGTACCGTGCCCTCTTCCCGCCACGGGCAGGGGGACAGGCTGCCCCCACCCCGTCCCGTCGAAACGGAGGGCGGTGCCCATACTGTCGACGGCAGTGCAGGACGTCTCCGACGCGCAGGAGACGGCGACGACCTGACCGCTCGGGTCGATCGAAGCGGGCCTGCTCCACGCCGTGCCGTCCCACTGGGCGATGCCGCCGTCGGCGGCCATGCAGAGGGTCGTCGAGGCACACGACAGAGCGCTCGCCGAACCCCAGGCCCCTGCGGTCTGGTTCCAGCCAGAGCCGTCGTAGTGGTAGGAGAAGCCTTCGGCGTCGACGGCCATGCAGAACGTCGGGGAGGAGCACGAAAGGGCAGTCGGCTGGTGGGCGGCGACGAGCTGGCCGGCCGGTTGCCAGCTCGGGCCGGTGGAGCGGGCGCTCGTGCCGTCGGCGGAGACGGCGATGCAGGTCCCTGCGGCCGGGCAGGAGACCAGAGCGGCGGGCCCGGAAGCGGGGGGTGGCCCGGCAAAGCCGGGCAGGGCAACGGGACCGGCCCAGTGTCCCTCCGTCCACGTGAACGCCGACGTGGCCGTCACTGCGGTGCAGGTGGCGCTCGTGGGGCACGACACCTCGTCGAGTGGCCCAGGCGCCACCGGTTGAGGGGCGGACCAGCCAGCCGCTTGGGCGGGCGTGGCGACTGTCGCCGGTGGTGGCGAGCTGGTGGATGCGGCTGCACCGTCACCGCTCTGCGGTGGCGGGCCCGTGCAACCGGCCGCCACGATCGCCGCACCGAGGACGGCGAGCACGCCCCTGAGGGGATGCCTCCGGTTCCCGTCGACGGGGGGGACCCACCGCCTGCCCTGGCATCGCCCGCCCCGGCGGCGAACGACACGGGCCGGCGTCGGGTGGTCGACGGTCTCCCTCCGGCTGCTCACAGGAGGGGCCTCCTTCCACTGCTCACGACAGGGGCCTCAGCGTCGCAGGAGGTCCTTGGCGATGTGGGTCACCTGGATCTCGTCGGTGCCGGCGTAGATCTGGAAGACCTTCGCGTCGCGAGCCAATTGCTCGACCCGGTACTCGGCCATGTAGCCGTTGCCGCCGAAGAGCTGCACGGCTTCCATGGCGACCTCCGAGGCGGCCTGGGCGGAGTAGAGCTTCATGGCCGAGGCTTCGGCGAGGGTGAGGCTCTTGCCGGCGGCGGAGAGCTCGATGTGCCGGAAGACCAGGTTCTGCACGTTGAGCCGGGCGACCTCCATCTTGGCCAGCTTGAGCTGGATGAGCTGGCGGTCCCCGATCGGTTGCCCCCACAGCGTGCGGTCCCTGGCGTAGGCGACCGAGAGCTCGAGGCAGGCCTCGATGACGCCGAGTGCCATGGCGGCGACGCCTGCCCGCTCGGTGACGAAGTTGTCCCTGGCCGACTCGCGGCCACCGCCGTCCCGCTCCTCCTCGGTCTCGCCGAGCAGTCGGTCACGCCCGACACGGACATCGGAGAGGAACAGCTCGCCGGTCGGCGAGGAGTGCAGGCCCATCTTGCGGAACGGCTTGGACTGTTCGAGGCCGGGCATGCCGCGATCCAGCACGAAGGTGAGCACCTGCCGGTCGCGTACGGGGGTGTCGGAGCCGTCGTCGAGCTTGGCGTAGAAGACGATGGTGTCGGCATAGGGACCGTTGGTGATGAACGTCTTGTTGCCGTTCAGCACGTACTCCTCGCCGTCGCGCCGGGCCGTCGCCAACATCCCGCCCAGGGCATCGGACCCCGAGCCCGGCTCGGTGATGGCCCAGGCCCCGACCTTGTCGAAGGTGAGCAGGTCGAGGCCCCACCGCTCCATCTGGGCCGGGGTACCCCGCTTCATGATGGTGCCGGCGGCCAAGCCCACGCTGACCCCCATGGCGGTGACGATGCCGGGGCAGAAGCGGCACAGCTCGACGATGGGGATGAGCGTCATGGCGGCGGCCCCGCCGTCACCGGCACCCTCCTTCTCCGGGGGTGCCTCCTCCGGCCGATCGCCTGAACCGCCACCTGGACGTCTCGACCGGGCACGTGCGAGCTGGCGCTCGAAGCGGTCACGGGCGACCGCGTCCATGCCGAAGGTGGCGTACAGCTTTCGGATGATGTCGTAGGGAGGGAGGTCACCGTGCTCGAGCGCCTCGACGTGCGGGGCGATCTCGGCCTCGACGAACCGTCGCACGGCATCCCGCACCATCTGCTGCTCCTGCGACCACTCGAACATGTGCGCTCCTCGTCGTCCACGGGGTCCGCGGCGCCGGTGCTCTCCGGCGCGTCGCTGTCCGGGGCGACGCCGCGAGGCTAGCGGTGCCGAGGGCGACGGTCGGGGTCGTCGGGAGGACCGGCGGAGATGCCGCCGCCGGTGCGAGGAGAAGGCGGCAATCCGATCGGCCGAAGGCCCAGGTATCCTGCGGCCGTGACCACCGACGAGCTGCTCTCTCGCGTCTGCCCGCTCATCAACGATCTCGGCTACCGCTACTACTTCGTCCCCGAGACGGTGGCGCGGGGCGAGGAGCTCGGGCTCGACGTCTTCCAGTTCTACTTCCTCGGGCGTGGGGGGACGCTCGGTGACGTGGACGCCGCCGTGGTGCACAGCGCGTTCGGCTACTTCAACCCGGCGGTCGTCGAGGCCATGTGGACCTCCGGGTGCGAGAAGGTCTCGCCTCGGGAGGCGGCGGCTGCCCACTTTGCCTGTGCTGCCGAGCTGGGCCGGGCTCGCCTGACCGGCCGGTCCGGCCTGGCCGAGTTCTGTGCCGCCGCCGAGCAGGTCGTCGCCGCCGCCGAGCCGGCAGGGCTCACGCTCTTCGCCGCCTTCCGCCACGCGCCGCTCGTCGAAGACCCCGAGGGCAGGGCGCTCCAGCTGGTCGCCGTCCTGCGTGAGCTGCGCGGCAGTGCCCACCTGGCCGCCGTGCGGGCCGCCGGCCTCTCCGACAAGGTGGCCCACTTCCTCACCCGCCCGGAGGCGATGACGCTCTTCGGATGGCCAGAGGGCGACGTTCCCGAGGTGGACGACGCTCAGCGCGCCGCCCGGGTAGAGGTCGAGGCGATGACCGACCGGATCCTCGCCCCCGCGTTCGCTGTGCTCGACGACTCCGGGTCGGCCGCCCTGCTGGCTGGCATCGAGGCGATCGCCGAAGCCCTGGAGGGCTGACAGCCGGTTGCGCCAGGCCCCTGCTCACCCTGCTGGTCGCCGGCTGGATGGCTGGTCGGAGGGCTGGTCAGGTAGACTGCGCGGCGTGCCGCGAGCCGGTCGGTTCGTCGGCGCACCGTCCCGTCGCGGCCACTGCCGCTGACACGCCTACCCGAGGAGCGCTCGTGCCCGCTGAGACCCACGTGGAACAGGGTCCCCTCGACCGACGTCAGGTGTTCGAGCTGATCCGGGACCAGCTCGCCGACATCCTCGAGATCGACCCCGAGGGCATCACGGAGTCGTCGTCGTTCGCCGAGGACCTCGACGCAGACTCGCTGGCCCTCATCGAGCTGGTCGAAGGCCTGGAGGAAGAGCTCGGCGAGCGGACGGTCGGGTTCCACATCGACGACGAGGACTTGGAAGACCTGCGGACGGTGCGCGACGCGGTGGACTACGTCCACGCCAAGCTCGGAGCGGCCTGACCTCGTCGGTGGACGCCGGTCCGACCCCGGAGGGGGACGACGCCAGCCGACCGGTCAGGGAGCCGACCGGTTCCCCAGGGGTGGCAGGCGAGGACGGATCGGTCCGTCGCGGGCTTGCCATCGGTCACCGGTTTCGTGACCCGGACCTGCTCGAGCAGGCCCTCCGACATCGTTCGTGGTGTGCCGAGCAGGGCGGCCTCTCGTCGAACGAACGCCTCGAGTTCCTCGGTGACGCCGTGCTGGGCCTGGTGATCGCCGAACTGGTCTACCGGTCCCATCCGGACCTGGCGGAAGGTGCCATGGCCAAGGCGCGCGCCGACGTGGTGAACACCCGCGTGCTGGCCGGAGTGGCCGACGAGCTGGGCATCGGACCCGAGCTGCACCTGGGGCACGGTGAGGACCTGTCGGGTGGCCGGCACAAGGCCTCCATCCTGGCCGACGCCGTCGAGGCCGTCATCGGGGCGGTCTACCTCGACGGCGGGCTCGAGGCGGCCCGGGCCCTGATCGCCGGAGTGCTCGGTTCACGGCTCGACGAGGCGGCTGCCGGCCCCGGTGGCGCCGACCACAAGAGCCGGCTGCAGGAGCTCACGGTCCAGCAGGGGAGCGGGGTGCCCCGCTACGACGTCCGGGGGTTCGGCCCCGACCACGCTCGGCGCTACCAGGCTGCGGTGTACGTTGCTGACCAGCGCCTCGGCGTCGGCGAGGGGCGGTCGAAGAAGGACGCCGAGCAGGCGGCAGCCCGAGCTGCGTTCGGGACGTTGCGGGACGAGAGAGGCGGAGGCGGTGCCTGAGCTTCCCGAGGTTGAGACGATCCGTCGCGATCTGCAGGGCGAGGTGGTCGGTCGGAAGATCAAGTCGGTAGAGGTCCGCAACGGCCGGACCGTCCGTCGTCACCCTTCGGCGAAGCACTTCCGAGCTCGCCTGGAGGGTCGCACGATCACCTCGGTGGGCCGGGCCGGCAAGTACCTCCTGCTCGGCCTCGACAACGGCGAGACGCTCGTCGTGCACCTGGGCATGAGCGGCCAGCTCCAGCGGGCGAAGAGCGGCAAGGAGCCCAAGGCGCCGCACACCCATGCAGTGCTGACCTTCGCCCAAGGTGGCCAGCTCCGGTTCGTGGACCCGCGGACCTTCGGGGAGCTCTTCGTCGCCGAACCGCCCCCCGATGCCACCGGCCGGCTGGCCGAGTTGGCGCACCTCGGCTTCGATCCCCTCGAGGACGTCATGAGCTGGGACCGGTTCTGGGCCTTGCTGGCGAAGCGGAACGCCGGGTTGAAGGCGCTCTTGATGGACCAGGAGTTCGTCGCCGGCATCGGCAACATGTACGCCGATGAGATCCTCTTCGCCGCCGGGCTTCGCTACGACCGGGTATCGAGCTCCCTGTCCTCGCAGGAGGTCCGTCGCCTCCAGCGAGCCATGGTTGAGACGCTCACCGAGGCCATCAAACATCGCGGGTCGTCGCTCGCCGATGCCCAGTACCGCGACCTCTTCGGCGAGGTAGGTGACTACCAGGGTCAGCACCAGGTCTACGACCGGGAGGGCCAGCCCTGCCGTCGGTGCCGCGCCACCATCGTGCGGGTCCGCTCCGGTGGGCGCTCGACGTTCCTCTGCGAACACTGCCAGGTGTGACCGTTCCCGCCGCGGCCGTCGTGCCGGCACCGGTAGGGTGAGCGCCCGGTGTTCCTGAAGTCGCTGTCGATCAAGGGGTTCAAGTCCTTCGCCGATCCCGCCGTGCTCGAGCTCGAGCCCGGGGTGACGGTCGTCGTCGGACCGAACGGGAGCGGGAAGTCGAACGTGGTCGACGCCGTGGCCTGGGTGCTCGGGGCCCAAGGCCCGCGCACGGTGCGCTCGGCGAAGATGGAGGACGTCATCTTCATGGGCACGGCGAGCCGCCCGGCCCTGGGTCGGGCGGAGGTGGCCCTCACCATCGACAACAGCGCTGGCAAGCTTCCGACCGACCTGGCCGAGATCACCATCACGCGGACGTTGTTCCGATCGGGTGACTCCGAGTACGCCATCAACGGCACGCCGTGCCGACTGCTCGACGTCCAGGAGCTCCTCTCGGACACCGGGGTGGGCCGCCAACAGCACGTGATCATCGGCCAGGGGCAGTTGGACGCTATCTTGAACGCTCGGCCGGAGGACCGGCGGGCCGTCATCGAGGAGGCGGCCGGCGTGCTCAAGTACCGGCGCCGCCGGGAGCGCTCCGAGCGACGCCTGGCTGCCACCGAGGAGAACCTCGAACGACTGGGCGACCTGACCCGGGAGGTCCGCCGTCAGGTTCGCCCACTCGAGCGCCAGGCGGCCGCCGCCCGGTCGCACGCGGACCTGGTCGCCGAGCGACGTGCCCTACGCCTGTGGATGGCGGGTGTCGAACTGTCGGCGCTGGAGGCCCGCCACAGCGAGGGTACGGAGGTCCAGCGGTCGCTCCGGCATGCCGAAGCTGCCCTGCGGACGTCCCTCGCCGAGCTCGACGAGGAGACCCAGCGGACGAGCGACGAGCTCTCTGCCCAGCGAGAGGGGGACGTGGCCTCGGCGCTCGCCCGGGTCGAGGGGCTGGTCGAGCGGGCTCGCGGCCTGGTGAGGGTGTGCCGAGAGCGCCAGCGCGGCCTGGCCCAGGCGCTCGACGCAGCTGCCGACGCCGACGTCGTCTCGACGCTCGAGGCAGAAGGCGCCCGCCTGGCCGACGAGCTGGCTGACGCCGAGTCCGAACTGGCCAGCCTCGAGGGCCGCGGCGACGAGCTGGCCGAAGCGGTCGCCCAAGCCCAGGCTGCCCTGGCCGCCCACGTGGCGCAGACGGGCGACGGGAGCCACTTGCGAGCTGCCGAGGAACAGGCCACGGTGGCCCGGGAGCGGGCGGGTGCCCTCGAGCGAGAGGTGGTCCGAGAGCGCCAGCTGCTCGACCAGCTGGCCAACCGGCTGGCGTCAGCCGGGCGCCACGTGGGCGAGTTGGACGGCGACGAGCACGAGCTGGCCGAGCGACTGGCGGCCACGGAACAAGAGCGCCACCGGCTGCAGGCCGCGGTGGCCGACACCGAGGCGACCCGGCAGGCGGCGACCCGCCGCCTCGAGTCGGCCGAGGAGGCGTTGCGCCAGGCCGAGCAGGAGCACCACCGGGCGGCCGCCAGGGCCGAGGCGTTGGGGCGGGTGCTCGACGAGGCCCGCGGAGCCGCCGGCGCCGAGCTGTTGGCCGACGTGGACGGCGTGGTCGGGACCCTCCTCGACCTCGTCGAGGTCGAGGAGGGCTGGGAAGAGGCCTTCGAGGCGGCAGCGGGGAGCTCGTTGACCGCCGTCGTGGTCTCGGGCAGCAGGGCCGCCCGGGTGGCCCTCGACCGCCTCCGCCAGGGCGAAGCCACCGGAGCGGTGCTCGCCCTGTCGGCCACCGTCGCCACCGGTGTCGACGTCGACGTACCCGAAGCGAGCGAGCCCGTGCGCCGGCACGTCCGTCCCCGACCCGGGCGCAGCGACGAGGCCGACTTGGGTGTGTTGCTGGACAGGCTGCTCGCCACCGCAGTGTGCTGTGACGGCGGTTGGACCGCTGCCATCGACCTCGCTCTCGGACGGCCAGACCTGGTCGTGGTCACTCGCGACGGCGACCGTTTCTCGTCTGCCGGCTGGCGGGTCCGGGCCGGCGGCAACGTGGTGACGGCCGCGGCGGTCGAGGAGGCCGAGGCGCGCGCCGCCCGGGCCGAGATCGAAGCACGTCAGGCGGCGGAGGAGCGACGCGCGGCGCGAGCGGCTCTCGAGGCCGCCATCGCCGCAGCCGGCGAAGCGGTGCGAGCTGACGACCGGAACGAGGGTGCCCACCAGACCGCCCGAGCCGCCCGCCAGCGGGTGGCTACCGAGCGCGCTGCGCTCGCTGCGTCGATGGCCGAGGACGAACGAGCCCGGGCCGAGGCGGAGGCACGGCTGGCCAGGGTGACCGAGCAGCTCGCCGAGGTGCGGCAGGCTGTCGTCTCCACCGAGGCGGCGCGTCGCGAGGCGTTCGCCGCCGCCGAGACGGCGCGCCAGGACCGAGGGCGGCTTGAGGAGGCGCTGGCCCACGCGGTCGACCACCGCCACGCATGGGAAGCCCGGTTGGCCGGGCTGGCCGAACGACAGCGTGTGCTGCGCGACCGGCTCGCCGAGGTGGAACGGCGGCTCACCGGGCACGCCGACGAGCGCGTCGAGGCAGCCGAACGGCGTCAGCGCATCGAGGCCGACGTCCGGGCCGTGGAAGGACTGCGAGCGCTCGTCGACGAGGCGCAACTGTCGCTGGACGCCATGGTGCGGACGTTGCGGGAGCGCCACCGTCGCCAGCTCGAGGCGGTCCGGGCGGGCGGCGTGAGGCTCGACGACCTCCGTCAGCGGCGTTCGGCGGCCGAGCACGAGCTGGCAGCTACCCAGAGCCGTCTCCAGGCCGTCGAGCTCGAGCTGGCCGAGGCGACGCTGCGAGCCGAGGCCGTGGTCGACGCGCTCGGGCGCGATCTCGGGGCGACCGCCGAAGAGGCGCTTGGCGCCCCGACCCCGGCGCTCCCCGAAGGTGTCGACGCCGCCGCCCGTGCCGAGGCGATCGACGCTCGACTGGCGGCCCTCGGGCCGGTCAACCCGCTCGCCCTCGAGGAGCTGGCTGCCCTGACCGAGCGCGCCGAGCTGCTCGAGTCGCAGGTGGAGGACGTGCGCCGGGCGCGTCGCGATCTGAACCAGGTGATCAGGACGCTCGACGAGCAGATCATGGAGGTGTTCGCTTCGGCGTTCGCCGACGTGAACGAGCACTTCTCGGCGCTGGTCTCGATGCTGTTCCCCGGAGGGACCGGACGGCTGTCGCTCACCGACCCCGAGCACCTGCTCGACACGGGCGTCGAAGTCGAGGTCCGACCGGCCGGACGGAACGTCCGCCGGCTCTCGCTGCTCTCCGGCGGCGAGCGGTCCCTCGTGGCGCTCGCCTTCCTCTTCGCCGTGTTCCGATCGCGTCCCTCGCCGTTCTACCTGATGGACGAGGTCGAGGCGGCGCTCGACGACGTCAACCTGCAACGGTTCCTCTCGCTCATCCACGAGTTCCGCGACGAGGCGCAGCTCATCATCGTGAGCCACCAGAAGCGGACGATGGAGGCGGGCGATGCCCTCTACGGTGTGACCATGGCTCCAGGGGGCTCCTCGAAGGTGGTCAGCCAGAAGGTGCCCCGCCGCGCCAACGACGGTCAGGGCCGGCCGCAGGAGGTCGGCGTCGGTTCCGGGGACGTCGGGGACGTCGGGGACGTCGGGGACGTCGGGGACGTCGGGGACGTC